>CALFZM010000175.1 GCA_937952235.1 uncultured Opitutia bacterium | reverse complement strand
AGGTGGAGCAGCTTGTCCTCAAGCTGCTGCGGACCGGTCCGTCGCACGTCAGCCGCCTGGGGACAGGCGGCTCCACCGCATCCCGTCGAAGCCGCGACGCTCACGGCGGTGCCCCGCGAAGGAATCGGCGACCCGCGTGACGCCCCCGTTGCGAATTGGAATTATTCCAATTATTACTTGCGCCTTAGAACCATTCCAATTGGTTGCTGCCCCTCCGTCCCATGGCTCCCTCTGAAAACACCGAAGCGCTGTCGCAGCGGCTCGCCACCAGCGGCCTGCGCTCCACCCCGCAGCGAGAAGTGGTTTACAGCATTCTCCTGAAAAAGCGCGATCATCCGACGGCTGACGAAGTGTACGCCCGGGTGCGCTCCGAGCTGCCCACCATTTCGCTCGCGACGGTCTACAATTGCCTGGAAACCCTCGTGCAGTGCGACCTGGTCCGGGCGGTGAATTTCGAGCGGGGGCCCACGCGCTACTGTCCGAATCTCCGGCCGCACGCGCATTTTCACGACGAAAGCACCGGCCGGACGCACGACATCGACCTGCCGCCCGGGGTGCTCGACTCGCTCACCCGGATCCTGCCGGAAGGCTTCGATGCCAAATCGATCGAGATCACCTTCCGCGGGCAGGCGACGGACGGCCGCAGTTGAGAACCCGTTTTTCACGCCCGCGCTCCTCCCCTCTCCTCGTCCGCCCGTTCCCTCCGACCACCCGTTTCTTTCGTCCATGTCCTCGCTCGTTATCCAAGACCTTCACGTCACCATCGGTGAGAAGCCGATCGTCAAGGGGCTGTCCCTCACGATCAACAGCGGCGAAGTCCACGCCATCATGGGGCCCAACGGCACCGGCAAGTCGACCCTCGCCAAGGTGATCGCGGGGCATCCGGACTACACCGTCACGGGGGGCGATGTGTTGCTCGATGGCGAATCGCTGCTGGCGAAGGAAGCCGACGAACGAGCCCGGGCCGGCGTGTTTGTCGCCTTCCAGTACCCGAGCGAAATCCCGGGCGTCTCGATCGCCAACTTCCTTCGCGCCGCCCAGCAGGCCCGCATGGCCGAGGGCGAGGAACTGGACGCCACCGCCTACTACAAGCGGCTCTACGCCAAGATGGACATGCTGAAGATCGATCGGAAGTTCACCTCCCGCTCGGTCAACGAGGGTTTCTCCGGCGGCGAGAAGAAGCGCTGCGAAATCCTCCAGATGGCGATGCTCGAGCCCAAGTTCGCGCTGATGGACGAGACGGATTCCGGCCTCGACATCGATGCGCTCCGCATCGTCGCCGACGGCGTGAACACCCTCCGCGGGCCCAACCTGGGCGTGCTGATGATCACGCACTACCAGCGGCTGCTGAACTACATCGTGCCCGATTTTGTCCACGTCATGTACGACGGCCGCATCGTGAAGAGCGGCGACAAGACCCTCGCGCTCGAACTCGAAGCCAAGGGCTACGACTGGGTGAAGAAGGAACTCGTCACCGCCTGAGCCGCGCCCTCGCGCCCAATCTCCCTCCCGTTCCGCCATGCGCACCACCGACACGCTTTCCAACGAACTCGAGCCCGTCGCGATCGAGAATCCCGTCGCCGGCATCGACCAGACCAAGGGCGATTTCCAGTATGACGTCGCCTATGAGTTCGACGCCGGCACCGGCCTCACGGAGAAGACCGTCGATTACATCAGCGCCGTGAAAAAGGAGGCGCCGTGGATCCGCGAATTCCGGCAGAATGCCCTGAAGGTCTTCCGGGCGAAGCCCATGCCCACCCACTGGGCGACGAAGGACCTCGAGAACATCGATTTCGACAAGATCCGTTATTACCTCGCGCAGGGCCAGAAGCCGAAGCGCACCTGGGACGAGGTGCCGGACGACATCAAGAAGACCTTCGAGCGGCTCGGCATCCCGGAACAGGAGCGGAAGTTCCTCGCCGGCGTCGAGGCACAGTTCGACTCCGAGGCGGCGTATTCGAACATCAAGGACATCGTCGCCAAGCAGGGCGTGATCTTCGTCAACTCCACCGAGGGATTGCGCGAACACCCCGAGCTGTTCCGGAAATTCTTCGGCAAGGTGATCCCGACGGGCGACAACAAGTTCTCCGCGCTCAACAGCGCGGTGTTTTCGGGCGGCTCGTTCATCTACGTGCCGAAGGGCGTCAAGGTCGCCCAGCCGCTCCAGGCCTACTTCCGCATCAACGCGGAAAACTTCGGGCAGTTCGAGCGCACGCTCATCATCGCCGACGAGGGCTCCGAGGTCACCTACATGGAGGGTTGCACCGCGCCGAAGTTTTCCACCTCCACGCTGCACAGCGCGGTGGTCGAGCTGGTCGCGCTCAAGGGCGCCAAGATCCAGTACATCACGGTGCAGAACTGGGCCAACAACGTGTTCAACCTCGTGACCAAGCGCGGGGTCGCCCACGAGGAGGCCGAGATCAAGTGGATCGACTGCAACATCGGCAGCCGGCTCACGATGAAGTACCCCGGCGTCGTGCTGAAGGGCCGCAAGGCGCGCGGCGAGGTCATCTCCATCGCGCTGGCCAACGATGGCCAGCACCAGGACACGGGCGCGAAGATGATTCACGCCGCCGACGAGACGACCTCCAACATCGTCGCCAAGTCGATTTCCGTCGGCCAGGGCCGCAGCACCTACCGCGGCGTCGTGCACATCCCGAAGCACCTCAAGGGTTGCAAGAACAACACCGAGTGCGACGCGCTCCTCATCAATACCAACAGCCGCACCGACACCTACCCCGCCATCACCGTCCGCGGCGACCGCAACTACGTGCAGCACGAGGCCAGCGTCTCGAAGGTGAACGAGGAAATGATCTTTTACATGCAGCAGCGCGGCCTCACCGAGGGGCAGGCGATGAGTCTCGCCGTCAACGGTTTCGTCAACGACCTCGCGCGGCAGTTTCCGATGGAGTACTCCGTCGAGCTGAAGCGCCTGATCGACCTCGAGATGGAAGGCAGCGTCGGTTGAACCGCCCACCCGCCCGACGAACATGTCCGCTTCCGTACCCTCCTCCACTGCACGCTCCCCGCTCGGGAGCTTCACGGCCGATGCCTTCGCCGCGCACCTCGCCAGCCTCGACGGCGCCCCGGCCTGGTGGCTCGAGCGCAAGCGCGCCGCGTACGAGCGGTTCGCGGCGCTGCCGCTCCCGGCGCGCACCGACGAGGCGTGGCGTTTCTCCAGCCTCCAGGGCCTGACGCTCGACGGCTTCCACGTCGGCACGCCCGCCGAGGCCACCCAGGCCGATGACCGGATCCCCGACCTGCCCGCCGCGCTGGCGCGGCCGGACCTGGCGTTCACGAACAATCACCTCTCCGCCCGCGCCACGACGCCGCGCCCCGCCGGCGTGGTCGTCAGCACCCTCACCGAGGCCGCCGCGAGCCACCCCGAACTGCTGAAGGCTCACTTCATGGCGCAGCCGCAGAAGCTCGGCTCGGAGAAGTTCGCCGCCCTGCACGCGGCGTTCGTGCGTGACGGGGCGTTCGTCTACGTGCCGCGAGGCGTGGAGCTCGCCGGCCCGATCGTGATCCACCACCGGGTGACCGGTCCGGCCACGGCGATCTTCCCGCACACGCTGGTGATCGCGGAGGAGAACGCGAAGGCGACGGTCATCGACCTGTTCTACGCCGATGCCCGGCTTTCGCTGCCCGGCACCGCGGCCGCCCTCCCCCATTTCGCCTGCGGTGCCAACGACCTGTACGCCGCCCACGGGGCGCAGCTCACGTACGTCGGCGCGCAGGCTTGGTCGTACGAGACGCTCTCGCTGCAGCTCAACTCCACGGTCGTCCGACGCGATGCCCGCGTCCAGTCGCTCAACCTGCACCTGGGCGGACGTCAATCGCGCCACGAGTCGCTCTCCCAGCTCCAGGCCCCGGGCGCGTTGTCCGAGATGCTCGCGCTCACGGTGGCCGACGGCTCGCAGGAGTTCGACCAGCGCACGCTGCAGATCCATCAGGCGCCGGACACCAAGTCCGACCTCCTCTACAAGAATTCCCTCCGGCAGACGGCGAAGACGATCTTCTCCGGGCTGATCGTCGTCGATCCCGACGCCCAGCGCACCGATGCCTACCAGAGCAACCGCAATCTCATGCTGAGCGAGGAGGCCGAGGCGAACTCGCTCCCCGGCCTCGAGATCCAGGCCAACGATGTCCGCTGCACGCACGGCGCGACGAGCAGCCGGATCGATCCGGAGCAGGAGTTCTACCTGCAGGCCCGCGGCATCCCCCGCGAGGCCGCCGACAAGCTGCTCACGTTCGGCTTCTTCGAGGAAGTCCTGAATCGTCTCACCGACGATGAGCTCCACGCGGCGCTGCGCGCGCTGATCGAAACGCAGTTTGAATAGGAAGGAGCGAGCAGCGGGAGGTGAACAGCGAGCATGACTCTCCTCGCCCTCGACTCCCTCACCGCTGGTCCCATTCGCAACCCGCTACTCACTAGTCGCTACTCGCTACTACTGTCGCCATGAACCGAGAACGCACCCTCTCCCGCGACGTCACCGCCACGCAGATCCCTTCCGGCGACAAGCAGACGCTGCCCGCCGGCGGCCGCGTTTTCATCCACCAGACCCTGGGCGGCAGCTATACCGTCCAGACCGATTTCGGCCTCTTCCGCATCGACGGCAAGGATGGCGACGCCCTCGGCGAGTCCGTCAGCGATACGACGGTCTCCGCCGCCACGCTTGCCGACGGAGCGCCCGACCCGGAGGCGATCTGGGCCCAGTTGCGCCAGGTGTTCGACCCGGAGATCCCCGTCAACATCGTCGACCTCGGGCTCGTCTACTCCATGGAGGTCGAGAAACTGGCCGGACAGAATCCCGCCGGGTACCGCGTAAACGTCGCCATGACCCTCACCGCCCCCGGCTGCGGCATGGGACCCGCCATCGCCGAGGATGCGAAGTCGAAGATCCTCGCGGTGCCCGGGGTGACCGACGCCGACGTGCGCATCACCTGGGAGCCGCCGTGGAACCAGCAGATGATTTCCGAAGAGGGAAAGATGAAGCTCGGCCTGATCTGAGCCGGAACGATGCCATTGCGGTGGAGCCGCCTGTCCCCAGGCAGCTGACGGGCGATGGTCCGGTCCGCAGCAGCTTGAGGACAAGCTGCTCCACCTTTCCGTGCGGCCGTTCTCACGGCTGATTTGAAGGCCAACGCATCAGTCCGGCTGAGACCGGCAGCTCGCCCCAGCGTCCGTCTCGACCGCGCCTACGGACCGGCGCCGACGGTCGCCAGAACCGGCACCGCTAGTTTCGCATCCGGCTCGGAGAAGCCCGCGCGTTTCAGCCCGCGCCCGACTTCGGGCGCGCGCATGAAACTCCGCCAGACGAGACCCGTGCGCAGGTTTTCCGCCATCAACAGCGTCACGCCGACGCTGATGCCGATGACGTCCGGCGAAGCCCACCCGGTGTGAGGATTGAACGCATCCACGAACCCATACCGGCCCCAAACCCGCTCGCCGCCCACCGCCTGGAGGGCGCGCAGGGCCGCGATGCACTCCGCCGGCGCAAACGGCAGCGAACCGCCCGGCGCGCTCGGCACCAGGGTGCCGTCGCTCTGGTCGTCCCCGGTGATTCCCGGGCGCGGCGTGCCCCAGGCCTTGTAGCCCGCGGCGCTGTCCGAAGCGGTCAGCCCCCACACCTCGCGCGACCAACGAGGGAAACGGGCGCTCTGGGCCGCCGACCATTCCCGTTGGGCCAGGGTGGCATCGACGGAATTCTGCCAGTAGTCAAAGGCGCCGTCCCGCCGGCCCCGAAAATCGAACCAGGCATGTGCATACTGATGCGTGAACAGGGGGCCGCAGTGGATGAAAGTCCGCCCTGCCTGCCGAATCACCGGCGCGCGTCGCCAGGCCGCCCAGCTCTCCACCGGCAGTGCTCCCTGGGGTGCCCCGAGGCCGAGCAGGTAAAGCCCCAGCAGCTCCGCATAGCTGTCCCACCGATGGGGGATGAACCCGTCCTCCGGACGCCAGCCGTGCGCCAGCGACGTGCCGCCGTTCAGGGCCCAGCGCCAGTCGATCCGCGCGTAGATCGCATCGACCAGGCAGCTCACCTCGGGGTCGCGCAGGTGCTCCCGCGCGTGGAGCGCTCCCTGCAGGAGCAGCGCCGTGTCGATCGTCGACGCCTCGCTGGCCCACACGCGGCGGCCGTCGGTGGCATCGACGAAATGGTAGAACCAGCCACGCTCGTGCGCATGCCCGTCCGCGAGGAAGCGCAGCGTGCCCCGCACCCGGCGAAGGAGTTCCTCCCGGCTCATCCATCCCCGCGCCTCCGCCACGCACCAGGCCGAGAGTCCGAACCCGGTGGCGGCCACGCTCGAGGGCGCACGGGAAGTCCCGCCGTCGACCGGCGCGCGATCCCGCACCAGGCCCGTGCCGGGATCCACCTGCTCGACAAAGTAGAGGACCGCGCGCCGCTGCAGGTCGTCGAGCCATGACGCATCGGCCGGATCGGGCCGCGCACCGGGCTCGCCGCCGAGGCGGATGACAAGGCTGGCCAGAACGACGGCCAGCCGGAGAAACGTGGCGCGAGCACAGCGCACCCGGCAGAGGATCGAAGGGTTGAGCCGCGGCGCCGCCCCATGCGGTGCCGACGGCACTGATCCTATCGACACTTCCCGCAACGGCGAGGAGGAAACTTCATTCCGCGCGCAGATTTTTTCGGGCGGGACCGTGCCCGCCCGAGCGCCGACCGTAAAAGACCTGCCTCAGGAAAAGTCCCTGGGGCGGCGCGGTCTGAACCACCGGTGTGCGCTTCCCGCCATCGCGGAGCGCGCGCAAGCCCTCGAGCGTCAGGCGGCCCTCGCCGACCGCGACGAGCGCGCCCGCGAGGCTGCGCACCATCTTGTAGAGAAAGCCCGCCGATTCGGCCGTGATCACGACGCGGCGCCCCCGGCGCACGACGTCGAGGCGCGTGACGTCGCGCACTGTATCCTCCCGGGCGGGTCCGTTGAGTGCCGTGAAGGCCCGGAAATCGTGCCGGCCGCGCAGCAGCCGCGCCGCAGCCTGCATCGCCGCGAGGTCGAGCGGGCGGGACACCACCCAGCAATAGGGCCGCGTGAAGGGATCGGCGTCGCCCAGGTGCACGTGGTACTCGTATCGCTTGCCCGTGGCACCGAAGCGGGCGTGAAACGAGCCCGCCACCGGCCGCACCGACTTGATCTGGATGCCGGCGGGAAGGAATCGCAGCGCCGCGAGCAACCTGTCCGCCCCATGCGGCCAGTCGGCGTCGAAATGAAAGACCTGGCCATGGGCATGAACGCCGGCGTCGGTACGGCCGCTGCCGTGCACGCGGACGGGCACCTTGAAAATCTGCGCGAGCCGCGCCTCGATCACGTCCTGGATGGCGGTGCCGCCGGCCTGGCTCTGCCAGCCGGCGAACGCGGTGCCGTCGTAGGCGCAGACGCATTTCCACCGCTGCGGCGGAGACGACGCTGGCGGAGCCTCGCCGGCACTCACGCGCGATCCTCCTCCGGCGGCGGGTGGCCGAGCTTCTGGAGGAGAAAATCCTGCAGGATGAGGGTCGCCGCCCGGGAATCAATGATCCCGCTCGCGCGCACGTCCCGGCGCCGTCCCTTCGCGATCGTAGACTCGGCTTCGTAGCTGGTGAGGCGCTCGTCGACCAGGTGCACCGGCAGCGCGGTCTCGGCCTTCAGCCGGGCGGCGAACGCCTCGACCTCCCGGCCCTTGAAGCCGACCGAGTCGTCCATGTTCAACGGATAGCCCAGCACGAGATCGGTGATCCGGCGCTGCGCGATCGTGGCGAGCAGCGCGGCCCACCGCCGCGCCGGGTCGGCTTCCGTGAGGGCGGGCAGCGGCGTGGCGACGCCCAGTTCGTCCCCGTAGCTCAGCCCGATGCGCCGGGTGCCATAATCGATGCCCAGACAACGCATCGCGTCATACCGGCGCGCGGCCGCGCGCGGCGCAATTTCAATTGCGCGCGGGACCGATCCGGCTCTGTTTCGCCGCGATGGCCGACCAGCCCGAACTTTCGCCCGCGGAGCTGAGCCGCTACAGCCGGCAGATCCTGCTCGAACGCATCGGGGTGGCCGGCCAGCGCAGGCTCGCCGGCGCACGCGTCCTGGTCGTCGGCGCAGGCGGCCTCGGCAGCCCGGCGGCACTGTACCTGGCCGCAGCCGGAGTCGGCACGCTGGGGATCGCGGACTTCGACCGCGTCGAGGAGCATAACCTGCAGCGGCAGCTCCTGCACGACACCGCGTCGGTCGGCCAGCCCAAGGTCGCCTCGGCCGCGGCGCGGCTGCAGGCGGTCAACCCCTTCGTCCGCGTCGTCGCCCACGAGCGGGGCGTCACGCCGGAGGAGGCGGTCGCGCTCTTTTCCGGCTACGACGTCATCGTCGACGGCACCGACAACTTTGGCGTGCGCTACCTCAACAACGACGCCGCCGTGCTCGCGCGCCGGCCGCTGGTGTATGGCAGCGTATTCAAATTCGACGGACAGGTCGCGGTCTTCGATCCGGCGGCGGGCGGGCCGTGCTACCGGTGCCTGTTCCCCGAGCCGCCGCCGCCGGGCGCGGTGCCCGGTTGCGGCGAGGCCGGGGTGCTGGGCGCCCTGTGCGGGGTGATCGGCAGCCTGCAGGCGCTGGAGGCGATCAAGGTGATCACCGGCGTGGGCGAAGCCTTGCGGGGCCGGTTGCTCGCGTATGACGCCCTGCGCCAGCAGTTCCAGACGCTCGCCCTGCCGCGCGATCCCGGGTGCGCGGCGTGCGGCACCGCGCCGGTCATCCGTCGCATCGAGCCGGAGCGATACTCCTCCGGATGCGCGCCCGCCGCATCGCCTTCCCCTCTCATGTCCGACCACGACGCTCCGCTTGAAGTATCCGTTGCCGAGGCTCACCGCCTGCGCCAGTCCGCGCCGGACCGCACGCTCATCATCGACGTGCGCGAGCCGTTCGAACTCGAGCTTTGCCGCGTCGAGGGCGCCCGGCACATCCCGATGCGGCAGATCCCCGAGCAGGTCGACGCCCTGCCGCGCGACCAGCACCTGCTGATCCTTTGCCACGCCGGCGGGCGGAGTCAGCGCGTGACCGAGTTTCTCCGCGCCCGCGGGCTCACCGCGGTCAGCAACATCGCCGGCGGCATCGACGCCTGGGCGCGCGAGATCGAGCCCGGCATGCCGCGGTATTGAGGGGCCGCGGGGCGACTTGTCCGGACTCATGCGGTTGGCCTTCAACTCAGCCGTGAAAACGGCCGCACTGAAGGTGGAGCAGCTTGTCCTCAAGCTGCTGCGGACCGGTCCATCGCACGTCAGCCGCCTGGGGACAGGCGGCTCCACCGCCACGGCATCATTCCGGCTTATGGCACCCGCAACTCCGGATGGGCGTCCGCCGAGGCGCGGGCCAGCCGCGCGAAGGCGGCCTTGAGACGGGCGGTGATCGTATCGGCGCCGACCTTGAAGCGAAGGTCGTCGATCGCTCCCACCGGCGTGAGATCCTTGGTCGACGACAGCAGGAAGCACTCGGTCATGCCGGCGAGGTCTTCCGGCCGGATGACGGCCTCGCGCGCGGCGACTCCCGCGGCCGGAGCCACTTCACGGAGCAGAAAGCCGCGCGTGATGCCCTCGAGGATGCCCGCCTCCACCGGCGGCGTCAGCACGCGGCCGTCGCGCACGAAGCCGACGTTGGACGTGGAGGCCTCGGTGATCTCGCCCGCCAGGTTCAACATGAGCACCTCGTCGGCGCCGCGGGCGCGCGCCTCCCGCAGCCCCAGCACGTTGTTGAGATAGTTCCCGGTCTTCCACGCGGGGCTGAGGCTGGCGATCGGGTTGCGCCGGAGCGTCTGCGCCACCGCGAGCCGCGCGCCATCCCGGAGCATCGCCGCCGAATTTTCGGGACACGGCTGTACCAATAGAACGAAGTCGGCCCGGTCGGCCAGCGCGGTGTCGAGCCCGATTGGCCCGGCACACCGCGAAACCTGGAGCCGGATATACACATCTCCTCCGGACGACGATGCCAGACGATACGCCGCGACGGTCCGCTTTATCTCCGTCCATATTTCAGCGCGGCTCCAGGGCAGCTCGAGGTGCAGCGCAGCGGCGGAGCGTTCCAGCCGCGCAAAGTGCTCCTCCCAGGCAAACACGACGCCGTGGTAGGTCCGCCATACCTCATAGATCGCGTCACCGTAGAGAAACCCGCGATTCAGCGGTGACAGGGAGGGCTCCGCGGCGGAGTGCAGGCGCCCGTTGGTGTTGGCCTGGATGAAGGGTCCGGACATGGCCGCAGCCTCCCTCCGACCTCACCGATGGCGCCAGAACAAAAAAGCCTCCGTCGGGAGGGACGGAGGCGGGAAGGAAAGAGCAGGGTCGCCGCGCTTAGCGGGACTTCACCAGGCCCAGCGCCTTCTTGATGTTCTGCACGCTCGGCAGGGAGATCTTCAACTCCTTGGCGATCTCCGAACCGGTCTTGCCGGCGTCGACCAGCTTCTTCACCTGGGCGCGGGTTTCGTCGGTGATCACGGCGCGGCGGCGGCGGGCCGGCTTGCCGCCGGCCTTCTTTCCGCCCGCCTTGCGGCCCTTCGGGCGTCCCCGGCGGCCGCCGGTGGCCTCGCGCACGGCCTTGATGAAGGCCTCCGCGGAATCGAAGCCGAAACTCGCCGGCAGCCCGGCGAGCTCCTTCTTCATCTCGTCCGCCACCGACTGCTCCAGGGAAGCCAGCTTCGCGCGCGTGGCCTCGAGTTCTTTGATTTTGTCAGTAACCATACGGATAGGCTGGACCGCCGCTTCCCTTATAGCAAGCCGTAGTAGCGACGTTCGGGTGCGAAAAAGGACTATATTGTCATGGCGTGATATCCGCCATCCACCACGATCTCGGACCCGGTGATAAAGCCTCCCGCCGCGTCGCTGGCGAGCAATAGCGTCGCACCCACCAGCTCCCGCGCCTCTCCGAACCGCTTCATCGGCGTATGCCCCAGGATCGACGCAACCCGTTCTGGCGAAAGAATCTTTCGATTCTGCTCCGCCGGGAAAAATCCCGGCACGAGGGTGTTTACACGCACCCGCTTGGGGGCCCATTCGCGCGCGAGGTTTTTCGACAGGTTGTGCACCGCGGCCTTTGTAGCCGAGTACGTGAAAACGCGCGAAAGCGGCACGATGCCCGACATCGACCCGAGGTTGATGATTGACCCGCCCTCGCCGCGATCGACGAGATATTTTCCGAAAATCTGGCAGCCAAGGAACACGCCCTTGAGGTTGATCTTCACGATCCGTTCGAACTCGTCCTCGGCAATATCGAGAAAGGGAGTGGCGGAATTCACGCCGGCCCCGTTGACGACGATGTCCACGCGGCCGGAGCGCTGGAGCACGGCGTCCAGCAATTGCTGCAGCGGCGCCTTCTCGCTCGCCTCCGCCGCGGCGAAATAGCCCTTTCCTCCCGCCGCCGCGATCCGCTCGAGGCGCGGCCGCGCCTTTTCTTCGTTGCGGCCCACCAGCACGACCTCGGCGCCGGCCCCGGCCAGCCCTTCGGCCATCGCGCCGCAGAGTTCGCCGGTGCCGCCGATCACGACGGCGACTTTGCCGCCGAGAGAATAAAGCGAGGATAAATAATCCGAAGGAGTGCTCATAAAATTCGAGCAAAGCGTGCCGGCAGCACCGCTGGCAACGGGAAACACCCGGCGCGCGGCCGGCTATAGTTTTCCCGGGACTCCGCCCGGCGGCCGCGCGAACCCGGGCCAACCAGCCCGGGCCATGCGACTTGCGGGGCCCTCGTGGAACCGTTTACTCGCCCCATGGCCCGCATTCCGCTCGAGGATAATTTCAACGACGTCATCAACAAGGCCCAGCGCGGCTGGAAAATCAGCGACGAGGACCTGGCGCGGCGGGCCGAGGTCTCGCTCGAAGACCTGCAAACCGTCAAGGCGGGAGAACCCAGGGATGCCGTGATCCGCCGCGTGGCGCGGCACCTCAAACTCTCCCCCGCCGCGCTGGAGGACCTCGCGCACAAGCGCTGGTATCCGCAACTGCCGGTGTTTCCCAAGGGCTTCGCGGCGTTCAACACCGCCTGGGAGGACATGACCGTGAACAGTTATCTGATCTGGGATCCGCGCGCGCGCATCGCCGCAGCCTTCGACACCGGCGCGAGCTGCGCCGCCATGCTGGACCTCATCCGCGCCGAGGGACTGACGCTGCGGTATATCTTCATCACCCACACCCACCCCGACCACATCGCGGACCTGGCGCGGCTGGCGGCGTCGCCCGGCGCCGAGGTCTGGGCGAGCGAACTCGAGCCGGCCCCGCACGCGGGGGCGAAGACATTCAAGGAAAACGCCCACTTTCACGTCGGCGCGCTCGCCGTGAAGACGCTGCTCACCTCCGGCCACTCTCCCGGCATGACCACGTTCTTCATCACCGGCCTGAGCTGGCCGCTGGCCGTGGTGGGCGACGCGCTGTTCGCCAGCTCGATGGGCGGAAGCGCGACGCATTTCGCCGATCAGCACCGGCACAACCGCGAGAAGCTGCTCACGCTGCCCCGCGACACGGTGCTCGCCTGCGGCCACGGGCCGCTCACGACGCTCGCGCAGGAAAAGCAGCACAACCCTTTCCTCGCGCGCTGAATTTCATCTCCACCCCCATCGTCAAAACCCAAAGTCATCATGCCTGAATCCATTGCCTTCGTCGGTGTCGGTCGCATGGGCGCCAACATGGCGCGCCGCCTCAAGGATTGCGGTTACGCGGTCACCGCCGTGTACGACGTCCACGCCCCTTCCGCCGCCGGGCTCGCCCAGGAAATCGGCGCCCGGCACGCGCGGACGCTCGCCGAGGTCACGGCTGCCGCCGATGTGATCTTCACCGTCGTGACCGACGACGCGGCCCAGCTCGGGGTGTTTGCCCGGGAGGGCGACTCGCTGCTGACGGGCGCGACGGGCAAGGTCTTCGTCAACTGCGCCACCATCACGCCTGCCACGCACGTCGAAGTGGAGAAGCGCGCCCGCGCCGCCGGCGCCGTCAGCCTCGAAGGGTGCATGGCGTCGTCCATCCCCCAGGCCCGCAATGGCACGCTCTACCTCATGTGCGGCGGCGATCGCAGCACCTTCGAGCGCGTGAAGCCCATTCTCGAGAAGCTCAGCACCGCGCTGCGCTATATCGGCTCCACCGGCCAGGCGGCGCAGGTGAAGGCACTGGTGAACATGGTCATGAACATCAACACGGCGGCCCTCGCCGAGGGTCTCGGACTCGGTGCCGCCCTCGGGCTCGATCTTCCGATGTTGCGCGAAGTGTTCCTGCAAACCGGGGCGAACTCCCAAGTCCTCAAGACGGACGGCGAGGACATGCAGAACCGCGACCACGCCTGCTTCTTCTCGGCCGCCCACGCGGCGAAGGACTCGACCATCGCCTGGGTGCTGGGCGTGCAGTCCGGACTCAACCTCCCGCTCGCGGGCGCGACGAAGCAGCAGTACGACCGGATGGTCGCGCTCGGCCTCGGCGAACTCGACAAGAGCGGGATCGCGGAACTCACCTTCAAGGGGCGCCGCGCCTGACGCGCACTCCCGTTCCAACATGCTCCGGCGCGCCCCTGGGATCCTGTCCGGCCTGCTCGCCGCCGTGCTCGGCGCGGCCGGAGTGTGGGCACAGCCGGCGCCGCTCAGCGCGGACCGGGTGACGTTCTACACCGAGCCCAACTTCAAGGGCGAAGCGCTCACCATCGAGGCGGGTGCCACCGTCGAGGATCTCGCGCGCCTGCAGCGGCCCAGCGGCCGCCCCTGGGCCTTCGCCATCTCCTCCGTCCGGCTCGAGGGTGCGGCCCGGGCCACGGTCTACAGTGGTCCCCGTTTCAGCGGGCAGCGGCTCGACGTGACCGGCGACATTCCCGACCTCTATGCCGCCGGCCGCACCGCCGCCGAATCCTGGGACCGGGCCATCGCATCCGTCACCGTGAGCGGTCCGCCCCGGACGGTCGTCACCGCCCCTCCGCCCCGCGTGGTCGAGGCGCCGCCGCCGGTGGTGGTCGTGCCCCCGCCCCCGCCGCCGGTGGTGATCCCGCGGCTCGATCGCCGGACCGCGGAGCTGATGGTCCAGCGCGCCTTTCGCGAAGTGCTGGACCGCCCCGCCGACCCCGAGGGCCTGCGCACCTACACGCAGCGGCTGCTCCACGAGGGCTGGTCCGAGCAGCGCATGATCGAGCAGTTGCAGCGGAGCGGGGAGGCGCGCGCCATCAATCCCGAGCAGGCGATCGCCCGGATGTATCGCGAAGTCCTCGGCCGCGAACCCGACCCGAAAGGCCTGGCGCACTACCAGGCGAAGTGGCGCGAAGGCTGGACGCAGGGGCAGATCCGCGCCGACCTCCGGCGCAGCCATGAAGGCCGGAACAGCCACATTCACGGCGCCATCACGCGTGCCTACCGCGATCTGCTCGGGCGCGAACCCGACGCGGGCGGATACGCCAACTTCGAGCGCCTGATGCGCGAGAAGGGCTGGAGCGAACGCGACGTCCGCGCCTCGATCCAAGCCAGCGACGAGTACCGCCAGAAACGAGGAAAGAAGTAGCGCCGCCGCCGGGTGGCCGGGCGGCTGCTCCAGCCGTCTCAAGCCGGGCATCCCCGCTTGCCCGAAAGCTGCTCCCCGTCCCGGTCGCGGCGCTGACGAAGCGACGCGGTGCTCGTTGGAGCAGGGGATATTTCGATCGCCCGTACCCAAACGCAAAGTCGCCAATGAACGCGAAGTTTCGCCCAGTTTTCCTGCGCGAGTCTTTGCTATCCTTCGCGTCTGGGATTCCGATCCGAGCGGCTACGCCTTTGCTTTCGGCGCTCTAATCCTCCGCCACGCCCTCGTCCTCGGCGACCTTCCATTTCGCCCGGTGCTCGGCCGAGGCATGGCCGCCGCCGCGGCTGCCGCGCGTCTCGTCCCGCAGCTTGCCCACGAGGTCGAAATAGATCGGACAGCCCTTGAGGTCGAACTCCTCGACCAGGCCGGCCTCGAGGTAGCGGCGGTACTGCTCCGTCAGTTTCTCCTCGCGGTTGCAGAAGATCCGGATGCGGAACGGGCGGTGTCCGGTCTGCGTGGCGTAGTAGATCCGGAAACGGCGCCCCCCGACCGCGGGCGGCGGGTTGCGCTCCGCGAGGTATCCGAGGACCTGATTCAACTTCGCCGTCGGCAGCTTCTTGTCGAGGATGCGGTTGAGCTTCACCGCGGCGTTCAACATCCGGTCGACCTCGTAGCCGCTCAGGGCCGAGACGAAGATCAGCGGCGAGCCCGGCGTGAAGAACAACCGGTCGAAGAGCGCCGCCTCGTATTTCTCGCGGTAATCGCGCTCGCTCTTGTAGGGCTCGAAGCCGCCGCGCTCCTTGAATGCCCGCTGGACGAGGTCCCATTTGTTCACGACCAGCACGATCGGCTTGCCCTCCTTGATCGCCTCGCCGGCGATCGCCTTGTCCTGCTGCGTCACGCCCTCGAGCGCATCGAGCACGAGGAAAACCACGTCGGTCTGCTTGATCGCGTCGAGCGACCGCAGCCGCGAGAAATACTCCACCGGCGAGGCGAGCTTCGTCGCCGCCTTGATGCCCGCGGTGTCGATCAGCTTGAACGGATACGACCGCCCGTCACGGCCGACGAACTGGAAGGGCAGCTCGATGGCGTCGCGCGTCGTGCCCGGCACGTCGCTCACGATCAGCCGGTCGCTCTGGAGCAGCCGGTTGCTGAGCGAGGACTTGCCGACGTTGGGCCGGCCGATGAAGCACACGCAGAGCGGATCGGCGGCCGTCTTGACCGGGCCGGCGGGTTCGGGCGCGACCGGGCCGAGCGCCTCGGCGATCACCGCCCGCAGGTCGGCTTCGCCCCGCCCGTGCTCGGCCGACACCCGGACCGGTTCGCCGAAACCGAGCCGGTACGCCTCGTCGAGGGCCACCTTCTCATCGCCGAAGTCCGCCTTGTTCACCACCAGCCGCACCGGCTTGCGGCTCCGGCGCCGCATCTGCGCGATGCGCTCGTCGAGGCCGGACAGTCCCGCGAGCCCGTCGACGACGAACAGGATCAGCGACGCCGCGGCGACCGCGAAGTCCACCTGCTGCTCCGAGGCCCGGGTCAGCGCGGCCGGCGTGTCCACCCCCTTGTAACCCAGGCCGCCGGTGTCGAGCAGCGTGTACTGGCCGTCCGCCACCTCGGCCGAGATGACGTCGCGCGTGATGCCCGGCTGGTCATGCACGATCGAGATGCGCTTCCGCGCGAGCCGGTTGAAGAGACGGCTCTTCCCGACGTTCGGACGACCGACGATGGCGACGATGCGGGACATGGGCGAAGGGAGGCTGGAGGCGTTGGGCGGGAGGCGCGGACCCGTGGATTCGGCTCGGTGGCTCGTGGCGTGCGGAACGGGCGAAAACGACGAGGTGTTTCCGCCTTTCCCTAGCCACTCGCCCCCTGCCCCCTGCCCGCGCGCTGGACGAAGCGATCGATGCGATCGCAGGCCTCGATGATCTGGTCGTAGGCGGTGGCGAAGCAGGCGCGCACGTGCCCGCGGCCGTTTTCACCGAAGGCGGTGCCGGGCACGACGGCGACTTTTTCCTGCTCGAGCAGGCCGACCGCGAATTCCTTCTCCGTCAGGCCCGTCGGGCTGACGTCGGGGAAGGCGTAGAAGCTGCCGCGCGGCAGGTGGCATTTCAGACCCGCTTCGTTGCAGCGGCGGACGATCAGGTCGCGGCGGCGGTGATACTGCTCGCGCATCTTGAGCACCTGGTCCCAGCCGTGCTTGAGCGCCTCGAGCGCGCCTTCCTGGGCGATGATCGAGGCGCACATCATGGCGTACTGGTGCACCTTCATCATGGCGTCGATCAGCACCGCCGGGCCGCACGCGTAGCCGATGCGCCAGCCCGTCATCGCGAACGCCTTCGAGAAGCCGTGCAGGAAGATCGTGCGTTCCGCCATGCCGGCGAAGCTCGCGATGCTCGTGTGCGTGCCTTCGAAGGTGAGCTCGGAATAGATTTCGTCGCTGAGCACCAGCAGGTCCTTCTCCCGGCAGAAGTCCGCGATCTTCTCCAGTTGCTCCCGGGTGCACGTGCCGCCGGTCGGGTTGCACGGCAGGTTCAGCATCAGGATCTTGGCGCCCGGCTGCCAGGCGGCGCGCAACGCCTCGGCGGTGAGCGCGAAGTTGTCCCGCGCGTACGTCGGCACCGCGATGCCCGTGCCGTGGACGAGCGAGATGCTCGGATGGTAGCTGACGTAGCACGGCTGGTGATACATCACCTTGTCGCCCGGGTTGCAGAAGGCGCGGAAGCAGAGGTCGAGGGCTTCGCTCACGCCCACGGTCACGATGACCTGGTCGTCCGGCCGGTACGCGACGCCGAAGTGTTCCTCGACGTACCGCGAGATTTCCCGGCGCAGTTCGAGCAGGCCGAGGTTGGAGGTGTAGTAGGTCTTGCCGCGCTCGAGGGCGTAGATCGCCGCCTCGCGGACGTGCCAGGGCGTCACGAAGTCGGGCTCGCCGACGCCCAGGGAGATCACGTCCTGCCCCTTCATCTTCGCGACCAGCTCGAAAAAGTCGCGGATGCCGCTCTTCGGCAGCGTGGACACGTGTCCCGCCACCCATCGTTTCGGATCGGTGCTCATGGTGCGTGGTCCTTCGCGGTCAGGGCGCGACGTTCAGCCGCGTGGTTTGCGCCTCGCCGCCCTCGAGCAGGAAGCCCTGCTCCTTGTAGCAACGCAGCATGAAGTGGGTCGAGGTGGAGAGCACGCCCTCCACGGTCGAGAGTTTCTCCGAGACGAAGCTGGCAACCTTCTGCAGGGATGCGCCCTTCACGAAGACGAGCAGGTCGTAGCTGCCGGACATCAGGTAGCACGACTCGACTTCGTCGAACCGCGCGATCCGCTCCGCGAACCGGTTGAAACCGCCCCCGCGCTCCGGCGTGACCTTCACCTCGATCACCGCGCGCACGGCGGCGGCGGCGGCGGCCTCGCGGGAAAGGTCGAGCACCGGACGCCAGCCGAGAAAGATTCCATCCTTCTTCAGCTGATCCAGGTGCTGATTAACCTCCGCATCGGACAACCCCAGGACCGCCGCCATCTGGCCGGTCGAGAGGCTGCCGCCGTCGATCAAGAGCTTCAGCACAGGGTTCATAGAGGCCGCGGTTATCCGGGATGCGGGTGGATTTGACGAGGACTAAGTTGCGCCCGCCGCCACCGGGTTCACGGGCTTTGACACGCCCGCGCCGCGGCTTCAGACCGAAGGCCAACCCCGCCGGCGCGGCCGCGCCCGGAGGCGCGCCCCGATGTCATCCCTCGCCCGCCTCTTGCCCGCTCTCGGTCTATCGTTCGCGTTTCCGGCGCTTCCGCCGGCGCAGGCCGCCCCGCCCGTCCCGGTCGGCACCGCCCGCATCGAGATCACGCCCGAACTCCCCATCCAGCTCGCGGGCTACCAGCAGCGCGCCGAGGAGGCCACCCGCGTGGTCGCTCCGCTCCACGCACGGGCGGTGGCGATCGGAGCCGACGCGGACGGCGCGGTGGTGCTGGTGAACGCCGACGTCATCGCGGTCAGCGCGGAATTGAGCGACGCCGTCGCGCAGGCGGTGCAGGCCCGCCACCCTGCCATCACCCGCCCCCGCATCGCCGTCTGCGCCACGCACCAGCACAACGGCCCCGCGGTGGCCGGGACGATTCCCTTCATGTTCTCGCGCGACCTGCCCGCCGACGTCACGGCCCGTATCGACCGTTTCACCACGCGGCTGCGCGACGGGATGATCGCGGCCGCGCTCGCGGCGCTGGCCGACCGCCGCCCCGCGCAACTGGCCTGGGCGCAGGGCCGGGCGGAGTTCGCCGTCAACCGCCGTCGCATCGTCGAGGGCCGCCACCAGGGATACACGGCCACGCCCGGAGGTCCCGTGGACCACGCGCTGCCCGTGCTCCGCGCGGCCGACCCTAGCGGCTCCGTCCGCGCCGTGCTGGTGAACTACGCCTGCCACTGCACCGTGCTGAAAGGCGGCGAGAACTTCGTCCACGCCGACTGGGCGGGCGACGCCGCCACGCGCATCGAGGCGGACCACGGCGGGGCGGTGGCTTTGGTCACGATCGGGTGCGGGGCCGACGCCGACCCGCAGCCGCGCGGGCTGCCCGAAGTGGCGACGCACGGCCGCACCATCGCCCGCGAAGTGGCCCGGCTCTTCGCCGGCCCGATGAAGCCGCTGGGCGCCCCCACGCACGCCCGGTGGGAAACGCTCGAGATTCCGCTCGCCCGCACCGTCACGCGCGCCGAACTCGAACAGCGGCGCCAGGGCAGGCCTCCCGTCGCATACGCGGCCACCCAGCACCTGCGGGCCCTGGAGGCCGGCCGCCCCCTGCCCACGTCCATCCGCTATCCCGTCCAGGCCTGGGCCTTCGGACGGGATCTCGCGCTGGTCTTCCTCGGCGGCGAGGTCGTCGTGGACTATGCCCTGCGGTTGAAGCGGGAACTCGGCGCGGATCGCGTCTGGATCAACGCCTACGCGAACCACGTGCCCTGCTACATCCCGTCCACCCGCATTCTCGCCGAGGGCGGGTACGAGGCGGAGGATGCCATGGACTACTATGGCCTGCCCGCGCGCCTGACTCCGGACGTCGAGGATCGCATCGTGGGCGCCGTCCACCGCGTGCTGTCGGCCGGCTTCTCGCCCGCGGGACCGGCCCGCCGCTGACGCGCCGCCCGCGCGCATTCGCGCCGGCGCGACGGACGGCGCTTCCGATCGCGAGTGCCGGGTTGCATCACCGCGCGAAATGCCCCAACGGTGTGCGCTCCCATGTTCGAATCCCTGACCGAAAAACTCGGCAATGCGCTGCGCAACCTGCGCGGCATCGGCAAGCTCTCCGAGGAAAACATGGCGGACGCCCTCAAGGAGGTCCGCACCGCCCTGCTCGCCGCCGACGTGCATTTCAAGGTCGCGCGGGAGTTCGTCGAACGCGTCCAGCAGCAGTGCGTCGGCCAGGAAGTGCTGAAGGGCGTCGCCCCCGGCCAGCAGGTCGTGAAGATCATCCACGACGAGCTGGTGAAACTGCTCGGTGAGGGCGCCACCGAGCTCTCCACCGCCCGCCCGCTGAAGATCCTGATGGTCGGTCTGCACGGCTCCGGCAAGACCACCTCGACTGCGAAACTGGGCAGGCTGCTCAAGAAACGGGGCTACCGGCCGTTCGTCGTGGGGGCGGACATCTACCGGCCGGCGGCCATCGACCAGCTCGAAATCCTCGCCCGGCAGGAGGAGCTCGGCTTCTACGCCGATCGCACCTCGAAGGACGTGCCCGCCATCGGCGCCACCGCGCTCACCGCCGCGCAACAGGCGACCGCGGACTGCATCATTTTCGACACCGCGGGCCGGCTGCAGATCGACGCCGACCTCATCGAGGAGGTGAAGCGGCTCCGTGCCCGCGTGCAGCCCGACGAGGTGCTGCTGGTCGCCGACGGCGCGCTCGGGCAGGAGGCGATCCACGTCGCCAAGGCCTTTCACGACGCGCTGCAGCTCACCGGCCTCATCCTGACGAAGCTGGACGGCGACACCCGCGGCGGCGCCGCGCTCTCGATCAAGAGCGTGACGGGCGTGCCGATCAAGTTCATCGGCACGGGGGAGAAGACCACGGACTTCGAAACCTTCCACCCCGACCGCCTGGCTTCCCGCATCCTTGGCATGGGCGACGTCGTGTCGCTGGTGGAAAAGGCCCAGGAGGCCATCGACCACAAGGAGGCCGAGAAGATGGCGGAGAAACTCCGCAAGGCGGAGTTCGACCTCGAGGACTTCCTGGCGCAGATGCAGCAGGTGAAGAAGCTCGGCTCGATGCAGAGCATCCTCGGCATGGTGCCCGGCATGAGCGGCGTGCAGCTGCCGGACGGCGCCGACCGCCAGATGGCGCGCACCGAGGCGATCATCAAATCGATGACCCGGGAGGAGCGGCGCAAGCCCGACCTCCTCAACGGGAGCCGACGCCAGCGCATCGCCAACGGAGCCGGCGTGAAGATCGTCGAGGTCAACCAGCTGCTGAAAAGTTTCCAGCAGATGCAGAAGATGATGAAGATGATGAAGGGCGGCGGCGGGAAGAAGATGATGCGCCAGATGGAGGCCATGCGCGGCAAGGGCGGCTTCCCCGGAATGTAGGCCGCTGCATTCACTTTTCCCCTACACGCCCCCGACCCCGGCTTTTTCACCCCATGTCACGCTTCCTCCTCCTGCTCCTGTTCGCGGCCAGCGCCTCCGCCGCCACCGCTCCGATCCGCGCGCTGCTCGTCACCGGCGGCTGCTGCCACGAATATGACCTGCAGGCCCGGGCGCTGATGGACGGCGCCCGGCAGGTTGGGACGTTCGAGTGGACGGTGGTCAAGGAGGGCGGCACCGGCACGCAGGCGCAGATCGCGCTCTATGACGACCCGGCTTGGGCGAAGCCCTACGACGTCGTCGTGCACAACGAGTGCTTCGCCAACACGGCCGATCCGGCTTACATCCGGAAGATCACGGCGGCGCACAAGGCCGGGAAGCCCGCCGTGGTCATTCACTGCGCAATGCACAGCTACCGCGCGGCGGCCGTCGACGACTGGCGCGAGTTCCTTGGCGTCACGAGCCGGCGTCACGACCACCAAAGCGCGTACCCGGTCAAGGTGCTCGATCCCGCGCATCCCGCGCTGAAGGGCTTCCCCGAAAACTGGGTCACGCCGCGCGACGAGCTCTACATCATCGAGAAAGTGTGGCCCGGCACGCGCGTGCTCGCCACGTCGAAGAGCGAAAAGGACGGGCGGGACCACGCGGTGATCTGGACCAACTCCTACCATGGCACGCGGGTGTTCGGCACCACCTACGGCCACGGCAACGTGACCTGGCAGGACCCGGTGTTCGTCACCCTGCTTGCCCGCGGCCTGCTCTGGGCCGCCGGACGGGACTGAAAGACCTCCGCCGCGCCGGGCGGCTATTGAGCGCCGACTGCCGCGGCCACGGAGGCCGCCACGGAGACGTCGGTCACGAAGAGCTGGCGGAGCTGCCGCTGCTGCTCGGCGATCCGCCGGGCGATCTCCTGCTCGCGCTGCCGCGCCTGCTCGTACGTGGCGGCGAGGTTCGAGGCGCGCTGCGCATAATCGCGGGCCGCGCGCGGCGCCCGCCCCGAGATTGCGGCCGACAGACCGCCGTTCCAGGCCAGAGCGATGTAGTAGGGCGTCGACGGCTTCCGCGCCGCCTCGAGACCGCGCTTGATCCATTCGTAGTGGAGCACCGCGACGGCGTCAGACGTCTCGCGATCGATCGCCTGCCGGAACGGGATCGACGTATGCATGCGCCAGGTCATCGACCGGAACTGGTAGGCACCCAGCTCGCCGAACCGGCCCGGCTTCGGCGAGTTTTCCGGATTCTCCAGCTTGTGAATGGCTTCGAGGGTGGCCCACCGGCTTGCCGCGTGGGCAGTCGGGGCCGCTGCCGAGAGGAGCAAGACGAGCGCCGCCAAGGGGTGGGCGGCGCGAAGCGGGGGCAAGGATGGTAGTCTCACAGCGCCGCCCACGACCGCACGAACCGTGCTCTGTGCACCGTTGTGAATAACTTTTTTAAGATTCGCCTCCTGCCCCGGCGCTAAACCGGATCGCTCCGCGCTTTAGGCCGCGTACGTAGTTCCACGCCCGCGGCGCCAGGGCGTACGTAGCGCCCCCGTCGGACAGACCGAAGTGTAAGGCGCCCTGACACGTGTCGCCGTTTCTGACAGCAATTCTCATCTTGCTCGAACGGCGGATTGCACCCTGCAGCGGGCCGGTTTCCTTCTCCGCCGCCGCATGCTCCGCCTGCACCTCCCGCCCAACCTGGCCGCCGCCGCCGCGCGCGACGCGGTGCCGCTGCGCGTGGAGGTGGACCTGCAGCAGGCGCCCGCGGACGCGCTGCTGCCGGCGCTCGCGCTGCTGCAGCGGTGGTGCGGCGGCGCCCGGCCCCCGGCCTTCATCCAGCTCACCCGCGCGCAGCTGCGGGAACTCGCCGCGGCGGCGGGCGCGCAACCGGTATTCATGGAGGCAGGACGCCCGGTCGCCTGGCGCCACGCCGACCTCGTCGCCGCGCCCGCGCCGTCCGGCGCGCCCGCGGCGGGCCCGGCGGCGCCCCCGGCGCGGGGCGTCCCGAGCGCGGCGCCGCTGGAGCTCGACGGCTCGGAGCACTTCCTCGCGATCGCCCTGCCGTCGCGCGAGCACCCGCGGTATGCGGAGGCGTTATCCCTCCTCAAGGATAACGGCTTCACCCTCGAGCCGTCCAACCGCCGGTGGTGGCTGCGCGACCGCCACAAGGTGCTGAACTTCCTCGCGGCGCACCTCGCGCGCCTGCGCGGCGATTTCGGCGCGCGCGCCACCGCCAGCTTCGAGCGCAACACCGCGCATCTGCGCGCCGCCGGGATCGCGGCCACGGTCGTGCCGGCAGGCGAGGATTTCTCCGTCACCCTCGCCCTGCAGGCGGGAGCGGCCGACGAGGCCGCCGTGCGGGCCGCGGTCGCGGGCAACCGCGGGTACCTGGAGTGCGACGGCCGGATCTATCTGCTCGACGCGGCGCAACTCGAAAGGCTGGCGCGGGCCCAGCGCGCCCTGAGCGGCGATCCGCAGGCCGGCCTCGCGCCGCGCCGCACGCAGCGGATCGGCGCCGCCCGCGCCGCCGAGGCGCAGGACATCCTCGAGGCGCTCTCGCCGGGCTTCCAGCCGCCCGCCGCCTGGCAGAGCCGCACGAGCGCGCTGCGCCAGGTTTCCGCGCTCGCGCCGGCGCCGGTGCCGCCGGCGCTCGCCGCCCTGCTTCGCCCCTACCAGCGGCTGGGCGCCGCCTGGCTGCTTCACCTCCACCGGCACCGGCTCGGCGGCATCCTGGCCGACGAAATGGGCCTCGGCAAGACGCTGCAGGCGCTGGCGCTCCTGGCCGCGCTGCGGGCGGAGGAAGCCGCCGCCGCGCCCCCGGGTATCCGAAGTTCCGGCACAGGGACCGCCGCTCCCCCGCGCGCCGGCCCCCACCTCGTGGTCTGCCCCGCCAGCCTCCTGGAGAACTGGCGCCGCGAGGCCGTGCGCTTCGCGCCGCAGCTCCGCACCTTCGTCCACCACGGGGATCGCCGGCTCGCGTCCGCGGCCGCCGCCGGCGACTGGGATCTCATCATCACGAGCTACGGCACCGTCGCGCGCGACCAGGCGCTCTTCGCCGCGATGGAGTTCGACACCGTGATCGCGGACGAGGCCCAGCACATCAAGAACCGCCGGTCGCAGAATGCGGCGGCGCTACGCTCCCTCCCCGCCCGCGCGCGCTTCCTGCTCACCGGCACCCCGCTCGAGAACTCGCTCGACGACCTGCGTTCGCTGTTCGAATTCCTCCTCCCCGGCTACCTGCCGCGGATCCCCGCCGGTCTGCGCGGCGACGAGCGCGCCTGGTACGACGAGCGGCTGCGGGCGCAGACCGCGCCCTACATCCTGCGTCGCACCAAGCAGGCCGTTGCGCCCGAGCTGCCCGCCCGGCTCGAGCACGTCCTCTGGTGCGAACTCACCCCTCCGCAGGCGCGGCTTTACCGCGAGGCGCAGGAGCAGTCCGAGCGCGATCTCTTCGACCTCGAGGCCGGCGGCGCCAGCGAGGCAAGGTTGAAGTTCGCGGCCCTGACGCAACTGCTGCGCCTGCGCCAGATCTGCTGCGATCCGCGGCTCGCGCCGGCCCGCGACGAGCCGAGGGCGGCGGCACCCGCCGCCGGATTCGCCGATTCGGCCAAGCTCAACGCCTTCACCGAGCTGCTTGCCGAGGCGATCGACGACGGGCACCGGGTGCTCGTCTTCTCCCAGTTCACGTCGCTCCTCGGCCTGCTCCGCGCCGAGCTCGAGGCCCAGGGGATCGCCGCGTGCTACCTCGACGGCGCGATGCCCGCCCGCGCGCGGCAGGCGGAGGTCGATCGTTTCCAGGGTTCGGCCGACATCCCGGTCTTTCTCCTCTCGCTCAAAGCCGGCGGCACGGGACTGAACCTCACCGGGGCGGACACGGTCGTGCACTTCGATCCCTGGTGGAATCCGGCGGCCGAGGCCCAGGCCACGGATCGGGCGCACCGCATCGGCCAGACGCGGGTGGTGACGAGCTACAAGCTGATCGCCGCCGGCACCGTCGAGGAAAAGGTGCTCGCGCTGCAGGAGGAGAAGCGCGCGCTGCTCGCCGGCGTGTTCGAGGCGAGCGATGCCGCGGCGGCGAAACTTTCCCTCGCCGAACTCAAGTCCTTGCTCCAGTAGGAACCTTCCGCTTTCCACCGCCCGTCCCGCCCATGCGTCTTTCCGGCAAAACCGTCCTGATCACCGGTGCCTCCAAGGGCATCGGCCGCACCCTCGCCCTCGCCTGCGCCCGCGAGGGCGCCGACGTGATCCTCAACTACCACTCGGATCGCGCCGGTGCCGAGTCCGCCGCGCAGGAAATCCGCTCCCTGGGGCGGCGCGCGCTGATCGTCGGTGCCGATCTGGCCCGCGTGAAGCAGATCGAGCGCATGTTCGTGCGGGCCCGGAAGGCTTTTCCCCGCCTCGACGTCCTGATCAACAACGCCGGCCTCACCGGTTGGGCCAGCTTCTTCGACACCACGGAGGCAAAGTGGGACGTGGTCCTCGACACCAATCTCAAGGGCACGTTCTTCTGCTCCCTCGCGGCCGCCCGCTGGATGCGCGAGACGAAGACCGCGGGCAGCATCGTGAACGTCTCGACGCAGTGCGCCCAGCTTGCCGTCACCAACCTGGTCGCCTACGGCACGAGCAAGGCCGGCATTCACGGGCTCACCAAACAGCTTGCGATCGAGCTCGCGCCGCTCGGCATCCGGGTGAACACCTTCGCTCCCGGCCCGGTCAACGTGGAGCGCAACCTGCGCGACGACCCGGAATACCGGAAGGTGTGGGGCGCGATGATCCCGCTCGGCCGCACCGCCGAAGCCGACGAGATGGTCGGGCCCGCGCTTTTCCTCGCGTCGCAGGAATCGAGCTACGTCACCGGCCAGACGTTCTACGTCGACGGCGGATGGACGGTCCAGGGCATGGTGCCGGCGAGCAACGTGCGCAAGGCCGCGAAAAAGAACCGCTGACGCGCCGCTCCCCTCCCATGTTGCGCCTCTTTTCCACTCCCGGCGGCCTGGTCGTCGAACGCGCGGACACCTTCTTCCGCCCCGGTCAGCCGCTGGACCTCGACGACGTGTTTGCCGCCGCCGCGCCCGCGGCCCGCGTGCACGAGGCGCTCGCCGGCGGCACGCTCGTCCCGGAGCCGGCCGCGCTGCTCGCCCCGCTCCAGTCGCAGGAAATCTGGGCGGCCGGCGTGACCTATTTCCGCAGCCGCACGGCGCGCATGGAGGAATCCAAGACCGCGGGCGGCGGCAGCTTCTACGACCGCGTCTACGAGGCCGACCGGCCCGAGCTCTTCTTCAAGGCCACCCCGCACCGCGTGGCCGCCCCGGGCACGCCGGTGCGGATCCGCGCCGACGGCCGGTGGAACGTGCCCGAGCCCGAGCTGACCCTCGCGATCAACGCCGCCGGCCGCATCTTCGGCTACACCATCGGCAACGACATGAGCTCGCGCGACATCGAGGGCGAGAATCCGCTCTACCTGCCGCAGGCCAAGGTCTACGACCGCAGCGCGGCGGTGGGGCCGTGTCTCGTGATCACGGATACGCTGCCGCCCGCGTCGACCGCGATCGCGCTGGAGATCCGGCGGGACGGCGCCGTCGCCTTCGCGGGGCAGACCACCGTCGGCCAGATCAAGCGCCCCCTCCCTTCGCTGGCGGAGTGGCTTTACCGGGAGAACTCGTTCCCCCGCGGCTGCCTGCTCATGACCGGGACGGGGGTGGTGCCGCCCGACGCGTTCACCCTCCGCTCCGGCGACGAGATCCGGATCACCATCGAGCCCGTGGGCACGCTGGTGAATCCCGTGCAGTGACCGGGCTCCGATCCCGCCGCCGGCCGGCTCCGCCTCCCCCGCTCCCCACCCGCCAACCACCCTGCCATGGAACTGCACGGATTCAGTCTGATCGCCGGCCACCCCGGCCGACCCGGCGGCGCGACGTTCCGCGCCTGCAACCCCGCGACGTCCGCGCTGCTCGACCCGGTCTTCCATGAAGCCGCCGCCGCCGAGGCGGACGCCGCGATGGCGGCCGCGGCCGAGGCCCTTGCCGCGTACCGCCGGCGAACGGGCGCGGAACGTGCCCGGTTCCTGGATACCATCGCCGCGGAAATCGAGGCGCTCGGCGAGCCGCTGCTGCAGCGGGCGCAGGCCGAGACGGGCCTCCCGGCGGGGCGGCTCGCCGGCGAGCGCGGCCGCACCTGCGGCCAGCTGCGCCTCTTCGCGCAGCTCGTGCGAGAGGGGTCGTGGGTCGACGCCCGCATCGATCCGGCGCTGCCCGCCCGCCAGCCGCTGCCGCGGCCCGACCTGCGCCGCATGCTGGTGCCGCTGGGGCCGGTGGTCGTCTTCGGCTCGAGCAACTTTCCCCTGGCGTTCTCGGTGGCGGGCGGCGACAAGTCGCCCTTCGAGCGCGAGGCGCTGACGCGGCCGGCTGCCCCGTGGTGGTGAAGGCGCACCGCGCCCATCCCGGCACGTCGGAACTCGTCGCCGGCGCGATCGCGCGCGCCGCCGCCGCCTGCGGCCTGCCTCCGGGGGTCTTCTCCCTCGTCCACGGCGAAGGCGCCACCCTCGGCGTCGCGCTCGTGCGCCACCCGGCGGCGACGGCCGTCGGCTTCACCGGCTCGCACGCCGCCGGCCGCGCCCTTTTCAACGCCGCCGCGGCCCGGCCGCAGCCGATCCCCGTGTTCGCCGAGATGAGCAGCCTCAATCCCGTCTTCCTTCTGCGCGGCGCGCTGCGGGAACGTGCGGCGACGCTGGCCCAGGGCCTGGTCGCCTCGTTCACCCTCGGCGTCGGCCAGTTCTGCACCAAGCCCGGCCTCATATTTGCCGTGCGCGGGCCCGAAACCGACGCCTTCCTCGGCAAGCTGGCCGAGCTCGTGCGGGCGGCGCCCTCCGGCACGTTCCTGACCCGCGGCATTCGCGACGCGTTCGTCACCCACCGCGCCCGCGTGACCGGCACCCCGGGCGTCGCTCCGCTCGCCGAGGGTGCCGGCCCGGCCGAGCCGGCGCGCACCGAGCTGCCGCCGAGCGTCGCGACCGCGCCCGCGCGCGCCTTCCTTGCCCGCGGAGAGCTCGCGACCGAGGCGTTCGGGCCGTTCACGCTCGTGCTGCTGGCGGACTCGGGCGAGGAACTCGCCGCCTGCGCCGCCGCCCTCGAAGGGCAGCTCACCGCCACGCTGCATGGCACGCCGGCCGACCTGGTCGCCGCGCGGCCGCTGCTCGAGCTGCTGGAACGAAAGACGGGGCGGATCGTGATCAACGGCTTCCCGACGGGGGTCGAGGTCAGCCCGGCGATGCACCACGGCGGGCCGTATCCGGCGACCACGGACGCCCGCTTCACGTCGGTGGGCACGGCGGCGATCGTGCGCTTCGCCCGTCCCGTGTGCTACCAGGGCCTGCCCGACGACCTGCTCCCGCCCGAACTCCAGGACGCCAACCCCCTGGGCCTGCTGCGGCTCGTCGACATCGGGGGTTTCGACCTGACCGCCTGCGGCGGCGCGCCCACGCGCGAGCCGCGCCGTCCCTGACGGCCGCGCCGGCGTGCCGCCGCGGATCCGCTTTTCCCGCATGGACCCCCTGCTCGATTCCCCCGACGAACGCATCTACACCCTGCGCACGACTGCGCCCGGGCCAGCCGGCACCCTGCCGCTCGAGCCCGGCCAGTTGCGGCACATGAGCAGCGGCGATCTCTTCGGCCTCACCCAGAACGCCGGCATGGGCTGGAAACCGGGCCTCCTGCGCGGGAAACAGTTTCTCATCCTCAGCACGCAGGGCGGCATCCGCGCGCCCGACGGCACGCCGGTGGCGCTCGGCTACCATACGGGCCATTGGGAGGTCGGCCTCCTGATGGAGGAGGCGGCACGCACGCTGAGCGAGACGGGCGCGATCCCGTTTGCCGGCTACGTGAGCGATCCCTGCGACGGCCGCACGAATGGCACCGCCGGCATGCTCGACAGCCTGCCCTATCGGAATGACGCGGCAGTCGTTCTCCGGCGCCTGATCCGCTCGCTGCCGACGCGCCGCGGCGTGCTCGGGGTGGCGACCTGCGACAAAGGGCTGCCGGCGATGCTGATGGCGCTCGCGGGGACGCCCGACCTGCCGACGGTGCTCGTGCCGGGGGGCGTGACGCTTCTCGCCGAGGCGGCCGAGGACACCGGCAAGGTGCAGACGCTCGCGACGCGGTTTGCCCGCGAAGAGGTGACGTTCGACTACGCGGTCGAGATGGGTTGCAAGGCCTGCGGCTCGCCCGGAGGCGGCTGCCAGTTCATGGGCACGGCCGCGACGAGCCAGGTCGTGGCGGAGGCATTGGGCCTGGCGCTGCCCCACGGCGCGCTGAATCCGTCGGGCGCCGAGATCTGGCGGGATCTCGCCCGGCGTTCTGCGCGGGCGCTCCAGGCGCTGGAGCAGGCGGGCACGACGACGCGCGACGTCGTGACGGACGACGCCATCCACAACGCGATGGTGGTGCACGCCGCCTTCGGCGGTTCAACCAACCTCATCCTGCATGTGCCCGCGATCGCGCACGCGGCCGGGCTGCGGCGTCCCACCGTCGACGATTGGACGCGGATCAACCGCGCGGTGCCGAGGCTCGTCGACGTCCTGCCCAACGGCCCGAGGCATTTCGCCACCGTGCAGGTGTTCCTCGCCGGAGGGGTGCCCGAGGTGATGCTGCACCTGCGCGACGCGGGCCTCCTGCGCCTCGGCGCGCGCACCGTGTCGGGTCGCACGCTGGGCGAGAACCTGGCCTGGTGGGAGGGTTCGGAACGGCGCCAGCGGCTGCGCGAGAAACTGCGTTCGCTCGATGGCATCGATCCCGACGACGTGATCATGAACCCGGTGACGGCGCGCGCCCGCGGACTCACGAGCACGGTCACGTTTCTCCGGGGAAACCTGGCGCCGGAAGGAGCGTTGGTGAAAAGCACCGCGATCGCGCCTGAGCTGGTCGGCCCCGACGGCGTCTACCGGCACGAAGGACCGGCACGCGTGTTCACGAGCGAAGCCACCGCCATCGCCGCCGTGAAGGCTGCGCGCGTGAAGGCCGGCGACGTGATGGTGCTGATCGGGCTCGGGCCGGGCTGCGGGATGCCGGAGACCTACCAGATCACGTCGGCGCTGAAATACACCAAGGACGGGCAGCGCATCGCGCTCCTCACCGACGGACGCTTCTCGGGCGTCTCCACCGGCGCGTGCGTCGGCCACGTGAGCCCGGAAGCCTGGGCCGGCGGGCCGATCGCCCGCGTGCGCGACGGCGACATGATCCGGCTTGAGGTCGACACCCGCAGCCTGACCGGCTCGGTCGAAATCGTCGGCGTGGATCCGGCGGAGTTCGACCGGCGCGACCGTCACCCGCAACTCCGACCCGACCCGCGGGTACCCGTCGATACCCAGCTCTGGGCGGCGCTCCAAGGCGCGAGCGGCGGCACCTGGGGCGGATGCGTCTACGATGCGGCTCGCATTGCGCACCTGCTCGATCTCGGGCTCGCCGCGGAGCGCGGGGCCCGCACGGCGTGAGCGGGGCCTCTGCGGCAATACGGTCTCATCGCCCGGGCGGCTGGCCGCGGTGCTTTACGCTGAATTTCCCGTTGACGCTCCCCCGGGCCGTGACTTTGTTCCCCGTTCCTCAAGTGGCTCGGTAGCTCAGTTTGTAGAGCAGAGGACTGAAAATCCTCGTGTCCCCGGTTCGATTCCGGGCTGAGCCACCACTTTTAACCCGCTAGGTCGCAAGACTTAGCGGGTTTTCGCTTTTCAACCGAAGCGCGATGCGAAATTACGCTGACTTATTCCTGACTTACTTTCGCGGCTCTCCGCTGCCGTGATCTGCCTGCCGCTTGGTGCCGGAGCCTTATCCGCGCCAGCAAGTCAGCCCCAATCGGCGGGGCACTCTGTATCGACCACGTTCTCGCACTCGTTCCGCTGTTCCCTACGCATTGGCCAGGGCAATGG
>CALFZM010000174.1 GCA_937952235.1 uncultured Opitutia bacterium | reverse complement strand
GCCGGTGGCGTGTCGGGTCTCTTGAAGGAATAGCGGCGCCACCTCGTTCGCCCATTCCTCCTTCTTCATCCAGCAGAGTTCCGTGTGGTCGAACACCCAGTCGCCGTCGACTGCGATCCAGTGCGTGTGAAACAGGCTCCAGCGAGAGAAGAAATCACGCTGGCTCCATGGTCCTAACCATTGGATAAGCGCGACCCCGCGCTCCGGCCATGCCTGTCGGATCGTTTCCGGCTCTAAACCCGCCATCGCAAAGGCGGTGCGCATGTGGGTCAGGGTTGTCCACGGCTTCTCCTCAAAGTGCGTGAAGAACTGCATGACACGACATACTTCGTGCTCCGTCGCCGTCGCAAAGGCGATGGGACCGCAGTTGGCCCCGAAGTTGATACGCGCAACCTTGATGTCCCAGGGGACGAAACGAGAACCGCGATCCTGATGTGCTGCGGTATTCATGCGCGGCGGTAAGCGTTGCGGAGATCAGCCAGCAGTGCTTGCCGCACCGGCACGGGCTCGCGCAGGAATTTCTGCACCCACCGAGTCCGTTTGCGCTGGATGCTCTGCCGCTCGCGATAGTCGGCCCCTAGGAACCGGGTGTCGTGCAGTTCTCCGGCCGGATAATTCATCCAAACTGATTCCTCGCGGCGACCGGTATGGGAGGTGCCCCAGAACGTCTCATGGCGCCAGCCCTGAAGCATCCGGCCGTAGACCTCGTTGTCGTAGCCGGAGATCATCACCTGACACCTAAGACCGCGAAGCAATGTGAGCAGCTGCACGTGGTTCTCCTCCGTGTAGTCATGACGGTAGGCGGCCCGGGCGGAGCGTCGGGACGCCGGCCAGTAGGGAGGATCAGCATACACAAATTCGTCGCCGGTAAAATGATATTGCGAGAGATATTCCTCAGCTCTGGAGCAGATGAAGGTGAACCCCTTGGGGAACCCGGTGAAACGGGCGACCACGCGGTGATCGACGTCGATGCCCACATTGCGTTCGGCCGGCATTTTGTGGCGTATCACAGCTCCGCCTCCGAGATGGGATTCGATATAGGTGCGATGTGGGGGGATCAGGCTGATGAGCCTTTGGTAGCACTTAAATTTTCCCCCGGGGTAGCGCATGCGCACACACCGTCAGAAGTGACGATGAAGTCAAGCCCGGTAGACCCGGAGCTGATTCTGCTCTCGCATCATGCGTGCAAATTGGGGAGGAAGGAGTATTAGCACCACATTTGCCAGCTCTGCATCGGATCATTCGGTCCGATTCGCGAGCCGGGTCCGTTCGGACCAGCTCGGCGATTTGGCGCGCCTGCTCTCCCGCATCGAACCATTTCGCAACTCCACCTCCGTGGTGCAGGCCACGGTGATCCTCGATGCGAACGTGGTAATCGCGGATCTGATCTGGTTGTGTGGCAAGCGAAAGAAGGGTGATGCTCGATCGACGTTGTTGGAGTTGCTGGAGTGCGCCACGGTGAGTGCTTACGCACCGACTTTCTTGGCCGTTGAGGTGGAGAACCACTTCCCGCTTCTGCGAGAGGAGCAAGGTATCGACCCTGATCTCGCTAGACGGGAGTGGAATCGGTTCGTTCCGCGCATCAACTTTATTGAGGTCGGTGGACCGGATGCCTCATACGCGGGTGTCACCGACGCGAAGGATGTGCCTTATGTGCGCCTTCAACAACGCGTCCCGGTGCCGATAGTCTCGGCAGACCCGCACTTGGCGCGAATGGGTGCCAGCGTCATCCGCATTCAAATTTTTGCGCCGCTAAGGTCCTACTCGCGGCAGCGCGCGGTCGAATATCAGATCAAGGTGGCCGGAATTGGAGCGGTGTTTGCGGCTGGGCTCGCTGCGAAACTTGCCATCGATGGAGCCCGGGCAGCGGGCCGAGCCGTTGCGAATCTCCCCAAGCCGGTTCTCGCAATCGGCGCGGTTGGCCTAATTGCGGCGTTCGTTCATCCGACGTCCCGGAAGTGGATTTTCGAAAGGCTGGAGAAAGCGGCGGACGTCGCCGGAACAGCAGCAGGCGGCATTTATGAATTTTTGCAGCCGATGTTGGCGGAGCACTACTCCGCAAAACAGTCAGCAGACGCTTGCTTGACGGCCGTCGCTGCATTGCTGACCGACGCGGGGATCGCCCCAGCCGACGTGCTAAGGAAGCCCAATGAGCCCATTAGAATCAAGCGCGCGAAGCCGCGCAAAAATGGGATTAGGAAAATCAGGAAAATCTCGCCTACGGGAAGTTAGATTGAGGCAATGATTTTGCAGCGCTAAGAGGAATCATCCGAACCACGAAAGAACATATTCCACCAAGCCGCGAGGCCTCGTGCCCGTATTCGCCTCTCGGCTTTGGACGTTGCGGCGTATGGGTGCCAGCCCGTTGAACTCTGGGTGCCGGTGTGGTTCGGATGAAAGCGGGCCTACAGGGCTTCGAGCGCGGCAACTTCGAGCAGTTCTTCGAGGAGTTCCGGATGCCGTTGCTGTAGGAATTTTTTGACCTTGCCGTTTTCGAGCAGCTTCCGGACGTAGCGCTGCGCCGCTCCGAGATGGAGGGTGTTCTGGCCGAATTGGTCCTGGAAAATCCGAAAGTCCCGCTCCAGCGACTCCATCTCTTTTTCCATCCGGGAGATTTCAACAGCAGTGAGTCCCTTCACCTTCTTGGGCTCGTCCGGCTTCACCAAGCTCTCCTGCGAAGTCCCCACGAGGAGCGCTCGGGCGTAGGCGAAAGTGTAGTTGCTGCCGCTGACCATGAGCTGCGCCATTTCGATCTGCCGGAGCGCTTTCACCTGCTTCAGGATATTGAGCGCGCGGGCGGTGATCGGTTTGTCTTTGAGAATCTGGATCGCCTCGGCGTGCAGGCCTTCGAGGAGGATTTTCCCGAGGACGATTTTGCGCACGTCGATGTCGAGCGCCTGGGCGATCTGCGCTTCGGTGACGCCGCCTTCCAGCGCCTTCATGATCATCCGGTGCTCTTGGATCAGGGAAAGGCGGTTGACCTTGTCGTTGTAGGTGAAGGCATCGTCATCGGCGGAAATAAGGCAGGGCGCGGTGGTGTGCCCGAGTTCGCGCAGGGCTTTCAGTCGGAGGTGGCCGTCGAGGAGGAGAAATTTACCCGCCGCTCCCTTGTTCGGATAGACGACGATGGGCTCGACGAGTCCGATGGCCTTGATGGAGGCGAGCACGGCCCGGTATTTTCCGAAGCATTGATCGGCGGGTTTTACTTGGCGGATTGGCAGGATCGCCTCGACGGCGAGGTCGACGCCGCGGCGCTCGAATCCGATCCGGACTTTCGGTGGCGGGTTCATCAGGGGTTCTTGGCGCGGTCGACCAGAAATTTGGGGAGGGTGTCGAGTTCCTCGGCCCGGAGCAGGGTCGTGAAATTCTCATCGGCGAGAAGAGCCCGGAAGACGGCCGCGACGGAGAGGAGCCGGGATTCGCAGGCGCGGGCTTTCCGGACCATGAGCTTCTGGCGTTGGGTTTCCTGCTTGTAGGCGAGGATGAGCCCGTCGGCAGTCGTGCGGCGCCGGGCGCGCAGGCGGGCGTCATTGGAGTAGGTTTTGCCGAACGCCTTCCGCTGATCCAGCAGCCGACGAAAGGTCGAGAGCGTGGACTGCTTCATCGCCTTCCGTTCGTAGGCTTCGACGAGCATCCGCTGGGCAGCCTCGTCATCGACGCCGGCAATCTGGATCGCGATGGTGATGGGGAGGCGGCCGAGGAGCACCGCGTCGAGGATGCGCTCCTCGCCGTGCTCGAGGAGTTTCAGGACGCCTTCGAGGTATTTTTCAGAAAGGCCTGTCTTGCGCGCGATCTCGTCGAGGGTGTTCCCCTGACCGTGCATCCATTGGATCATCTTGATCTGGTCGAGGGCGCGGACGCGGCGCCGGGCGATGTTCTCCACGAGACTGGCCACGAGGCCGTCAGTCTTGGTCATCCGCCGGACGAAGGCGGGGATTTCGGATTGGCCGAGGGAAACGAAAGCTTCGAGCCGGCCCTGACCGCAGACGAGATCGTAGACGGGCTGGCCGTCCGGGCCGGGCTTCGATTCCGTGACGGTGATGGGGCGCTTCAACCCCTGATCCGCAATGCTGCGGACGATTTGCTCGAACTTGCGGCGCTCGCGGACGCGGGGGTTGGCGATGCGGATCGCCTGCACCGGGATCATCTGAATTTCTTTTTCGTCGGGGGTCATGCCACGTCCTCGATGGAGACGCGCTCGGCCAGGGCGTAGAAAAAGCCGAGGTCGTCGAACCGGTAGGTGTCGAGCAGCGCATTGTTGCACTCGGCCAGCCGGAGACGGAGAGCCACCTGATCGAGTGCGGGAAAGAGGTAGTAGTCTTTGATGCCGTGATTGGACTCATCCATCCGGGCCACGATGGTGATGTCCGGGCGGTGCGCTTCCTCGAAGCGGACCAGCCAGCGGCTCGCGCCGCCGGGGGTCCGCAGGCAGCGGGAGAGGACGAGCGACACCACGAGTTCCCGGTCGAGCACGAGCAGCTCGTTGGCTGGGTTGCGGTCGACGTGGACGCCGAGCCCCGTCAGTTGAGAAATCACCTCCTGGACAATTTCCGGATGCTTCTGGCGGAGGAAGCGGTTGACCTCGATAAAGCTGAAATCGGTGTCGGGCGTGTAGCCGATCAGCTGGTAAGCTCGGACCAGACTCCCGAAGCGGTGGCGGAAGGAAGCGCTGGAAGGAAGATCGTCGCATTCGTCGATCAAGAGCCCGGAAATTCGGCCGTGCTGGGCGAGGATCTGCCGGAGGCGTTCGAGCATTTCCTCGTCCGTGAATCGCTTGGCCCGGGCGAGGATGATTTCCTGCACTCTCAGGAAATCTTCGGTCGAAACGATGGCGGGGAAAGCCGCCTTCACCCGAATCCACATGTCGGGCGGGTTCTGGACGTGCTTTCGCTTCAGTTTGAAGGAGGTCCGGTGATAGACGTTGTTGCCGAGATATTTCTCGTTCGTGAGGAGCTGGTGCACGGTGCCGCGGGTCCACGGCCGACCGAGATCGGTGCGGACGTTGCGGGCGTTCAGTTGTTCGGCGATCTCGCGTTCGGTGAGCTGCTCTTCGAGGAAGGCGCGGTAGACCCAGCGGACGTTGGCGACCTCCTCGTCAGGTCCCAAGGTGAGCACGACGCGGTCGGTCTGGAGGCTTTTGTGTTCGCCCACGGCCAGGACGCCTTTCGGCTGGCCCGACTGATCGATCAACATCCGGCGGAGGCCGTAGCCGGCGGCGCCGCCTTGCTTGAAGCCGAGTTGGATCAGACGGCAGGCGCCTTGGAAAACCTTGGTCGAAAGCTCCCGGCTGTATTCGCCGGCCATCGAGCGTTTGACGCTCTTGATGATGTTCGAAGTCGGCGAGCCGTCGTTCTCGAACTGCTCGGCGCAATAGTGGACCGCGATGCCGGCACGCTTGCAGATGTATTCATGGTAACCGCTTTCATCGGCGTCCTGAAACCGGCCCCAGCGACTGACGTCATAGGCGAGGATGCACTTGAAGTCGGCGGTGCCCGATTCGACTTCCTCGATCATTTTTCGCAGGCTGTCGCGTCCTCGAATGTTCAGGCCGCTCTTCCCAGCATCCTCGAAGACGCGCACGATTTCCATGTTCCGGCGGGCGGCGTATTCCTTGATGCGGTCGAGCTGATTCTCCGTGGAATACTGCTGGTGCTCGGTGGACATGCGGACATAGGCCGCGGCTGGGGTGGCCGCGGCATCGTGGGGCTTGAGCGGGAGTTGGGGCTGCCCGCTCATTGTCTAGCAGGACGGGAACGCGGTGGGCGGACTCCCGTTCCGCCGGGTGGGGCTACTTTTTCTGGGGCGGTTGCAGCTCGGCGAGAATGGCATGGCCCGCGAACATGATTGCGCGCAGGTCGGCGGCGATGGCGTTTTGTAACGCAGTGCCCCGCACCCATGCGATCAGGCCAACGAGCGCAATGACTTGCGGAGACCAGGCGTCTTGTAACGCAGGGCAGGCGTCTTGTAACGCAAACGGAGTAAGCAACGACTCCAGCGTGGTGGGTTCGGCGGCGGGGCCGTGGCTCCGGGCAGTGCGGCGGCGCCAGTAGCCGGGGTGGGCCGCTCGCCACTCGCGGACCCTCCGGGGGGGTTCATCGCCCGAGTGGTAGGCGGCGTTGCCTGTTTTTGCGAGCCAGCGGCGCTGACTTTCACGGCGGCGAACTTTTTGGCATGGTGACCGGGCGCAGTATCTTTGCCGGCCGGCGGCGCGATAGTCAGGTATGAACACTGCACCGCAAGCGGCGCAGCGTGGATGAGGGATCGTTTTTTTTGATGGAAGAATTCACATCGGCAACGATGCCGGGACGGACGGAGGGCGCACTCGTGGCTGACGACTCGGATGCCGCTGTGCGTTTCTAACTGACCACACAATCAATCGGGGCGAACGGCTAGAATCGCCCAAAAATTCCCGGTAAATTTGAGCCGATTCAGCGCTCGTAAAATGAGCAATTTCCCCGCGCGTCGAACATTGCGGGATTTGACCGGTGATTGAAATCGACCGCGAATTTCGCGAATTTCGTGGGCGTAAAAAACGGCTGACGCGAACCATTGCCGAGATCGTTCAAATCGCTGAGAATCATTTCTACCGATTTTGCAGCGAGTTAGCCGAACCTTTGACCGGACCGTGAGACGGTTCGCGTCAGATTCGCACTGGCTGCCCGACATGGGTTCGAACCATGACTAGGCGAGTCAAAGTCGCCTGTGCTACCATTACACCATCGGGCAGGAGGAGAGAAAACGCTGAACCTCCGCCGAGGTCGGTCAAGGTCGGAAACGGCGGGAAACCGCGCGGCAACCTGCCCGGTCCGCTTGCGAAATCGCCGGGCCTAAGTCGCGTTCCTTCGCCCGCGACGCTCGGCGTCGCTGCCGCCCTTCCCCCGCCCTCCTCCCCATGCCTGCCTCCTCCGCCCCCGCCGCCCGCAGCGGCACCTTCCTCATCGGCGGCGACCTGCCGGTGCACCGGCTCGGCTTCGGCGCCATGCGCATCACCGGCGAGGGCATCTGGGGCCCTCCGCCCGACCGCGCCGCGGCGCTCGCGCTCCTCCGCCGCGTCCCCGAACTGGGCATCAACTTCATCGATACGGCGGATTCGTACGGGCCCTTTGTCTCGGAGGAACTCATCGCGGAAGCGCTCCACCCGTACCCCGCAGGCCTGGTCGTCGCGACCAAGGCCGGCCTGCAGCGGCCGGGGCCGCACCAATGGATGCCCGACGGGCGGCCCGCCCATCTGCGCGAACGCTGCGAAGGAAGCCTCAAGCGGCTGCGCGTCGACCGGATCGACCTGTTTCAACTCCACCGCATCGACCGACGCGTTCCGCTCGCCGACCAGCTGGGCGTGCTCGTCGACCTGCAGCGGGAGGGGAAAATCCGCCACATCGGCCTCTCGGAAGTCTCGGTGACCGACCTCGAGCGCGCCCGCGCTCTCGCGCCGATCGCGACGGTGCAGAATCTCTATCACCTCGGCGACCGCCGCGCGGGCCCCGTGCTGGCGTACTGCGCCCGCGAGGGGCTCGGGTTCATTCCCTGGTACCCGCTGGGCGCCGGCGAAATGACCGCGCCGGATGGGCCGTTGCGGGCTTCCGCGGAACGCCTCGGCGCCACGCCCAACCAGGTCGCACTCGCCTGGCTGCTGTGGAAATCGCCGGTGATTCTCCCGATCCCGGGAACCTCCCGTCTCGCGCACCTCGAGAGCAATGCGGGAGCGGCGCTGATCGCGGCCGACGACGCGACGATGCGCGACGTCGAACGCGCGGTGGGACCCACCTCCTGACCTGGCGGCGACCGACGCGACGCGCGTGCCGGCTCTCGGCCGGCCTCATGCCGCCAGCCTTCACGTCAGCCATGAAGACGGCCGTACCGAAAGGTGGAGAGTCCTCAAGCCGCTGCGAACCGACCCATCGCACGTCAGCCGCCTGGGGTCAGCCGGCTCCACCGCACCCTCGTTGCCTCAATTCCGCTCCGCCTCAGTCGCCAATTGGGCGAGCTCGGCTTTCAGGCTGTCCAGCTTCTCGCCGATCCGCGCCTGCCGGGAGGAAGTCCCGGCGACATCCCCTGCTTCCACCGGCGCTTCCGCGCTGAGTTCCAGTTCGAGCGAGCTCAGCATGGCCACGACATGATTCGCCCCGAGGTTCATGCTCGCGCCCTTGAGGGCATTGAGCCGGACCAGGGGGCCTTTGGGGTCGCTGCCGGCGCTGTCGGCGCTGACCGCCTGCGCCACGGCCTCGGCGTCCTCGAGGAGCAATTGCAGCAGCCGGCCGTACGTGGAGGAGTCGATGCCGAGACGCGCACACACCAGGGCCTTGGCGTCAACCCGGCGCTGCCCGCCGAGCTGGTTGCGTACCTTCCGGACCTGCTCGAGGACCGTGCGGCTGGAATACGGCTTGATGATGAAATGATTCACGGAGAGCGCCGCCGCCTCGGTCACGGAGGTGCGATCGTTGCGGGCGGTGCAGAGGATCACTTTGACGCCGCGCAGCCGGTCGTCGGCGCGGATGCGCTTGAGCACTTCCAACCCGTCGAGACCCGGCATGATGATATCGAGGATGCACAGGTCGGGCACCGCGCCCTTTTCCAGGCGCGACCAGGCTTCCGTGCCGTCCGCCGCCTCGGCGATCTCGTAGGAACGATCGGACGCGAGGATCTCCCGCAGCAAGGTGCGGGAGACACGGTCGTCTTCGGCGATGAGAATGTTCATGCGGATCCGGACGTCCAGAAACGTCCGTAACGCAGACATCGGTCGGCTCGCCCCCGGCTTGAGGCGAATCGGACCGTGTTCAGCCGGAAGCCTTCCGTTCGCCTTCAGCTCACCGCTGAGAACGGCCGCACGGAATGGTGGAGCGGCATGTCCTCAAGCTGCTGCGGACCGGTCCACCGCACGTCAGCCGCCTGGGGACAGGCGGCTCCACCCTATCGTCGCTCAGCCGGACACATGCCGTTGGCCTTCTCAGCAGACGCGAGAACGGCCGCACCGAATGGTGGAGCGGCTTGTCCTCAAGCCGCTGCGGACCGGTCCACCGCACGTCAGCCGCCTGGGGGGACAGGCGGCTCCACCCTATCGCCGCTCAGGCTACCGCCAGCCGCCGGCGCTCGATCTCGTCGCGCAGCCGGCCGACCGCCTCGTGCAACCGCCTCAGGTAGACGGAGACCTCGCCCCAGTCGCCGGCGCGGGCGGCGGACTCGACCTCGAGCGCCACGCGCCGCACCTCGATTCCGCCCAGCGAGGCGGCATTGCTGCCGAAGCCGTGCACCTCGTCGGCGAGCTCGGTGGCGGCACGCTCGGCGGCGAGGTGATCGATCCGGGCGAGGCGGTCGGACTCGTCGGCGAGATAGAGGCGGACGAGTTCGGGCAGCAGTGACGGACCTTCCGCGCCCGGCAGCGCACGGGCGGCCGCCAGCGCGGCCTCGTCGAGCACGTCGCCGGACCCTGCCCGCAGCGGGGGCGGCGGCTCCTCGCCGGGGGCGACACCACAGCGCACGAGGGCGCCCCGGAGTTCGGCGGGACGGATCGGCTTGGCGACATGATCGGACATGCCGGCCGCGAGGCAGCGCGCCCGATCCTCCGGCCGCGCGTAGGCGGTGAGGGCGATGATGGGAAGCCGGGCTTCGACGCCGGGAAGCAGCCCGGAGCGGATCTGCCGCGCGGCCTCGAAGCCGTCGAGGCCCGGCATCTGGCAATCCATCAGCACCGCGTCGAAATGCTGTGCCGCCAGCAAGGCGAGCGCCTGGCGTCCGTCGCCCGCGACGCTCACGTCGAAGCCCATCCTTGCGAGCAGCAGCGTCGCCACGCGCTGGTTGGCCGGGTTGTCCTCGGCGAGCAGCAGGCGTTTGCCGCCGCGAGCCGGGCTGACCGCGCCGGGCAGCGCCGGGCGCGCGGTTTCCGCCTCGAGCGGCCCTCCCCGCGCGAAGTCGAGTTCGAACCAGAACTCCGAGCCGGCGCCCGGGGTGCTGGCGAAGCCGATCTCGCCCTCCATCAGATCGACGAGCTGCCGGCTGATGGCGAGGCCGAGGCCCGTGCCGCCGAAGCGCCGCCGCGGGCTGCCATCGAGCTGGGTGAAGGGCTGGAACAGCAGGTGGCGCGACTCGGGCGCGATGCCGATGCCGGTGTCGCGGACCGCGACCCGCAGCCGCAGCCGGTCCGGAGTTTCGCCCGCGACGCGCGCCTCCACGGCGACGGCGCCCGCATCGGTGAACTTGATCGCGTTGCCGAGGAGATTCGTGAGCACCTGGCGCACGCGACCAGGGTCGCCCTGCACGAGGCAATCGGGGGCGGACGCGAACTCGCACGACACGGCGAGCCCCTTTTCCTGCGCGCGCCGCCCCAGCAGCGCGACGGTCTGCTCGACCACGCGGCGGAAGTCGAAGGCCGACGATTCCAGCCGCAGCCGCCCCGCCTCCACGCGGGAGAAGTCGAGGATGTCGTCGATCAGCGCGAGCAGGTTCTCGGCGCCGCCCAGGATGGTGCGGGCCATCTCGTCCTGCTCGGGATCGAGCGACGTTTCCGCGAGCAGGCCGGCCATGCCGATCACGCCGTTCATCGGCGTGCGAATCTCGTGGCTGATGGTGGCGAGGAAATCGGATTTCAGGCGCGAGGCCTCGAGCGCCTGGTCGCGAGCCTGCGCCAGGCTCTCCTCGAGCTGCTTGCGTTCCGTGATGTCGAGCTGGATGGCGACGTAGTTGAAGGGCCGGCCCGCGTCATCGAGGCCGGGCACCACGGCCGCCGCCACCCAGTACGCCCGGCCGTCGCGCGCGCGGTTGTGCAGTTCGCCGCGCCAGATCTCGCCGCGCGAAATCGTGGCCCACAGCTCGCGAAAGAGCTCCGGCGGATGCGCGCCCGAGTTCACCACCCGCGGGGTGGAGCCGAGCAGTTCGTCCGCCCGGTAGCCGGAGACGGCGCAGAAGCGTTCGTTGACGTGCGTGATCCGGCCCTCGAGGTCGGTGATGACGACCAGCGCGAAGGCATCCAGCGCCGCGCGGAGCTGCGTGACCTGGCGAAGCGTGGCGCGCAGCTCGAGTTCCGCCACCTTGCGCTCGGTGATGTCCTTGAGCGTGCACAGCTCCTCGAAATTCCCGTCGCCGGGCAGCGGCCGCCGCAGCCAGGTAAGGGCGACCCACGTCACCTGCCCGCCGGGCTTCAGGTAGCGCTTTTCCAGGGTGAACTGGCGCAGTTCGCCGCGTTCCAGGCGGGCATGGCCCTCGCGCTGGGCCGCGACGTCGTCCGGATGCGTGCGCGCGAAGTCGATCCCGGGTTCGTCGTGGTCCGCGGCGGACACCCCCGTGAGGATCGTGTACGCGGGATTGAGCACGACCTCGCGCCGCCCCTCGCTCTGTCGCACCCAGCGCACGCCGATCGGCATGTGCTCGAGCACGACGCGCAGGCGCGCCTCCTGTTCCTCGAGCGCCCGCTCGACGCGGCGGCGCGCGGTGATGTCCGCGATGAACCCGTGCCAGAGCACGGAGCCATCGGATTCGAGCTCGGGCACGGCATTGCCGTAGAGCCACCGCTCGCCGCCGTCGGCGTCCACGACGCGGTATTCGTGCCGCCAGGGCTGGAGCGTCCGCGCTGACCGCACGATGGACTCCCGCACGGCCTCGATATCGTCCGGGTGGAGCAGGCCGAAGACCCGCGTCGCATCCTCGCGGACGTCCGCCGGGTAAAGGCGATAGATGTCGCGGATCCCGTCGCTGGAATAGGGAAAGTGGCTC
>CALFZM010000173.1 GCA_937952235.1 uncultured Opitutia bacterium | reverse complement strand
GAGCAGGACATGGCCGACCTCATCGCCTACGTGACATCGAATCGCTAGCGCAACACCCCGCCACCCTGCTTTCCTGGTCCCATGAAAATCCCCCGCCCCCGTCTCCTCCTGCTCTGCTGCCTCCTCCTTTCCGGCCTCGGCCGGGAAGCGGGCGCGGCGGCGACGACCGCCCGGCCAAATCTCGTTTTCATCTACTGCGACGACCTGCGGTGGGATGGCCTGGGCGTCGTGCAGCGCGAACAAGGCGCGGCGGCGCGATTCCCGTGGATCCTCACGCCGCGCCTGGACGAGCTCGCCGCGGAAAGCGTTCGTTTCCGCGAGTCGTTCGTCGTCACCTCGCTCTGTTCTCCGGGCCGCGCCAACATCATGACGTCGCGGCACGGCCATCTGACCGGCATCGTCGGGAACGGCCGGCATCTCCCGGACGACGTCGCGACGTTTGCGCAGCAGCTCCGCGCCTCTGGCTACACGACCGCCTATTTCGGCAAATGGCACATGCGCGACCAGCGCACCCGGCCGCACTACGATCGGGTTGCGAGCTTCGTCGGCCAGGGGCGCTATCTCGACTGCCCGCTCCTCGTCGATGGGGTCGAGACGCCGACGCGCGGCTGGGTCGACGACGTGACGACGGACTATGCCGCCCGGTTCGTCGCCGGGCAGCCGCGCGACCGGCCGTTCTTCCTCTGGCTGGGGTTCAAGAGCCCGCACGGCCCCCGCGGCGGCGACAACCTGCCCGAGCGCGTCCGTTCCCTTTATGCCGAAGACACGGCGCGGCCGACACCCAACACCGGCTTGAAAGCGATCTACCTGCGCGGACAGGGGCCGGCGGCGGAGAAAGGCACCGGGCCGGCGAGCGGCGAGGGCCATCGCGACTACTTCCGCCACGTGACGGCAATTGACCGCTGCGTGGGCGTTCTGCTCGATGCGCTCGAGCGCTCCGGCCGGCGGGAGGACACGCTCGTGGTGTTCACCAGCGACAACGGCTATTACCTCGGTGAGCACGGACTGGGCGACAAGCGAAGCGCGTACGACGAGAGCCTGCGCGTTCCCCTGTTGGTGCGACTCCCCGGCGCGCGCCCGGGAGGCGGCGCGGTGAACGACGCGCTCACGCTCAACCTGGATATCGCGCCGACGCTGCTCGACTACGCCGGGGCGGCGCCGCTCGCCGGGGCACAGGGGCGCAGCCTGCGTCCGCTGCTTGCAGGACGGATCCCGCCGGACTGGCGCCAGGCGTTTTTCTACGCGTATTTTCGCGAGGCCCAGTACGCCGTGCCGACGGTGCTGGCGGTGCGGACCGCCACCCGGAAACTTGTCACGTATCCGGGCCGCCCGGACTGGACCGAGGTGTTCGACCTGCGGGCCGATCCCTACGAGACCCGGAATCTCGCGGGGGACGCCGCCCTCCGATCGCAGCTCGAGCAGGTGTTTGCGGCGGAGTCGCGGGCGGCGGAGTTTCGCTGGCCGGCCGGATTCGGACCCAGCGGCGAATACCCGCCGGCTACCGCGAAGAAGGCGGGCAAGAAGGGCGGGAAGTAGCAGCGTCCAGGACAGATCGCAAGCCCGCGGCGGGAGTTGCGGCGACGGTCCCCGCTTCGCCCGGGCCGCTCTCGCGTCGCGCCGGAGGTCTGCCAGGCGAGGTGCGATTTCGTCGGTCGATGTGCGCGGCGCGGACTTCCCCCGCCTTCCCGGGCCGGCCATCGTGCGCGTCACCCGCCCCGGATTCCCATGCGCGTCGTCGTTCTCCTCCTGCTGGTCTTTCCCCCCTCGATCGCCCTCGCCGCCGCGGCCGGTCGCCCGAATATCCTGCTGCTCTGTGTGGATGACCTGAAGCCGCTGCTCGGCTGCTACGGCGAGCCGCTGGCGAAGACACCGAACCTCGATCGCCTCGCGGCGCGCGGGCTGCGGTTCGACCTCGCCTACTGCAACCAGTCCGTGTGCGCACCCTCCCGCAACAACCTCATGCTGGGATCGCGCTCGACCTCGCTGGGCATCTACGGGCTCTCGCAGCATTTCCGCGGCGTGGTGCCCGCGGCTGTCACCCTCACCCAGCATTTCATGCGGCATGGCTGGCGCGCGGAGGCGGTGGGCAAGGTCCTGCATACGGGCCATGGCAATCATGACGACGACGCCTCGTGGAGCGTGCCGACGCTGAAGGACAAGGTGGTCGAGTACCTCGATCCGCGGAACTCGGCCGGCGGCCAGCTCACGCGTGAGGAGGCCTACTTCACCAACCAGAAGCTCGGCGAAATCCGTTCGCTGCCACGCGGCGCGGCGTGGGAGGTCATGGATGTGCCGGACGACGCGTACGCCGACGGCCGCATCGCGAACGAGGGCATCCGGCGGCTGGAGGCGGCGCGCGGGCGGAAAGACACGCCGTTCTTCCTTGCGCTGGGTTTCGTCAAGCCCCACCTGCCACTCACCGCGCCGAAGAAGTACTGGGACCTGCACGATCCCCGCGCGTTCTCGCCCGCGCCGCGGCAGCGCGATCCGGAAGGCGCGCCGGCGTTCGCGGGCAAGGTCGGCGGCGAGATCGTGAACTACGACCCGCTCGACGTGGAGAACCTGCGCGAGGAGGCGACGCAGCGCACGCTGCTCCATGCGTATCATGCCTGCGTCAGCTACATGGACGCGCAGGTGGGCCGCGTGCTCGACGCGCTGGACCGCCTGGGTCTCGCGGGCAACACGATCGTCGTCCTGTGGGGCGACCATGGCTGGCACCTCGGCGATCACGGCTACTGGACGAAGCATACCAACTACGAACAGGCCAACCGGATTCCGCTGGTGATCGTCGCCCCGGGCGTCACACGGCCCGGCACCTCGACCCGCCAGCTCGCGGAAACCGTCGACCTTTATCCCACCCTGGCCGAGCTTGCCGGGCTGCCGGCGCCGCGCGGGCCGCAACCGATCGACGGGGTCAGCCTCGTGCCGGTGCTGCGGGACCCGGCGCGCCGCGTGCGCGACCATGCGTACCATACGTATCCGCGCGGCGAGCGCATCGGCCGCGCCATCCGTACCGAGCGCCACCGGCTGGTGGAATGGAAACGACCAGGCGAGCCGGCGGCCTCGGCCGAGTACGAACTTTACGACTACACGGCGGATCCCGGAGAATCGCGCAACCTTGCCGCCGACCAGCCGGCGTTGGTGGCGGAGCTGCGGCGGATCCTCGAGCGTCATCCCGAGGCGAAGATGCCCGCCGCCGCGGGCGGCAAGAAGAAGCGCTGAGCCCGGGCGATGCTGCCGCGCTGCGGTTCACCGATGACAGCGGTGTACGGGAGGAGGAGCGGTTTCCGCCAGCCGCTGCGGACGACGCCGGCGAATGCCAGCCGCCTGGGGACAGGCGGCGCCACCTCTCGTGCGTGTGCCGCCCCGGCGCTTCAAGCAGGGCGGGAGACGAAATCGTGCGTTCCCGCGGAATAGACCGGCCAAGGTGCCGCTCCCACTTGGAACCGCGGGCCGGTGGTCGCGTCCGCGGAATCTCCTCATCATGAAACGTCGCCGATTCCTCCTCTCGTTCCTGCTGGGCCTCGCTGCGCTCGAAGCGGCTGAAATGAAGCCGTCCTCCCCGCCTCCGGGACTCGCGGTCGGCACGCGCGCCCCCGGGTTCACGCTGCCGAGCGCCACGGGCGAAAGCGTCGCGTTGCAGGACTTGCTTGCCCAGGGTCCGGTGGCGCTGGCGTTCGTGCGTTCGGCGGACTGGTGTCCCTTCTGCCGGCGCCAGTTGCAGGACCTGGAGAAGCACCGCGGCGAGATCGCCGCCGCCGGGGTGCGCCTCGTCGCGATCAGTTACGATTCCGTCGCGACCAACGCGGCGGCGGTCAAGAAGCTCGGGATCACGTACCCGCTCCTGACGGATGCCGGCAGCAAGGTCATCGACGCCTACGGCATCCGCAACCCCGAGGCGAAGGGCCGGGCGGCGGGCGTGCCGCATCCAGTCTTGTTCATCATCGACCGGTCCGGCACCATCCGCGCCCGCCTCGAGCGGGATAGTTACCGGGATCGGCCCGAGGCCGCCGAGATCGTGGCGGCGGCGCGGGCGCTGCGCTGAACCGACCACTCATCCAGGTGGAGCCGCCTGTCCCCAGGCGGCTGACGGGCGACAGACCCATGCGCAGCGGCTTGAGGACAAGCCGCTCCACCTTCAATGCCGCCGTCTTCAGGCGTGATTCGAGGGACGGCTGAATCGTTCCGTCCGAGGGCAAAGCCCGACTTGCCTCGCTGCCGCGGTTCCGCCTCTCTGGGCTCCCCCCAATGAGAATCGGCATCAATACATTCCTGTACACGTCCCCGTTCACGACCGCGAGCACGCGGCTGTTTTCCCAGTTCAAGCGCTGGGGCTTCGACACGGTCGAAATTCCGATCGAGGATCCGTCGCATATCGATCCGGCCAAGGTGCGGGCCGCGGCGGAAAAAGCGGGCATCGCGATCGGCAGCGTGTGCGCGTGCATGGGCCCGGGCCGCGACTTTCGCGGCTCGGACGAGGAACAGGCGACGGCGATGACGTACTGCAAGGCGATCATCGACCAGGCGGCGGCGATGGGCTGCCCCTCGGTGATCGGCCCGGTGTATTCCGTGGTCGGCAAGGCGGATGCCGTGGCGCCCGCGCAGCAGAAGACCGAATGGGCGCTGGTCGTGAAGAACCTCAAGGAACTCGCGGCCTACGCCCACTCCCGGGGCGTCACGATCTGCGTCGAACCGCTCAACCGCTTCGAGACCGATTTCCTCAACACCTGCGACCAGGGCCTGCGCCTGATCAAGGCGGTCGGTTCGCCGGCGCTGAAGCTGCACCTCGATACGTTCCACATGAACATCGAGGAGAAGAATCAGGCGGCCGCGATCCGGAAGGCCGGCAAGCTGCTCGGCCATTTCCACGCCTGCGGCAGCGATCGCGGCACGCCGGGCGGAGATCACATCGCGTGGCCCGAGATCGTGAAGGCCCTCGCGGCGGTGAAGTACAAGGGCGACGTGGTGATCGAGTCGTTCACGACCGACGTGAAGGTCATCGCGCGCGCGGCCGCCATTTGGCGGAAGATCGAGCCGAAGCGCGACGACATCGCGCTCAACGGGCTCAAATTCCTGCGCAAGGCGCTGAAGTAAGCGCCGCCCGCCGCCAGCAGGCGCGCGGGCCGGCAACAATCGCGCGCCGGCAACAGTCGTGCGCCGGCGTTTCCAGGAGCGCGGGCGTCCCCGCCCGCCCGACCTGCCGCGGCCGCGCCTACTGTTTCTTCCCCGCCTTTTTCTTGCCGCTGCCCTGCGTCCGGTGCGCCGCGCGCCCGGTGAGCGGCCAGTTCGGATCGGCTTGGTGGGCCGCCTGCAGGATCGCCTCGGCCCGCGCCACCACGTCGGGCTTGGCGGCGGCGAGGTCCCGCGTTTCGCCGGCGTCGGCGGCGAGATCGTAGAGCTCGATGGGGCGATCGTGGCCGTTGCGCACCGCCTTCCACGCGCCGAAGCGCGCCGCCTGGATCGGGCGCTGCTCGTGCAGTTCCCAGTAGAAGTAGTCGCGGACAGGAGCGTCCCCGCCGCGCAGATACGACACGAGCGACCGGCCGTCGGGCTTGAACCCGGCGGGATAGGCCGCACCCGCCAGCTCGACCGCGGTGGGCAGGAAATCCCAGAAAGCCCACGGTCCATCCGCCACCCGGCCCGCCGGCACGACGCCCGGCCACCAGGCAAACGCCGCCTGGCGCAGCGCCCCTTCGTAGAGGCCGCGCTTGTATCCGCGCAGGCCGTTGTTCGCCTGCTCGAATAGTCTGCCAAACTCGGACTCGGGGGCGAACGAGGAACCATTGTCGCCCGCGAGCATGACCAGCGTGCGCTCGTCGATCTTCAGCTCCGCGAGCAGGTCGAGCAGCTGGCCCACATCCCGGTCGAGCCGCGTGATCTGCGCGGCGTACGCCTTCTGCTGCGGGCTCCAGGGCTTGTCCGCGTAGATTCCGAGGTCGTCGATCTCGTGTCGGCCATGGGGCAGCGTGATCGCGTAGAAGAGAAAGAACGGCCGGTCCTTCTGCCGGCGCACCCACTGCAGCACGTCCGCCTGGATCAGGTCCTGCGCGTAGGTCTTGCCGACGCCCACCCCGTCGTTGCCGGGCAGGTCGAACCGGCGGTCGTCGCGGTAGAGATAACTCGGAAAATAGGAGTGCGCGTGTCGCTGACAGTTATAGCCGAAGAAGTGATCGAAGCCCTGCTTCAGCGGGCTGCCGGTGGTGTCGAACATGCCCATGCCCCACTTCCCCATCGCGGCGGTGGAATAACCGGCACGCTGGAGGATCTCCGCCACCGTCACCGTGGCGGCGGGCAGCGGGAGCTGGCCCTCGGGCTGCACCTCCCAATTGCCGCGCACCGGGGCGTGGCCGCTGTGCAGGCCGGTCATCAGCGACGTGCGCGACGGTGCGCACACCGCCGTGCCGCAGTAGGCCTGGGTATAACGCGTCCCCTCCCGCGCCATGCGGTCGAGCCGCGGAGTCTGGATGAGTTTCTGGCCGTACGCGCCCACGTCGCCCTGGGCGAGATCGTCGCTGAGAATGAACACGAGGTTGGGCCGCGCGGGCAGCCCGGCGGCGTGGAGCCACGTGAGCGGCGCCAGCAGGAGCAGAAGGGAGAGACGCATGACGGTGAGAGCGGATGTTCGCCGTCCGGCCGGGCGCCGCAATGCTGAAGGCGGATCCTCGGCTGCCGCGGGGAATAAGAACGTGGGGGCCGCGCTCCCAGTTTCATCCCCTTCGCTCATGCACGCTTCGCACGCCGTGGCCGCGGCGACCGGCCCCAATTGCGCCCTCCTCCGGCAGACCATCGAGCTCGTCGCGTCCCTCGGCGCCGAGCGCTACACGCGGCGCGTGCCCGTCGCGTTCAACGCTTCCATCGGCGCGCATGTGCGTCACGTGGTCGACCACTACCGCAGCCTGCTCGCCGGGCTGGGCGGCGACCGGCCCGTTGACTACGAGAGCCGGGCCCGCGACCCCGCGCTCGAGCAGGATCCCGCGCAGGCTTGCGCGGCCCTCGCGGAGATCGAGCGCGTCCTCGCCGGCCTGGGTCGTTCGCCGCCACCGCACCCGCTCGCCTACGCTACGGAAACCTGGCCCCGCGGACAGGCTCCCACCTCGCTGGTGCGCGAGCTCGAGTTCCTGCTCAGCCACACCGTCCACCACTGCGCCCTCGTGGCCGTCATGTGCCGGCTGCAGGGCCACGCCACCGCGCCGGGCTTCGGCGTGGCGCCATCCACCCTCCGGCACGAACACGCTTCCCTCGCATGTGCACCGTGAGCTGGCGGGCGACGGAGGACGGCTACGACCTCTTCTTCAACCGCGACGAACAGCGGACGCGGGCGGCGGAGCGACCCCCGGAGGCGCTCCAGCGGAACGGCGTGCGGATCCTCATGCCGGCCGACGGCCACTCGGGCGGCACCTGGCTCGCGACCAACGATCGTGCCCTGACCGTCTGCCTGCTGAACGACTACACCGCGCCCCGCCACCCCGCACCGGGCCAGCCGCGCCACAGCCGAGGCCACGTCGTCGCGGCCGCGGCGGACGCCGTGACCGCCGTCGACGTGTTCCAGCGCGTCCAGGCGCAACCGCTGCCGCGGACCGATCCGTTTCGTCTCCTGGCCCTGTCGCCGCGGCAACCCGCCCTCCTGCTCCACTGGGACGGCGCCACGCTCGACGCGGCCGAGCGCCCGCTCCTGCCGCCGATGCTGACCTCGTCGTCGTACGCCCCCGCCGAAGTCGCGGCGGCGCGCCTGGCGACCTACCTCCGGCTGGTGCGCGATCCGGCGCGTCCCAGCGTCGGCGACCTGGCGGCGTTTCACCGGCAGCATGACCCCGTGGCAGGCGCCCATTCGATCGCGATGAGCCGGCCCGACGCCGCCACGCGCAGCACGATCCACGTCTCCGTCGATCGGAACCGCGTCGTGCTCGCGTACCGTTCGCCGACAAACACGCTCACCCTCCGCCTCGAGCGCCACCAGGCCGGCCAGCCGTCCGCCCCTGCATGAACCCGGCCGGCCGCATTTCACAGGGGCACGATGTGCTCGAGCATCCGTCGCGCCACCGTGCCCTTGGGCCCCGGACCGAGCAGGAAACGTTGTCCCGACTGGCCCAGCAGGATCACGGTGTTGTCGTCGGCCTCCATGCCGCTGCCAGGTTGGCTCACGTCGTTGGCGGCGATCCAGTCGAGCTGCTTTTCCGTCAGCTTGCGCCGGGCGTACGCCTCGATGTCGTCGGTCTCGGCCGCGAAGCCCACCACGACCTGATCGGCGCGCCTGGTCGCGGCCAGCGTCTTGAGAATATCGACGGTGGGCTCCAGTTCGAGGACGAGCGGGCCGGCCTGCTTCTTTTGCTTTCGGGGCGCGACCGCTTTCGGCCGGTAATCCGCCACGGCCGCAACCGCGATGAACAGGTCACAACCGGGAAACAGCGGGGAGCACGCGGCGAGCATGTCGGCGGCGGAGACGACGCGGGTGACGCGCACGCCAGCGGGCGGGGGCAGCGCGACGGGGCCGCTGACGAGCTCCACCGTCCAGCCCCGCTCCGCCGCCGCAGCCGCGAGCGCGTAGCCCATCTTCCCGCTCGAACCGTTGCTCAGGAAGCGCACCGGATCGAGGTGTTCCCGGGTGGGACCGGCGGTGATCAGGCAGCGCGGCAGCGAAGGAAGCGGGCTCATCCAGGCCAGAGCCTGCAACGACCGCGCTATTCCCGCCAATCGCGAATCCGTCGATCGGTGCGCGGCGCCGGCGGACGCGCGTTTTTCGCATGAAGCCGAACGCGATCTCGGCCGCGTCTCCCCGTGGGGCGTCCCTTGCGCCGAGACGGCCGATCGACACGGCCGCGGTCGTCACGCATCCGCTCCTTCGCCGGCTTTACCGGTTCGTGCAACCAGCGGTTGAACGCGTGTTCGGATTCCCGGGCCTGGCTGCGCTGCATGCGGATGCGACCCGCAGCGGGCGGACGGGCGCCGCGTTCGCGACGGCGGTGCTGGACCGGCTGGACGTGAGGTGGGGGGCCGAGCCTGGCTCCACGGCGCTCCTTCGGGCCAGGCCGGGCCCCATCGTGGTGGTCTGCAATCATCCGTTCGGCGGACTGGATGCACTGGCGTTGATGCCGTGGCTCGAGTCGATCCGCCCCGGGGGCTGGCGGCTCCTCGCGAATGCCGCGCTGTGCAGCCTGCCGGAGTTCGGGCCCAACCTCATCCCGGTAGATTCGCTGGGCCGCTCCCCGGAGAGCCGGGAACGCAGCCGGCAGGGCCTCGCGGCGGCCCTTCGTCATCTCCGCGCGGGCGGTGTGCTGGCGCTTTTTCCGGCTGGCCGCGTGTCGCACTGGCGACGCGACCTGCGCGCGCTCTGCGACCGGCCGTGGAGCGACCACGCCGTGCGCCTGGCCGCGCGCACCGGCGCCGCCCTGGCATGCGTGCACCTCGCCGGCGGCAACAGCCGGCGGTTCCTCGCCGTGCCACCCGCATGGTCGGGACTTCGCGCGCTCATGCTCGCTCGTGAGCTGCTGCATCCGCCGGTGCGCGACGTGACCGTGCGGATTGCAGCGATCACCCTGCCCGAAGCGGTGGCCCGCCTCGCCGCCGGCCCGACCCCGGCGGCACGGCTGCAAGCGACCTGTTTCCTGCGGTCCGACCGGGATCGGCCCCGCCCGCCGGCGGCGGACGCGGTCCCGCCGCCCGCGCTCGCCGCGCCGGAGGATCCGGCCGCACTTCAGGCCGAGGTCGCCGGCCTGCCCGCGTCGTGCCGGCTGCTCGCCTTGAACGACGGCGACATCGAGCTCCTGCTGGTCCGCGGCGAGGAAGTCCCGTGCCTCCTGCGCGAACTCGGCCGCTGCCGGGAGCGTACGTTTCGTGCCGCCGGCCAGGGCGTGGGCCGGGCGCGGGACCTGGCACCCGAGGACCGCTACTATCATCACCTCATCGCGTGGCGGCGGGCCCCCGGCGCCATCGTGGGCGCCTACCGGCTCGGGCTGACTCGCGAGATCGTGGCGACCCGCGGCGTGGCGGGCCTCTATCTCGGCCGTGTCTTCCGGCTTCATCCCGCGTTGCTCGCGCGGCTGGGTCCAGCGATCGAGCTCAGCCGCTCCTTCGTGATCCCCGAGTGCCAGCGCGACAACCAGGTGCTCGCGCTGCTTTGGCGCGGCCTCGGCGCCGCCGCGATCCGGCACGGTTGCGGCACGTTCTTCGGCTCGGTCAGCCTTTCCAACGACCACCATCCGGCGACCCGCGCAATCCTGGTCGAGCACCTGCGGCGCCGGCACGCCGACTCGCCGGACCTGTGCCGGCTGGTGCGCGCCCGGCGTCCGTTTCGGCCGGAGACGCGGTATCATCGCCTCGTCGCCGACGCCTACGCCGGGCAGCCGCTCGAGGCCCTCGGCCCGCTCGTCGAAGCCATCGAGGAGGGACGACGCGGCATCCCGCCGCTCATGCGCTACTACTGTTCGCTGGGCGCGAAGTTCCTCGCGTACCACGTCGAGGCGGAGTTTCAGAATGCGCTGTACTGTCTCCTGCGCGTCGATCTCGCCGCGATGCCACCGGGTTACCGGCGCCGGTTCCTCGGGGAACCGCCGAACGCCGGCCGGGGCCTGAGCCGGAATGATGCCGTGGCGGTGGAGCCGCCTGTCCCCAGGCGGCGGACGGGTGATGGACCGGAGTCCGGCTGAGTTCACGAGGGCCGGGTGCGCGGCGACGGGCGGCAAAGGGGAAACGTCCGCCTGACCGCGATTTCGCCGTGGAATCCGGCGCACGCGCCGGCCAGCCTGCGCGGATGATCCGCTTCGTCGCGCTCTCCCTGCTCGCCGCCTTCGGTGCGGCTGGCGCAACCCAAGGCGCCGCCGGCGTGACGCTCACGGCCGGGGTGGCGGCGGCGGACATCACGCCGGATCCGCGGATGCTGAACTGGACGCTTCCGCAGGCGCGGCCTTACGGCGAGGTGCGCGATCCGCTCTTCGCGCGCGCGGTCGTGCTGGCCGACGGCGAAACGCGCGTCGCGCTGCTCGCCTGGGATCTGCTCGATGCGCGGGAGTTCGCGGTGGCACGCATCCGCGCGGCCATCACCGCGGCCTCCGGCATCCCCGCCGCGCACATCCTGATTTCCGCGACGCACAATCACTCCGGCCCGAAGTCGGAGATGGGCACTTCGCGGGCCGGCGCGCGGGAGGAACGCACCTCGCGGCCGGCCCAGCGTGAGCCGGTGTATCAGCAATGGGCGGACAACCTCGCCGCCACGTGCGTCGAGCTGGTCCGCCGCGCGGACGCCGCACGGCAGCCGGTCACGCTCGCGCTGGGCCGCGCCTACGTCGGCGAGTGGCTGTTCAACCGGCGACCCGTGCGGCCCGACGGCAAGGTCGCCGGCACGGCGAGTCCCCGCGACCCGTACGTTCTGGGCGACGGCCTCCGTTTCGGCGTCGTCGATCCCACCCTGACGGTGCTCGGCCTGCGGGCGGCCGATGGCGCGACCGTGGCGACGCTGTTCCACCTGCCAGCCCACGCGGTGGCGGTTTACGGGAACTACAAGGGCGTCTCGGCCGACTGGCCTGGCGCGACCGTGCATCGGGTCCGCTCCGCGCTCGGCGGGGAGGCGCTGTTCCTCCAGGGCTGTGCGGGCGACGTGGTGCCGGCCCGGCGCGGACTCGACGCGGCGGAACAGATGGCGGAGCTGATCGCGGGCCGGGCAGTGGCGGCTCGGAACGCCGCGCAGCCGCTGCCCGCGGCGCGACTCCGCGTGGCGCAGGCCA
>CALFZM010000172.1 GCA_937952235.1 uncultured Opitutia bacterium | reverse complement strand
CGCGCACCGGCCGCCACTCGGCGGCGGCGGAGACGAGGACGACGGCATCGGCGGAACCCGCCTGGAGCGTGAAGGCACCGGCGCGGTTGGTCGCCTGCTGGATGGCCGTGACCTGGGCCGCCCCACCCGTCTGCGTGCCCCAGTCGTCGTTCTGCAGCACCGGAGTCGCATTGGCCCCGGAATAGACCTCGAGTCGCGGATTCGGCAGCACGCCGGTGACGTTGAACGGCGCCGTGGAAAGCCGGGGCCCGATCACGCGGATCAGCATCTGACGGGTTTGCTGCTGGTTGGCGCCCGAGACGATGAAGCCGCCGATGAGCACGTTGTCGCCGGAGGTGACGCCGCGGGTGGAGATGTTGGCCAGCTTGCTCTGGGTCGTGGCCAGCGTGAGCGTGGCCGGATCGCTGGTCGCCGTCGCCGCGCTGCTCGTGATGGCGACCGTGTAGGTGCCGACGTTGCGCGCGTCGACATTGGTCAGGCTGAGCGTCGGCGAGGTCGCTCCGGCGATGGGCGCGCCGTTGAGCAACCATTGGTAGGCGAGCGGCGGGGCGCCCTGGGCTTCGACGGAGAAGATCGCGCCGGAGCGGGCGTTCACCACCAGGGGCTGCGGGTGGCGCGTGATCGTGACGTAACGGTAGCCGTAGAGCTCATCCTTCAGGACCGCGTCCGCGACGGCCCGCATATCCGGCAGCGCGGCGAGCTCGGCGATCCGGGCATTGATCTGTTCGGTCGTGACGGTGATCGGTGGCCGAGCGAGCTGGTAGAAGAGCGCCGCCACGCGCGCGCGGTTGAAGAGCGCGGTATTCTGGGAATTCGTGTTCGTGATGAACTCCGCCAGCGCCGCGTTGAGGCCGGCCGGATTGTAGCCGCGCCCGAGCGTCGCGGAGGCGACGTTGTTGCTGCGGAAGCGGGTGTTATCGAGCGCGGACGGCGAGCCCAGACCGGCGCCCTGCCAAAGCCGGGTGATGAACGTATCCGCCGGGATCGCACTGGCCGGGTTGTTGAGGAGGGCGACGGTGGGCGTCACGCCGTATTTCAGCACGTATTCGTTCGACCCGATGATCGCTCCCATCGCATTGGCGAGGCTGCCGCGGGCGGTTCCGATCAGGGTGTTGTAGTTGGCGGGCGTGGGCCACTGCCCCATCAGCACCCAGTAACCCGCCAGCAGATTCACCGGGGCCTGGAAGCCGGGCTCGGTGATGAGCGAGGCGGCCAGTTCCGCGCGGGTGAGCGAGCCCGCGCCCAGCCGGGCGTCGATATCGTCGAAGATGAGCGGGTTGATCGTCGTCGTGTTCGCGACGTCCTGGTATGTCTGCAGGATGAAGGCGGCGTCCTCCAGGATCGGATTGTTCCGCCGGACGGTCACCTCGACCGTCGGCGCCACCGTCGTGATGCCGGAGTTGTCGGTGGCGACGGCCCACACGTTGAAGGTGCCCGAGGTCGTCGGCGTCCAGTTGACCTGGTAACTCGAGCCGGCGTTGGTCGACGTGCCGAGGCTCGTGTTGTTGGCGAAGTACTGCACCGACGACACGGTGCCGTCGGTGTCGCGAGCGTTGGCGCGGAGCTGCACCTGGCGGTTGAAGGCGGCGTTGGTCGTCGACGGCGTAATGGCCACGGATGGGGCGATGCTCGACGCCGCCGTCACGTTGATGTTCACCGTGGCCGATGCCGCCACGTTGCCGGAGCTGTCGCGGGCCCGGGCCACGACCTCGGTGGCACCCAGCGCGGCGCCGACAAACGAGGCGGTGATGCGCCAGGTGTTTGCAAGCTGGTCGCGCGTGGCCAGGCCGATGCTGTTGCGGTTGACGAAGAACTCCACCTCGACGACCGAGCCGTCGGAGTCGGTCGCGGTCGCGGTGAGGTTGAGGGTCGAAGCCGTGGTCGTCGTCGTCGCCGGATTGGTGATCGAGATCGTGGGTGCCAGCCCCACCAGGTTGGAGACCACGACCCGGCGCGACACGGTGCTGGTGCCCGAGGCGGTGGTGCCGATGTTGGCCTGCGTCGAGACCTGGAAGGTATCCGCGGTGGTCGGCGTCCAGATGGCGCGGTAGACATTGGTCGTGCCTACGCGGGTGCCATTGATGGTGGTCCGCCCGCCGCCGCTGCCGGTGATGATGAACTGCAGCGTGGGAATGAACGTGGGATTCGGACTTTCGGCCGTGCCTTCCAGGAACACCGGCGCACCGACCGTGGTGGTGGTGTTGTTGTCGCCCGGGCGCGTGATGGTGGTCGTCGGAGCCGCGACCGCGTTCACCGTGACGACGATCGAGGGGCTGGAGACGACGGTGTTGCCGGAATCATCGGTCGCGACGGCATAGAGGTTGAACCGGCCGGCCGTCGTCGGCGTGAACGTGATGATCTGGCCCTGCTGCGGATTGCCGATCGTACCGCCGGGAGCGGCCGTGCCGTTGGCGAAGAGCTGGATCTGCGTCACCGTGCCGTCCGGATCGTTGAAGTTGGGCAGGATGAAGAATTGCTGGCCCTGCGTGATCGTGGTCTGGGAAAGCGCCGCGAGCTGCAACGACGGCGGACTGCTGGTCGACGGGAAGATGGTCAGGTTGGCCGTGGTCGACACCGTCTGGTTGTTATTGCTGTCGCGGGCGATCGCATAGACCGGAATCGGCGTGTAGCGGGTGACGCCCGTATTGGGGTCGGTCACGCTCGGCGCGGTCGAGAAATCGAATCGGCTGAAGTCGTACGAGAGCCGGTAGATGTTGGTCGTCTGCTCGCGCACGGCGGAACCGATGCTGATGTCGTTGAGGAAGAACTCGACGTTCGTGATCGTCACGCCCGTCGCCGACGCCGCGGCGTTGGCGATGAAGCTGACCTGCGAGAGCGTCTGCAGCCCCTGCGCGGGCACCGGCTGCGTCGAGATCGTGACCGTGGGCGGCGTGCCGACGAGGTTGGCGACGTTGATGTTGACCGGCACGGAGGTCGCCGTCTGCGAGTTGGTGTCGGTGACCCGGGCGGTGAGCACCCGCTGCCCGAGCTGGGCGACCGTGGGGGTCCACGAAAAGGTGTACGGCGCGGTCGTGTCGGCCCCGACCTGCACCCCGTCGATCAGGAACTCCACGAGCAGCACGGAGGCACCGCTGGAGACGACAGCGGCGGCGGTGATGTTGAGCGGGACGTTGGGGGTCGCGCGCGCGGTGGCGTTGGGATTGGGCGAGGTGATCGTCACCGTCGGCGTGCCGAAGGCCGCCGTGATCGTCGACGCATTCGAGACCGCGGTGTTGCCGCGGTCATCGGTGGCGATCGCGTCGATGACGTAGGTGCCGGGCGCGGTGGGCGTGAAGGTCGACGTGTACGGCGCGGCGGTGAGCGCATTGCCGCCGTTGATACCGACAGGGCTGCCGTTGACGTAGAACTGCACCGAGGCGATCGAGCCGCCGGTCGCCAGCGCGGTGGTGGCGAGACTGACGGGCGAATTGGGCACGACGGTCGCGTTGTTCGCGGGGGTGACGAGGTTGACCGTGGGCGGCACACCGACGGGCGACACGACCAGCAACGGCACCTGAACGTCGCGCGCGGCGCCGGCGTTGTCCGTGGCGCGGGCGCCGAAGACCAGCGGACGGCTCGCCTCACCCGGGTTCAATTCCGGCGCGGTGTAGCGGAAGGTGTACGGCGCGCTCGTGTCCTCGCCGACCTTTGTGCCGTCGACGAAGAACTCGACGCGCACGATCGCCCGTCCCGTGGACGGGGTGACGGTGGCGACGAAGTTCTTCACGGCCCCGCTCGGAAACGTGGTGTTGGCCGGCTGGCCGGCGGCGATCGGGGAGATGCCGAGGGTGATGGTGGGAGAGGCTGCGTCCGCGATATTTACTCCCACAGCAGGAGCAGCAACGGAGTTTCCAGCCAAATCTGTGGCAATCGCAGTAATAGTTGCCACTCCTGGAGTGGGGGGAGTCGTCCAAGCGATCGACCATGTCCCCCCGGAGATTGTCGCTGGACCGAGCAATGCGTCGTTTACGAATACCTGAACGCTTGTTATTGCCCCGTCCGGGTCGGAGGCTGTCCCGCTGATAGTTGTGTTCGCTGCCGGGGCTAGGAACGCATTCGCTGAAGGCGTAGTTACAGCAACAAGCGGCGCTACTCCCACCGACCCAGTTACAGTAATCGCAACGTTCGGCGACAACGCGCTGAATCCTGTCGAATCCACAACGCGCGCGTTTAGACGGTGAAGGCCAAGTACTTGAGGTGCGGTGAAAACGAAGCTGTATGGCGCGACTGTGTCGACACCGATCACATCATCGTTAAGCAACAGCTCGACTCTGCCAATTCCAGTAGTGGGGGTCGTGGAGACCGTAACCTGGCGAGACGACCCGGCGGGAATCGATGTCGAGCCAGTGACTGCCAATGTTGCCCCAAGCGCGCCATTCGGGCTAACGATGTTCACGCTCGTCGCGTTGGAAATAGTAATTCCACCGGCACTGTCGGTGGCTGTTGCAGTCAAAATTGCCAATCCGGGCGTCGTCGGTGTCCAAGTTACACTGAATGGCGATGGAGGAGACGTATCAGTTCCGATCGGAGTACCGTTAACTGAAAACTGCACGCTCGTAATTGTGAGACCCGTCCCAGCAGTTGCATTAGCAGTAATAGTGGTTGCTACTCCCGTGGCGATATTTACCCCTGCCGCCGGAGCCGTAATGCTAACTGCCGGGGCGGACCCCACGACAGTCACATTTCGATCTGCTGAAAGGCGCGCATTCGAGTTATTGTCTATAACTTGGGCCGTCAGAACGTACGTCTTCGCTGCAGTCGGAGTCCATACAACCGAGTAAGGCGCCGCAGTGTCGGTCACACCAATCTGCTCTCCGTCCGCGAAAAAAGTCACACCTGCAATTGTACCATCGGGGTCCGACGCAGTGGCGGTGACAGTCACATTTGTGCTTGCAACTATAGTGTCTGTGGGTCCGGGCGCCACAATGGTCGCGGACGGCGCAGATCCGATTGCCCCGACTATGTTGACTTGAACTCCGGCAGAATCAAACGCTGGAGATACACCAGCAGGCGTTGCACGAGCAAAAACTGTATGCGCGCCCGTTGCCGCATTGATTGTTACGCGCTTTGTATAGGGTGTAGCAGCTACAGCGCCACCGCCAAGAAGCGTTGCCGGTGAATCTAAGAAAAACTCGACCTGAGAAATGACGCCGTCCGACATGGACGCGACAGAACGCAAGAAAATTTCAGATCCTTGCGTTAAAGTGGCATTATTTGCGGGCGCGGTAACGGAAATCGCCCGAACCCCTGCTACGGTCACTGTTATCGGTGCCGACGTGAGGGTATTGTTTGAAGCAGCGCTGCTGTCGGTAGCGATCGCCGTAAGCACATAGGTGCCCGGAGCCGTAGGGGACCATTGAATCGAAGGTGTGACTGTCGCCGCCGCGCCGGTCGTTAATCCGATTGAAACGTTGTTTACGCGAAAATCGACCGAGGTAATAACCGCACCGGCACTCGCCTGAGCGATCGCAGAAATCGTAATCGAATTATTCGGAGATATGAGCGTGCCCAATGCGTCGTTGTTTGCCGGCGCTGTGATCGAAACGCTTTGAGGAGTCGCCGCGAAGGCAATCGAAAGTGCAAATAGCAATCCACATGTCGCTGTGGTGCGAATCGACCAGAGAGTCATCTTCATGGCAGACATCACTTGATTGACCGTTTACTTGGCGCCGCTGCGCGTGCGGGGTTCGGCGCTGGCCGGGGTCACGATGGTCGGATTCTGGAAGAGCGAGTTGGCCGGCGTGCTCTTGAGCGACTGCTTCTTCGGCGAACCGCCGGGACTCACGAGGTTGGCCGTGACGAAGATGAGCAGGTTGCGCTTCTGCGCGCTTTCGCCCTTGGAGCGGAAAAGCCGTCCGACGAGCGGGATGTCGCCAAAGAACGGCACCTTGTCGTTGACCTTCTTCACCTCCTCGCGGGTGAGGCCGCCCATGACGAGCGTCGCGCCGTCCCAGATCGTGACCTTCGTGGCAATGTCGCGCACGGAGAAGATCGGCTGGTAGAATCCGGGGGGCACCGTGACGGTGACGCCGGAGGCGATGGCGACGCTGGGGCCGCCGTATTCGACGAAACCCTCGAACTCGGTGACGCGCGGGGTGAGATCGAGGCTGATGCTGTAGTCGTCCTCTTCGACGGTCGGCGTGACCTTGAGTTCGACGCCGACGTTGCGGGACGTGAATTCCTGCGGCGTGCCCGCGGTGATGGTGACGCCGGCCGAGCTGATGCCGGCGGCGCCCGTGGCGGCTCCGGAACCGACCTGGCTCTGGATTTCGCCGTAGCTCTGGGGATACCGCAGCTCCTGGGCCACGGTGATGTTGGCGGGATTGCCGGAAAGCACCGTCAGCTTGGGCGAGCTCAGCAGGTCGGTGCCCTGCTTCTGCGAAAGCGCGCGGACCGCGGCGCTGACATCGAACTCGCCGACGAAGCCGGCGATGTTGCCGAGCGCGGTGGCGACGGCGCCGAGCTGCACGCCGCCCGGGATCTGCGCGGGGGCCACCGGCACGGAGATGCCGGTGGTGCCGTCGGTGATCGTCAGGGCGTTCTGGTTGGAGGTGCTGGGAAACGCGCTGAACAGCGGGCGCGTGACGCCGCCGGTGGAGTACGTTTCCTGCGGGTCGAAAATCTGCCGGCCGTTCGCGTCGAGCACCGGCGCGCCCGTCGTCGGGTTCACGCGCGCGATGCCGCGGCGGGAGAGGTTCCAGGTGACGCCGAGTTCCTCGAGCGCGCCTTCCTGGACTTCCATGAACTTGGCTTCGATCTCGACCTGGCGGACGTCGTTGTACCGGGCGAGAATGTTGCGGATGCGCTCGATGTTGCGCGGCGACTGCGTGACGATGATGGCCGAGCCGTCGTAAGCGAGGGAGCTGCCCTCGACGGTGAAGCTGACGCCGGCCTGCTGGAGGAAGGCGCGCATCGAGGCGGCCTCGCCGCCCGTCGTCGGCGCGTCGGAAGGCGCCGCGGCGGCCGCGGTCGCCGCCGGGGAATAGGGATCGCGGGTTGCGGTCGCGCCGCTGGACGAGGACATGCCCGTCATCCGCAGCACCGTGGCGCGCGTCACGGGAAAGAACTGCGTCTCGAGCGTGGTCGTCTCGCCGCCGGGGCGAACGACGACCGCATCAGCCTGGATCTCGTACTGGTAGCCGACGGCCTCCGTCACGAAATCGAGCACGCGTTTGAGCGACGCGTTGCGGAGCGTGAGCGTGACGGTGGGGTTGCGATTGGTGGGATCGAGCAGGACGACATTGACGCCCTTCACGCCGCCGGTGCCGGCGGTGTCGAACTCCTCGGAAATGGCGCTCAGCGACGTGACCACTTCGCCCAGCGGCGCGCGGGTGAAGCTGACGGCCGGGAGCGTGATCTCGGTGATCTTCTTCTGGAGCGGTCCGACGGCGGCGGCGGGATCGGACTCGCGAGGGCGCTCCTGGTAGATTCCCGGGCGCTGCCAGCTCTTGGCCACCTCCTCGAGGAGCTGGGCGCGCGTCTTCTCGCGATTGAGCGCGCCGGTCTCGGTCTTTTCCTCGGCGATCCGCAGCAGGAAACCCTTGGCCACGGTGTTGTCCGGCTCCTGCGCTTCGATCGCGCGAAAGGTCTCCTGCGCGCCGTCGATATCACCGGCGACGTATTGCGCGCGTCCCTTGGCGATGAGCTGGGCGGTGGCGGCGCGGTCGGCGGCGAAGACCGGATCCACGGCGGCGACCACCGGCGTGGCCTCCGCCCGGGCAATCTGGCGTTCGATGCCCTGGGAGCGCGACGACGACGGCGCGAGCTGGCCGTGCACGGTCATCGCGGTGCGGGCGGCGGCGACATCGCCGCGCTTGAGCGCGGCCTGGGCGCGATCGAGCAGCGCCGTGGCCTTCTCCTTCTTCAGGTCGGCGATCAGCTTCTGGGTCATCGGATTGGCCGGCAGGCTGCCCAGCGCGGCATCGATCGAGGCGATCGCTTCCTCCGCCTGGCCGGCGCGAAGCTGGCGGCGGACGGCGGCGAGCTGCACCTCGCCGTCGGCGACCAGCTGGATGATGCGCGCGGTTTCGGCGCGGGCCAGCGCCTCGGCCTCGCGATCGGCGGCGGAGGGAACGACGGCCTGGCCGGGATCGGGAATGCGGACGTCGATCATCTGCGCCGGCGCGGCCGGCGGCGTGGGCGCCGGCGGGACGGGCGGCGCGGACAGCGCGGCCTCGCGGGCGGCGGCGCGCTGGGCGAGTGCCTGCTGCTGGGCGACCGCCTGGGTCTCGATTTCCGAGCGCAGCTTCTGCACGGCGGGATCGTTGGGCGAAAGGGCCGTGAGCTGCTCGAGCGCCTTGCGCGCGCCGGCCAGGTCGCCCGCATCACGGGCCCGCAGCGCGTCGGACATGAGCCGGATCTTAGCTTCCGTCGTCGAGCTTTGCGCGGCGCGCGCCGGCGACAGCGGCACGGCCGCACCCAGCAGGGCGGCGGCGAGCACGGCGAGCACGGACGCAGGGAGGGGGCGAGTATTCATTTCTGGAAAGGGCAAGAGGGAGGGGGCAAAGGCCGGGCGGTGGGACGAGCGTCAACGACTCGCGGCCGGAGGCGGTTCGGGATCGCCGCCCTCGGCGGGATCCGGGTCGCGCGGGAGCAGGGTGCGCCGGTCGGGTTGGGACAGCGTCGGCGACTCCTTGGTGACCTCGATCGCGGGTGGCGTCGTCTTCACCGACTCGATCTTGTAGGCCGTTTCCCCGACCTTGAACGTATCGCCTTCGCGCACTTCGCGGGTCGCCGTCTCGCCCGGGGCGGCGACAAAGGCGGAAACGGCCCCGGTGAAAAATCGCTCCCGGTGCGTGAGCGTGACTTCGCGGCCGGAACGTTCGTCCAGCACGACGGCGCTCGCCACCCGCTGGCGCACCGTGGTGTTGTCGCCGACGCGGATCGGCTGGAAGGAAACGTCGAGGCTCTTGATGGTGACGCCCAGGCTCACGACGCGGCGGCCGGCGAAGCCCAGGAACACCTCGCCGGTGACGGCATTCTGGAACGTGCCGCGCCAGGTGCCCTCCCCGCCCACGTAACCGATGAGCTGCAGCCGGAAAGGCTCGGGGCGGACCGACACCAACTCGAGGCCGAAGGATTCGAGCAGGTCCTCGTCGAGCAGGCTCGACGGCGGCCGGACGGCGAACTGCCGCGACCGGGCGTTGTAGAAAATCTCCGGGGGGGTGAAGGCGTCGTAGATCCACTCACGACCGCGCGTTTGCGCGACGGGCGCAGCCCACGTTTCCGTCTTCACCGCCGGAGCGTCGGGCGCGGTCGGTTCGTAGGCGGTGCTGGCGAGTTCCACGCGCGGCATCGGGGTGCTGGCCGCCGACGGCCGCGTGAGCATGAGCCAGCCGAAGCCGCCCAGGGAGGCAAGGGCGACCACCGCGGCGGCGCCGAACAGGACCTTTTCGCTGGAAGGGGCGGCCATGGGTCAGGACGACGAAGCCGCGCGGGCGGCGATGAGGCGCGACGTCATGTGGAGGAGGCCGGCGCCGCGGTGGCGTCGGCGGTGGCGGCAGCTTCGGCGGGCGGAACGAGTTCGACGAATTCGACCGTCACGGTGAACTTGGAGATCGTCTTGGCCACGATCGGGGTGGCGGTGGGCCCCCGGGTGGGCCGGGCCGGTCGCGCCGCCACCGGCTTGGGGGCGGGAGCCTCAGCCGTCAGCAGCACCGAGGCGGCGACGCCGCCCTCGGCAGCGGCGGGAGCGGCGTCTTCGACGGTGGCCTGGGCGGCCGATTCCTCGGCGGAGGCGGGTTCGACCTCCACCTCGCGGACGAGGACCGGGAGTTCGAACGAGGCAATCCGGTTCAGGAACGACCGCAGCGCGGCCGTCTCGCCGGTGAACACGAAGCGGAACGGGATCGTGTCGATGAATCCCGGCATGCGCGCCGTCACCCGCGGGTCGATGGCGAAGTAGTCGGGCCCCTCCTCGCCGTGCACCTCCGGCGGCGGCTGGCCACTCGAGATCGCGGCGGCACGGGCGTCGCGGTCGGCCTTGCCCAGCGTCGCCTCGCGCTTGACCGAGAACAGCGCGCGGGGCCGCGCCTCGATCAACGCGTCCACCAGGTACTGGGCGATCAGGCGCTGCCGGAAGACGGCCTCGATGTGGTCCGCGGTGGGTCCCTCGTTGGCGAAGGCGGAGAACCCGAAGCGCGCCGCCTCGGGGCGGATGTCGATCCCGTGCTGCCCGGCGGCGGTGCGCGATTTCTCCGCGAACGTGGCGAGATCGAAGTAGGCGTCGGTCCGCGCCGCCGGCGGTTTGGCGCTGCGGATCCGCTCGGCCGCGGGGCCCCTGCCCTTCAGTTCGGCCTGCATCGAGGCCAGCGACTGGCGGGCCTTTTCCAGGTCCGCCTCGATCGCGGCGGCGACCTCCCGCGTCGGCGGCGGCATGAGGATGGACATGCTCTCCAGGTCGGTCCGGCGCTGGGAGAGCCGCTTTTCGGCGGCGCGCGAGGCGGCGAAACGCTCGTAGATCAACGCCAGTTCTCCCAGCACGAGCAGACCGCAGACGGTCATCGCGAGGGCGAAGAGCGGGTTTTTCCGGTAAAAGCTCATCGCTAGAGCGTCTTCTTCGGGTTGATCACGAGCGTGAAGTCGAACCGCAGGAGCCCGTTCTGGCTGTTGTCGAAGCGCTCGTTCTCGACGGCGGCGATGAACTGCGAGCCGGTGAAGCTCGCGAGCAGTTGTTTCACCCGGAGCGTCGACTCAGGGCTGACCTTCGACTGCGGATTCGTGATGTCGAGCAGCCGGCCGCTGAGCGTCAGCCGCACCGGCGGGCTCGCGGGAGCCGCGTTGGGATCCGTCGTGGCTGCGACGCCTTCCGCCGGCGGAGCGCTGCCCTCGGCCGGAGCCGGGGCGTTGGGATCCGGGGCCGGCTGCTCTTCGGGCGTCGCGCCGGGTTCCGGCAGCGGCGGACGGACCACCTGCAACTTGTCGAGCCAGACGTCCTCGACCTTCACCAACCGTTCCTGCAGGTCGGCGAAGAAATTGATCCAGTTGGCCTTCGTGCCGTAGGCCCCGCGCAGCGAGGCGATCTGTTTCGCCGCCTCCTCGATCTGGCGCAGGTTGTCCGCATTGCGGCTCTCGATCGCGCGCAGCGGCATGAGGTGCGTGTCCACCTGGGAAATGCGCTCCAGCGAGTTCGCCGTGAGCGAATGCAGGTAGCCGATCGGCGGCAGCAGCGCGAGGACCACCAGGGCGGCGGCGCCGACGTACCAGGGCTGGCGCTTCCGGAACGCCAGGGCCTCGGTGAGCGCCGGAGGCAGGAGGCTCGCTTCGCTCTCCTCCTTGACCAGCCGCGTGGCGAGTCCCACCAGATCCGCCAGCACGGGCGACTGGCTTTCGGCGCCGGCGGCGCGGGCGTCGGCGGAGAGGTCGACGTTCTTGAGCGATTCGTAGCGCTCGACCGGCAGCTTGAGCCGCTCGGCCAGGCTCGCCGGCAGATTCTCGATCAACGATCCCCCGCCCGTGAGGTAGACGGCCACCGGCTGGCCGCTGCCGGACTGCCGGCGGTGATTCACCGCCGAACGCGTGATCTCGACCTGGAGCTTGGCGACGAACGCCTGCGCCGCCCGCTGGACCGCCGCCCGCGATGGCGACGTGGCGGGCAGGTCGCTCTGGCCCGACAGGACCTGAACCTTCAGCGTCTCGGCGGAGGGAAAATCGATCCGCAACTCCTCGGCAATGGCCTGGGTGACCGCGTTGCCGGCGAGGGCCAGGGTGCGGATATAGAAACGATCGCCCTCGAGGAACAGCAGCGTGCTGGTGCGGGCGCCGATGTTCACGACGATCACGCTCTCGAGCACCTGGGGATAATTGTACCGGAAGGCGCGGCACAGCGCCAGGCTCGCGGGCGTGGCGCGCTCGACCGGAAAGCCCGCCGCATCGGCTGCGCCGCAGAGCGATTGCATCGCGTCGAACTTGGAAGCCGCGAGCATGACCTCCAGGTCGAAGCCGTCGTCCGCCACGACCACGTGATCCCACACCACGTCCTCGAGCGGATAAGGAATGTTCTCGGCCGCCTCGAACGCGATGATCTTGCCGCGCTTCTCCTTCGCCACGGACGGAGTCTTGATGAACTTCGTCAGCGCCAGGTGCCCGGGGACCGCGATCGCGGCCGCGCCCGAAAGCTTGCGGCGGGCGGAAACGGCACCCAGCGATTGCGCGATCTCCACGGCCCAGCGGCCTTCGTGCGACGGATCCGAGGAGTGCGGTTCAAGCGCGAACTGCTGCAGCACCAGCCGGCCGGACGGCCCGACCAAGAACACGCCGCACGCGACATGGCCTGCACCAATGTCAACGGCTAGGACTCGAGGGGCGCGCATAGAGGGTAGGCAGCAGAGGCGATTTCAGATGGGGCGAGACGCGGCAAGCGCATTATGGTTACGGCTTTCGTCCCTCCCCAACTAGGGAGCCTCGCGGCGCACAAACGACGGCGCCGCACGTGTATAATCGCTGGCAAAAGGCGTGAGGTACTGGGGCTGCAGCAGCCCGTCCTGGGCGGCCGCGGCGGTGCCGCCGCGCTGTTGAAACGCCCGCCTCTGCTCGGGCGTGGCCAGGCTCGTCGCATACGCCGACCGGCCGGCGGGGACCGGTTTGCCGCCAACCCCGAGCTCGACGCCCCAATAGCGCGGCTCGCCCCGGAGGCCGTCGCGTTTCACCAGTTCCGGCGGCAAGTAGAAGCGGACACTCGTGCGCCCCGGCTCGAGCGCCACGCACTCGGCGTCGGCGCGATAATGATCGAGCCGACGGTCTGCTCCCGCCGGCCCCGGAACCTCGAAGCCAAGCAGCAGCGCCACCCGCACCCGCGACACCATCTGGCCGGGCGCTCCCGGGGCCGGGCGCGCCTGAATCACCACCTCGGCCTCCAGCCACGGCTGGCTGCCACCGCCGGGCGCCCGCGCGGCGGCGAACCGGACGAGCGCCACTTCCACCTCCTCGGCCGCGCGCAGCGCGCACGCAGGCAGGAGCAGGAGCGCGCACGCCAGCAGGCGGCGCCAACGAGGCGGGAAAAACAGGGGCACGGGAATCGGGGGACGGGAACGTGGGACGACACGCGAGGCGCGTCACGCCCAATCTCTGCCGCGGCCCTGAAGCTGCCAAGGGCGGCGCCCGCGAAATCACGGTAGGAGCGCCCCGAACCGCAACGCCGGGCTCGCGAGGAACCGGACGCGCCCCCGGTCCACCGGCGTCCGTTGCGGGATTGCCTTGGCAACTCCCGACTCTTCACGCTCCAGACCGACTCATGGCTCCCCTTTCCTACAAGATCGCCGTCCTGGTGTTTCTCGAAAACACCGCGGGCGAGCAACTCCTGCTCCTGCGGGCAAAGCCGCCGAACCTGGGCATCTGGAGCCCGATCGGAGGCAAGCTCGAGACCGCGACGGGCGAATCACCGTTCGAGTGCGCGGTGCGGGAGACGTTCGAGGAGACGGGCCATCGGGTGGACTCGAGTGCCATGCACCTTTTCGCCATGATTGCGGAGAAGGCCTACGAGGGCCAGTCGCACTGGTTGATGTTTCTCTTCCGCTGCAAAGTGCCCCTCGCCGCCCTGCCGCCGCCGATCGCCGAGGGAAAGTTCGGTTTCTTTGCCCGACACGAGATCGACCGGCTCCCGATTCCCGACACGGATCGCACCGCGCTCTGGCCGACCTACGACCGGTACCGGGATGGGTTCGTGGCCTTGCGCGCAGACTGTGGTCCGGGCCAGCCGGTCCAGATCGAGGTGGAGCAGATCGTGGCCGGGCCGGCCGTCTCCCCGACCTAGAGCACGTTGACCAAAGTCGTAGCCGCCCAAAGCGGGATCCTGAACGCAAAGACGCGAAGGAAAGCAAAGACTCGCGAAGAAAACCTGGCGAAACTTCGCGCTCCTTTGCGACTTTGCGTTCTGGTTTGGGCTACAGAATT
>CALFZM010000171.1 GCA_937952235.1 uncultured Opitutia bacterium | reverse complement strand
CCGAGGCCGGCGGCATGCGCCCGGCTCAGGGCAGGTCGAGGGTGAGTTCGCCGCGGGCGAGCCGGTGAAGGAACAGCGCCGTGAGCTGCGCCCGGCTCGCCACGGTGGGCACGACCAACGTCTCGCGGCTGCTGTGGAGGTGGTCGCCGAGCGGGCCAAGGCCGTCGAGGCAGGGAAGTCCCGCCGCCCCGAGGAAGTTGCCATCGGATGCGCCACCGGTGTGCACCCAGGAGAAAGGCGGCACGCCCGCCGCCGCGGCGGACTGCTGCCACGCCGCGAAGATTTTCTCCTCGAGCGGACGACACTCCTTCGGCGGCCGGTTGAACCAGATCTTGAGTTCCAGCCGGAAGCCCTCGCGGGCGTTGATGGCGCCCGCCAGTTGCTCGAGCCGTGCGACGAGCGCCGGCTGGTCCGTCGCCTGCGTCACCCGCAGGTCGAGTTCGGCTGACGCCAGGTCGGGCACCACATTGGTGGCCGGGCCGCCGCCGCGGATGTTGCCGACGTTGACGAGCACGCCGCGCAGGTCGTCCGGGATGCGAGTGGCCGCGAGCAGGAATTCCGCCAGCCCGAGGATCGCGTTGCGGCCGTCGTTCGGCACCTTTGCGGCGTGCGACGCCCGGCCGTGGCACGTCGCGACCACGCCACCGGTGCCCTTGCGCGAATGGACGAGGTCGCCATTGGGGCGCGCCGGTTCGAACACGAGGCCGAAGTGGTTCGTCCGCGCGGCCTCCGCGAGCAGGGCGCGGCTGCCGTGCGAGCCGGTCTCTTCGTCCGGCGTGAGCAGCACTTCCCAACCGATGCGGCCGGCCTCGGCGGTCGCTTCGAACGCCTGGAGGGCCGCCAGCATCGTGAGAAGGCCGCCTTTCATGTCCGTCACGCCCGGCCCGTTGAGCCGCTCCGCATCGAGCCAGCGACAGGACTGAAACGGATCGTCCGCCTCGTACACCGTGTCGAAGTGACCGTTGAGCAGGATCCGCACGGGCGCCTCCGGTCGCATCCGAACGCGGAGGGCGGCGGCGGTGCCTGGGCATTCGGGCTCGTCGATTTGCGCGCCCGGGAAAGCGGAATAGGCTGTCTTCAACACCGCTCGCATCCGGTCCAGGCCGGCGCGATGACCCGAACCGGAATTGATTCCGGCCCAGTCCACGAGTGTGCGCCCAAACTCGGGCGTGCGCGCGGGCAGGGCGGCAATCGAGGCGGGAAGGAGCATGGCGGCGGAGTGTGGGCGCCGAAGGCCGCGGGTCACTGCGAAAACGTTCGCCGCAAGCCGACGTCGGCCCTTCGACCGTCGCCGCGCTGGCGTGACGCAGGCGGGGGCAGCCGGTGCGACAATGCGACACGCGCTGAATGCGTCGGTTGTTTGCGATCGGTTCCCGTGCGGCGCTTTGCATCGCGCCGGCGAACTGGAACGTACCTTGCAGTGTCAGAACCATGAGGCCGGTCCCCGACCGGTCCGTTCAAAACAGGGCCCGGCAGCGGAGCGGCGGCGGCCGCCCGGGACCCCCTTCAGCGCCGCCGACAAGTTCCTCCTGCCATGATCATGTTGAAATCCTCAAACTGGATCCGAAATTTCTGGCGTGCGGGCGTCTTGTTCTGCCTAGCCGCTTCCGCCAGTTTCGCGGCGTCAGCCGATCCGCAGCGCCCGAAGCTCGATGTCTACGTCAACGTCCCGCCCACCTGGAATCTCCTGGTGGACGACCGCATCTCCGAGATGTTTGTCGACGCGGTGCGCGAACTCCTCGTGCGCCGGGGCTATGCCGGCGACGTCGAGGAAGTCCGCTTCGTGGACGATCCCGCCAAGGTGCCGCACCTCCTAACGATCAACCTCATGGAGTGGCGCATGCAGCGCACCGGTGCGATCAATTGCACGCTTACGGCCAGCCTGCAGACGCCGCGCGGCACCAAGCACCTCGGCATCTATCACGACACCGCCTTCCACTGGATGGGTTCCGGCCGATGGGGCCTGGCCCGCTCCTTCGATGAAGCGGCGTCCGGCGCGCTGAACCGGATGTGCGACGACATTGTCCGCAGCGAACTGCTGCCGGCCCTGCCGCGCCGCCCGGATGGGCGCGACGCCTGAGTTGGAACGATGCAGTTGGCCTGGGCCGGACTCATGCCGTGGGTCTTCAAATCAGCCCTGAGAACGGCCGCACGGAAAGGTGGAGCGGCTTGTCCTCAAGCCGCTGCGGACCGGTCCGTCGCACGTCAGCCGCCTGGGGACGGGCGGCTTGATCCCGCTGACTCGCTCGCTGAGGCAGGCTGCTGAGGGGATCCGCTTTTCCGCGGGCCGTAGTCGGGCGAAAGTTTCGCCCGGCATGGTCCGGGGAGGAGCCGGATCCCCTCTTTTTTTTGCGTCTGTCGGACCGGGTGCCCGCCCGCGCCATCCGGGCGTTGCCAATTTCGCGTCGGCATCCCTGCATGCCGCGATGGCACACCTCCTTGGCTTCGACATCGGCGGAACGAAGTGCGCAGTCGTGCTCGGACGCGAACATGCCCGCCGGCCTGTCATCCTGGGGAGGGAGGCGTTTGCGACCGCCGATCACCGGGGGCCGGCGCGCGTGATCGACGCGCTCGCCCGCTCTGCCCGGACCCTGCTCGAGCGCCATGCGCTGACGACCGACGACATCCGCGCCGGCGGGGTTAGTTGCGGCGGCCCGCTCGACTCCGCCCGGGGCCTCGTGCTCGGTCCGCCGAATCTGCCGGGATGGAAGCGCGTCGCGGTCTGCCGCGAACTGGGCCGCCGCCTGGCGCTGCCGGTCGCGCTGCAGAACGACGCCAACGCCTGCGCGCTCGCCGAGTGGCGCTGGGGCGCGGCGCGCGGCGCCCGCAATGTGATTTTCCTCACGTTCGGCACCGGAATGGGCGCGGGCCTGATTCTCGACGGGCGGTTGTATTCGGGAACCAACGACCTGGCGGGCGAGGTCGGCCACGTGCGGCTGCGCGAACGCGGGCCGGTGGGGTTCGGCAAGGCGGGCTCGTTCGAGGGCTTCTGCAGCGGCGGTGGCATCAGCCGGGCGGATACGCGCCGCCGCCCCGCGCACGCCGTCTTCGCCGCGGCCGCTGCCGGGGAGGTCGCGGCCCGGCGCGTGGTGGCGCGAACCGCCCGCGAACTCGGCCGCGGCCTCGCGGTCCTGGTCGACGTGCTCAACCCCGAGGTGATCGTGATCGGCAGCATCTTCGCCCGGCAGCAGCGGTGGCTGTGGCCCGAAGCCCGCCGCGAACTGGCCCGCGAAGCCATTCCGCTCGCCCGGAAGGTTTGCCGCGTGGTGCCGGCCCGCCTCGGGGACGCTTTGGGCGATTACGCGGCCCTCGCGGTCGCCGCCTCGGTGCCGGAGACCCGACGCCCGGCGCGCCAGGAATCGCTCGATCCTTAGGCGGATTCATCGGAGGGCGCTGCTTCGTCAGCGCCGCGGTTGCGGCGGAGCGCAGCCCCCGGTAGGCTCGATGCCTTTCTTGAGCCCGTCGTTTCGAGGCGCCCCAGTGGCTGCGCGCGTCGGATCAGTGGGTCCGCTCGCCGGACAGCTCGCGTTCCTCACTCTTCGAGCGTCCGGATCTCGGCCAGTCCGCTGCCGCGTCGCGGTCGCGGCGACTGCCAGCGTGCCACCGCGGCCGGCTCCCGCGCCGGGCGCAAGTGTGCGGCCAGGCACGCCCGCGCCTCCGCCCAAGGGTCGCCGTCGAACGACATGCCGCTCTGGATCCAGAGATGATGGGCGTAATTGCAGACATCCTGTTCGGTGTACGTGTCGCGCCGGATGCGGGGAACGCGGGGGGCTTTCGGCGAGGCTTTCATGGCGGGCGTGGGGGTTCGAATGACAGCCCAACCTAATCGCGACATCTTAACCTGCTCCGCGCCTTTTGGCCAACGCGCCGCGCCGATTGGCGAGGCGGGGGCAACCCGCCCGGTCGCCCGGGACGTCCCGCGTCCCGTCGACGCAAGCGGCGCGGAGCCTTGGCCAAATTCCGCCAAGGCTTTCCCCCGCGTTGCGCTATGCTCCGGCCATGAAAGCGAAATCGAAGCAGACGAACGCCGCACGGGGCACGCCCGCGCGGCGGGGAGGCCGGGGGCAGGCCAACGTGAAGGGTACTGCCATTCCGCGGAAATGGAGCTGGCACTTCCGCACGCTGCTCGCCCTGCGGGATCGACTGGCCGGGGACGCGCAGCGTCGGCGGCGCGATGTGGCCGACGCGATCGAGCCGCACAGCATGCATGTGGCCGACAGCGCGACGGACGAATTCGATCACGATCTGCTGCTGGGGCTGCTCGGGCGCGAAGCCGGCGCGCTCGGGGAAATCGAGGCGGCGCTGGAGCGGCTGGTCGCGGGCAGGTACGGCGTGTGCGAGGAAACCGGCGAACCGATCCCCGCCGCCCGGCTGCGCGCGGTGCCCTGGTGCCGGTTCTGTCGCGAAGCCGAGGAACGGCTCGAGCGCCAGGGGGTGGTGGCGAAGTTCCGCCTGCCGGGCCCGGGCTCGATCGGGACCGCGCGGCCGACGCTCCCCGGCACGGGGAAGGTCCCGCCGGAGTCGCTCATGGAAGGGGAGGAGGAGGAACCCGTGAACCAGGAGATTTCGACGGAGGCGGTGGAGCCTGCGGGCGAGGGCGGCGGCGAGCCGTCGCCGAAGCCGTAGCGCCGGGCGGAGCCCCGCCGGGACCGACGGTCCGGCTCAGGCCGGCTGCCGCATGGCTTCCAGCCGCTCGGCCAGTCGTTCCAGGGTGCCGCCCCAGCCCTGCCCGAGGCTCGGATAGGTGGCGGTGTAGGTGCGACGCTCCTCTTCGTCGGCATCGAGCGGCAGCGAGGTCAGCGTCACGATCGTCCGGCCTGCCTCCTCCGTCAGGGTGACGCTCACCAGCATGTACAGCGGCCAGCGATCCGAGGCGAACGGATGACGCGTCACGCCGCCCGCAGAGTCCGAAAACGAGCTGACCCACACCAGTTTCTCGGCCGGAACGATCTCCCGATAGACAAACTTTCCCCACACCTCCGCGCCTTCGGGCGACCGCAGGCGATAGTGGAACGTGCCGCCGGGTCGCAGGTCCTGGCTCGCGTGCTCCATGGTGAACGCCTTCGGGCCAAACCAGCGCAACAGGTGCTCGCGCTCCGTCCACGCCCGCCACACCAGGTCACGGGGCGCGGCGAATTCGCGGCGGATCACGAAGGGTTCGCTGCGCTGGTAGGCGAGGTGTTCGCCCAGCCGCTCGAGCGTCTGCTTGCCGCCCTCGATCGCGCCGTATTCGCGGACGACGAAGTCGCGGGCCTCGCTGGTCGCGAAGACCATCCGGATGGTCACGCGGGTCCGGTCGGCGGACAGCGCCTCGAACTGCCACGTCGCGACGAACGAAGCCCCCTGGCCGTCCTCGCGCCCGCCACCGTGGGTGTAGACGATCCGCTCCGGCCGCGTCACTTCGCGAAAGATGCTCTTGTTGGGGTAGCGCGTGCCGTCCGGACCGGTCATCGTGTGCTTCCAGGTGCCCCCGACCTGCACGTCCATGTGCTCGATCTGGGTCGTGAATCCACGCGGTCCCCACCACTTCACGACGTGCCTGGGGTCAGTCATGGCGTCCCAGACCAGCTCGCGCGGGGCGGCGAAGTCGCGGGAGATCACGATCTCTCGTTCGGATTCGGGGGAGGGATGATCGGAGGATGTCATGCGGAAGAGGGATCGCTGGCGAGGTGCTGCTGGAGCCGGTCGAAATTCTGCTCATTGGCGGCGGCCACCACCGCCCGCACCCGGCGCGCTTCCTCGGGATCGTCGAACGCCATCCGCCAGGTGAGGCGCGTGGCCCGCTCGCCGGCGGGCTCGAGCCGGATCGACATGCGAAAGGCGTGCACCGGATCTTCGTGCCGGTAGACGATGCGCGCCGGTGGCTCGATCTCCTCGAACCGGGAGGTGTTTTCAAACCGGGTGCCGTCGGGCGCCGTCATGGTGAGCCGCCACCGTCCGCCCGGACGCAGCTCGAAGGCGTGGATTTCATTGGTGAACCCGGCCGGGCCCCACCAGCGGGCCAGCCGCCCGGGGTCGGCGAAGGCGCGAAACACCTCCTCGCGGGCAAAGGGCAGCGTGCGTTCGTTCTCGATCAGCGCGGGATTCGACATGGCGGAGGGGTGTCAGCGGGGGTCGGACGGAGACGGGCGCCTGGCCTGCAGCTCCTGCAGGTAGACGTCGAGGCGGTCGAAACTCTGCTCCCAGTGTTCACGGTAGTGCGCCATCCACGCCGCGGCATCCTTGAGCGGCGCGGCGTTGAGGGTGCAGGGACGGACCTGGGCTTCGCGGGAGCGTTCCACGAGGCCCGCCCGGCGCAGGATCTTCAGGTGCCGCGAGACCGCCGGCAGGCTGATGTCGAAGGGCGCGGCCAGCTCGGTCACGGCCATCGGCCGCACGGCGAGGAGCTCCAGCAGCGCCCGGCGGGTCGGGTCGGCCAGGGCGGCGAAGGTGAGGGAAAGGGCGTCGGCGGTCATGCGCGTAGTTAACAGAAAGGTTAAATAAACTGCCGGCGTCAACCGGAATCTGCGCAGGCGGACGGCGAAGAGGCTTTGACCCTGGGCGCGGCCGCGGGGAGCCTGCCGGCCTCTCCGATGAGCGACACCCGACCCGCGCCCGTCCTGCCGCCCGCCTTCGACGGCGCGGCGCGCGCGCTCGCCGAGCAGGCCTTCTCACGCAGCGCCGGCGCCCCGCTTGTCGCTGGCAACCGGATACGGTTGCTGCGCGACGGCCGGGAGAATTTCCCCCGCTGGCTCGAGGCGATCCGCTCCGCGCGGCAGCGGGTGCATTTCGAGAACTACATCCTGGCGGACGACGAGCTGGGCCGGCGGTTCGCCGATGCGTTCATCGAGCGCGCGCGGGCGGGGGTGGCGGTGCGGGTGGTCTACGACTGGCTCGGCTGCTTCCGGAAGGCGTCGCGTTCCTACTGGGCCCGTCTGCGCGAGGGCGGCGTGGAAGTGCGGTGCTTCAATCCGCCCCGGCTCGAGTCGCCCTTCGGGTGGGTTTCGCGCGATCACCGCAAGCTGCTGGTCATCGACGGCGAGGTGGGCTTCGTCTCGGGATTGTGCGTGGCCCAGCGCTGGTACGGCAATCCCGCCCGGAAGATCGCACCCTGGCGGGACACGGGCGTGGAGATCGCCGGACCCGCCGTCGCGGACCTGGAGGCCGCGTTCGGCCGGATCTGGGCGCTGCTCGGCCCGCCGCTGCCCGCCGCGGCGCGGCTCGCGCGCGCGGAGGTCGCGCCCGCGGGGGACGTGAGCCTGCGGATCGTGGCCAGCGATCCCTCCACCTCGGGCACGTTCCGGCTCGACCAGTTCGTCGTCGCCTTCGCGCGCGAGCGGGTCTGGCTGACCGACGCCTACTATGTCGGTTCACCCACCTACGTGCAGGCGCTGATGACCTCGGCGCGGGATGGCGTCGACGTCCGCATGCTTCTGCCGCGGGGCACCGATATTCCCTTCCTGAAGGTCATGTCCCGGATCGGCTACCGGCCGCTCCTCGAGGCGGGCGTGCGCATCTTCGAGTGGAACGGCTCGCTGCTGCACGCGAAGACCGCGGTCGTCGACGGGCGCGGGTCCGCTCGACCAATCTGAAGCTCGCGAGCTGGATCGGAAACTGCGAGCTCGACGCCGTCGTCGAGGACGAGGGGTTCGCCGACCAGATGGAGGCGATGTACCTCGAGGATCTCCGGGGCGCGACCGAGATCGTGCTGGAGAAAAGCCGGCGGCGCCGGATCCGCTCCGACGCGCCGGCGCCGCGTGACTCGATGCGCGAGCGCAAGGGCAGTGCCGGACGCGCGGCGGCCGGGGCCGTCCGGATCGGCAACCTGCTTGGCGCCGCGCTCACGAGCCGGCGCGTCATCGAGCCGGTCGAGTGCCGGATGCTGTTCTGGGCCGGCCTCGTGCTCCTCGTGCACGCGGTGCTCTTCGTGCTCTTCCCGCGCGTCCTCGCGTATCCGGCCGGCGTGCTGCTCGGCTGGATTGCGCTCACCCTGCTGCTGCGGAGCTGGCGGCTGCGGCCGCGGCGCCGTCCGCGCGCGTCGGGACCGCGGTGAAACCGTGCCGCTCCTACGCGGTCATTTCAGCAGGTTGAGCCCCGCGGTCGTGGTCAGCGCGTTGGCGAAATCGATCAGGAACGCGCCGACGATCGGGACGATGAGGAACGCCTTTGGCGCCGGCCCGAAGCGCCCGGTCAGCACGCGCATCGAGGCGAGGGCATTGGAGGTCGCGCCCAGCCCGAAGCCGATCATGCCCGCGCTCATCACCGCCGCCTCGTAATCGCGGCCCATCGCTCGAAACACCACCGTGTACGCGAGCACCGCCAGCAACGCCACCTGCAGCGCGAGGATTGCCAGCATCGGCAGCGCCGCGTGGGCAAGCTGCGCCAGCTGGAGGTCGATCATCACGACCGCCAGCAGCCAGGTGAGGGCGACCGCGCCCAGTCCGTCGATGCAGTCGGTCTGGAGCCAGTCCCCGCGCGACAGGTCGTGCAGGTTGCGGACGAGGGCGGCGACGAGCATCGAGCCCATGTAGACGGGAAACGTCAGCCCCAGGCCCTGGATGAACACGCTCACGAACGCGCCGAGTTTCATGCACGCGCCCAGCACCAGCAGGTGCCCCAGCGCCGCGCCGGGCGAGCGCGCCAGCCGGCGCATTTCGGCGACGAACCCGTCGCCGTCGCGCGTTTCCTCCGCCTCGGTCGGAGCGGCCCGGGTGGCCCGGCCCAGTCTCCGTTCCACGAGCCGCCCACCCACCAGCCCGGCCAGCAGCCCGCCCGCGATCACGCCGAAGGCCGCCGCGGCCAGCCCGATCGAGGCGGCGCCGGCCAGGCCCGCCTTTTCGAACTCGGGCGCGAATCCCGCCGCCGTGCCGAAGCCGCCCATGAGCGAGACGTTGCTGCAGAGCAGCCCGAGGAGCGGCTTCTGCCCGAGTGCCACCGCGGTGGCCGCTCCGGAAACCGCCTGGCCGAGGCCGATCGCCGCGGCGAGGCCAAGGTAGAGCAGCAGGGGCCGTCCGCCTTGCCGCGCCAGCCGCCAGCTCGCGTTGAGGCCGATGCCGGTGAAGAACAGGATCAGCAGCGGACGCTCCACGTCCATCGGCCTGGGGGCGACAAAGCCCCACTCGGGCGAGACAAGCCATGTCCACCCGGGCTGTCCCGTGCTGCCCTGCACCTCCACCGCGCCGGGAAAAAGTTTCCCGATCGCGAGCAGTCCCACTGCGACCAGCAGGCCGGCGGTGATGGCCGGGGGGATGTTCGAGACGCGCAGCCACCGGATGCGGCGGGTCAGCGCCTCTCCCGCCAGGATCACCGGCACAGCCAGCAGCAGGAGTACGAAGGGGCCGATCTGCATGGAGGGGAAAGCGGGCAGTCTTCCGGCCGCCACCGGCGTGTCAACGGAAGGCCCGGGCGGACTTGGATTTCGGCGCGCCGCGCGTCCGAGCGCCTTCCTTCCTCGAGGGCGACGTTGCCGATGGGCCCTTCGTTCGAGGGCTGCGCTCCATCGCAGCCGCGAGGCCGCCGAAGCGGCACACTTCCGCGGTGGGGGCAGGCGGGACCGGCGGCGGCGGTCCCGCGCCCCTTCAGATTTCCGAACCGTTTCTGGAGCAGATTCAATAATCCTGTAGCCCAAACCCAGACGCACCGTCGCAAAGGAACGCGAAGTTTCGCCACGTTTCCTTCGCGAGCCTTTGCTTTCCTTCGCGTCTTCGCGGCTTGGGATCCCGCTCTGAGCGGCCACGCTCTTACTTGAGGCGCGCTAGAACCGGCCCCGCACACCGGCGACGAACCCGATGCCCTGGTTCGTACGGAAGAACCGGGGCCCGGTCAGCGCGATGTCGGTCCGCGTCGGCTCGTCGGTCAGGTTGGTCACGTCGAAGAACACGTCGTATTTCCGCCGGAAGGTGTACTGCAGCTTCACGTCGATGAAGAGCCGCTCGTCCGCATAGACGTCGATGCCGCCGTTGGTGCTCTTGTACTTCAGGTCGGTCCAGTTCGCGAGCAGCCGCACGTCGAAGCCGCGGTAGCGGTAGTTGAGCCCGGCGTTTCCGCTGCGGGGCGCGAGGTTGCCGAGCTTGTTCGTCGTCGTGGTCGTGCCGAAGTTGCCGAGCGCCTCGAGGTAGGTGAAGTTGGCCACGACGCCGAGCCCCTTCAGGGCGCCCGGCAGGAAGCTGAACTGCTGCTGGTAGCTCGCCTCGATGCCGCGGATGCGCGCGCTGCCGACGTTGCGGGTCGTCGTCAGCGTGTAGCCGGCATACTGGCCCTGGCCGTCGACGCCCTCCGGGCCGATGGTGCTGGAGAGCGAGCGCGAATAGTTGGAGATCTCCTTGAGGAAGACTCCGAGGCTGAACTGCCCCACCGGTTCGAAGTACTTCTCGACGCTCACCTCGAAGTTGTCGGAGAAGAACGGCTTCAGTTCGGGGTTGCCCATCGAGACGGTGTTCGTGTCGGGATTCTCGGTCACCGAGGGCAGCAGGTTCGCGACGGAGGGGCGCGAGATGGAGCGGTTGTAGCTGGCGCGGGCGAGCAGCGAGGAGACGGGCTCGTAGACGAAATGCACCCCGGGGAAGACGTTCCGGTACTTGCCGCCGTCGGTGTTGCGGCGGACGAACGAGCGCGCGGCCCGCGCTTCGTTGGCGGCGACCACCGCGGGATCGAGGCTGGCGCCGCCGACGCTGTTGCCGCCCCAGCTCGCGGTCGTGTTGCGCACCCACGCGGTGCCGGTGGTGGTGGTCTCCTCGACCCGCAGGCCGCCCAGCACGCGCAGCCGGCCGAGGCGCAGCGAGCCCTGGAGATAGGCCGCGCTGATCTTCTCGTTGTACTTCGTGTCGCCGTTGGCCGTGACGTAGCTGTTGTAGGCATCGGCCGCGGTCTGGCGCCAGTAGCCGTCGGGCACCTCGGTGGGCCGCGACGTGTACGGGATCGGGCCGTATCGTCCGTCGGCCTGCTTGTAACGGAGATCCGCATACGGCGCGAAGTTGTCGTCGGCGGTGTTCGCGAGGCCGTCCGCGCCCACGAAGGTCCACGCCTTGTAGTCGGTGATGCCCTGGCGCGAGTCGTCGGCGTGCTTCAGTCCGAGCTTCAGATTGGCCGGGACCGGCGCGCTGAAGCGCTTGGTGAAGTCGACGCGGAAACCGTACAGCTCGTTGGGCGCCTTGTAGGACTGGCGCGTCATCGTCCGCAGGTTGTAGCTCGCGGGATTGAAGATGTCGGGTCCCGCCGTCTGCCGGAAGATCGGGTACCATTCGTCCTGCCCGCGGCGGTCGATCTCGAAGCCGATGCCGGTCGTGCCCGTGGTGATCGCGCGGACGTTCACGTTGCCGGGGTACGAGATGTCGGCGTTCGAGAGGTTGGCGCGCACGGATACGGTCGCGGTGCGATCGAAGAGCTTGAACTCGGTGCCGCCGATCAGGGAGAAGTTGCGCGAGTGCTTGGTGAACTCCGGCCCGGAGTTCGTGATGCCGACCGACGCGGCGTGCGGCAGGAGGATCGAGTGCTCATAGGTGCTCCCGGGCGCGAAGTTGGCGAGCGTGGCGGCGGGGTTGCCGAAGCCGCTGCGGTAGGCGACCTGGTCCATGTCGTTGAAGTTGATCGAAAACTTGAGGAACACGTAGGCGTCGGGGGTGAGCTTGTAGTCCGCGCTGAGCCCGGCGTTCTGCGCCTTGGCCGGGTACGCGAACTCGCCGGTGCCCCAGGCGCGCGTGAGCGGGTTGCTCGTGTTGCCGTTGAGGTAGCCTTGGGAAAGGCCGGTGTAGACGTTGCCCGCCGGGCCCTGCTCGTCCTGCGTCGTCACGGCGACGCGCTGGCTGTAATTGAAGGCGACGCCCAGGTTGTTCCGCGCGCCGAAGACGCTGAAGACGTCGGAATACGCGAAGGTGAACAGGTCGAGGTCGTCCGCGCGGTCCCGGTACGGGCTGTCCTTGAAGCCGCGTTTCTTCCAGATCGTGCCGGCGGTCACCGTGACGCGGCGGCCCGGCAGGTCGAACGCGCGGCGCGAAACGAGGTTCACGTAGCCCGCGACGGCGTTGGCGTCCTGGTCGGGCTGCGGCGCCTTGATCAGCTCGACCGATTCGAGGTTGCCGGTGCCGAGCTGCTCGATCTGGTAGTCGCGACTGACCGCCGTGCCCGACGAGCTCGCGCTGCGCTCCCCGTCCACCATGAGCGAAGAGAAACCGGTGCCCATGCCGCGGAGATACAGCGTGCGGACTTCACCGCCGACGATCTCGGTCGAGATGCCGGGCAGACGCTGGATGAGCTCGCCCGGGTTCGCGGCGGGATTCCCGAAGGTGTCCGTCGCCGCCACCCACTTGGGGTTCTCCGCGTTGCGCTGGGCCTGGATGGCGAGCGCGCTGCCTTCCCGCACGCCGCTGACCGCGAAGGCCTCCATCTGGTAGATCGCCGACGTGAGCTGCACGTCGCGCACGACCGGCTGGCCGGCGGTCACGGTCACGGTCAGCCGCGCGGAATCCAGTCCGGAGTAGGACACCACGAGCGTGTGGCTGCCCTCCGGCAGGGACAGCGTGTAGGTGCCGCCGCGCTCGGTGGTCGTGCTCACGCCGGCGCCGTCGACCACGATGGCGGCTCCGGCGAGCAGGTCGCCGGTCGCCTGGTTGGACACCCGGCCCGTGAGCGTGCCCGGGCGGGAGGCGGTGGCGCCGCCGGCGGCGAGCGCGGCGACGAGAGTGAGCAGGGCCGTGACGGCGCGACGTGCGCGACGGACGAGAGAGAAGGACGGGATCATGGTCGGGATCCGGCGGTGCGCCGGAAAGTAGCCGATCGGTTACATGGGCGGGCCGGCCGCGGCTGGCAAGTCCGGCGACGCACGCGCTGGGCCGCCGGAGGCGGGTTCACTTCGCTTCCGGCGTCGCGGGCAGCACGGTCAGCCACAGGTCCGGCGTCGCCGGGATCACGAGGTCGCGGAAGCCCTGCGGCACGCCGTTGCGCTGCGCGGTCGAGGTCAGTTCGTGCACCGCGCGCAGCGGCGCCGCGGCGGGGTCGCCATCCGGGCGCAGCTCGATCCCGAACGGCCCGCTGGCCGCGGGGGCGTCCGCGGCGGCGGTGAGTTCCAGCGTCGCCTCCTTCGCGCGGGCGTCGAGCGCCGCGGGCGCGGCCGTGACGCCGGGCGGCAGGCCGGTCGCCGTGAGCGTGAGCGGAGTGTTGAATCCCTGGATACGCCGCGCCGCGACCTTCACGCGCACGGTCTTCCCGGCGGCCAGCGTGAAGCCGGCCTCCGCGACCACGGCTTCCAGCCGCGGTTGCGGCGCCTGCACGGTGAGCCGGTAGCGATGGTCCGGCCCGCCGCGCCGCAGCACGCTGCCGACCACCGCCTCGTAGGTGCCATCCGCCGGCGCGGTCCATTCCAGCAGGGGATCCGTGCCGGGGCCGGCGCCGTCGTCGTTGCGGGCGAGCTCCCGGCCGGCGCGGTCGCGGATCGCGATCCACGCATCGAGGGGCAGGCCGAACGCCGCCGACTGCAGCGCCACGACCAGCTTCTCCCCCTTGCACGCGGCGAAGCGGAAGCGGTCCGTCTCGCCCGCCGCGCCGATGACGCCGCTGACGGCGAACGGCGCCGACGGTGCCGCCGTGTCACCCTGCCGCTCCCGGTGCCCGGCCTCGGTCCAGGCCGGCAGGTATGCGACAGGAAACGCCGGTGCGCCGGCGCCGCCCTCCGCGAGGTGCAGCCGATACACGCCGGCATCGCCGCCCGCGAACCGCACGTCGGCGGTCGCGGGGTGGGCGAAGGCGAAGACTTGCAGCACGTAGCGCCCCGCCTCCGGCGCCGTCCAGGTGAGCGCCGGATCGGGATTGCGGCCGTTGTCGTGATTCAGCGCGACCTCGAGCCCGCGGTAGCCGAGCGCCGCGGCGTAGGCGCACTGGTGCTCGAACGGCCAGGGCGCCAGCACTTCGTTGCACAGGGC
>CALFZM010000170.1 GCA_937952235.1 uncultured Opitutia bacterium | reverse complement strand
CACGTCAGCCGCCCGGGGGCAGGCGGCTCCACCTCAACGGCATGAGTCCACTCAGCCGCGATTCCGACGGAGCAGACTTCGACAGACCCCGGCCGCACCGCGGCCTCGAACCCCTATCGCCGCGGTGCGGGCGGTGGCGGGTTCGGAGCCTCCGGGAAGAACGGCGCGATGGAATCGATGAAGGGCCGGAGGATTTCCGGCTCCGTCCGCGTCTGCACCCAGTGCAGCACGAGAATCGCCAGGATGAGCAGCAGGACGAAACCCACCAACGCCGGACTGATGCTCTTCAGGAAGCGATAAAAGCTGATCGTCATCAGCACCGCGAAGAACCCGCAGATGATCGTCAGGAAGTGATGCTCGAGAAACAGCATCTTCAGCTGTTTCCACAGCGGGTCGACGGCTTTGAGAAACGGTGACCAATCGACGTTCATGCGCGGCGGATCCAACGATGTTGTTTCAATCGGTCGCGGGTCAAAGGGGAAGCAGGCCGGAGGGGTGAACGACCTGTAAAGATCGGACAGCGACCGGACTACCCCCGCGTCGGATCGGAGGAGCAACCCTGTAAAGTGCCTCGTCGCGGCGTCGGCGAATCTTACGGTTTGGTGTGTCACATCAGGGGTTCGGCGAAGGTGAGCCGGTTCGGTCGCCGCACCAGGAGTTCTTCAAGTAATTCTCTGAAAGGAGCGTGCGAAAACAGTCGATAAATTGCAGCTGCCATTTCTTGGCGTGGCATGTGACATGCAAGCTGTTCGCGGATCACCCGCTTACAACTTACGACCCTCATCCCATGAAAACCCCTGCCCGGCTCGGCTTGCTCCTCTCTTCCGTTTCCGCTCTCGCGCTGGCTCCGGCCGCGCACGCGGTCCAGATCTATTACCAGGCCGGCTTTACGGCGAACATCTACGTGTTCGATTCCGTGGCCGGCACGAACACGCTCCTGGGAGCAACGGGGGGCCCCAACGATTCGTTCGGCATGGCCTTTTCGCCGGGAGGCACCCTGTACGCGCATGACCGGGGCACGGCGTCCCTTTACACCGTCAACACCGGGACGGGCGCCGCGACGCTGGTGGGCGCGACCGGAATCGGGGCCGAGGATCTGACGTTCAATCTGGCCGGCACCGCTGCCTATGCGTCGGCCGGCGGAAACTTGTACTCGATCAACCCGGCTTCGGGTAATGCCAGTCTCCTGGGTTCGCTGGGCACGACGATGGATGGGCTCACGACGGCTCCGATCGCCGTCAATGTGAACGGCACGAATTACGCCGCGGGCTCCGTCTTCGGCATCGATAGCGGCAGCCTCTACGCGATCAACGTCGCCACGCAGACCGCCACCTTTATCGGTTCGGTAAACGCGGACGAGACCCTCGAATTCGGCGCGGACGGCACGCTTTACGGGCACGATTCCGGCACGTTCTACGCCATCAACACCATGACGCTCGCCGGTACGGCGATCGGCAACTCGGGCAACGTCTCGAACATTTTCGGCATGGCGATCGGGCCCGGAAACAACAACAACAACCGCGTGCCCGAAAGCGGCAGCGCCCTGTTGCTGTTCACGCTGTCCGGCGCCGGCCTGCTCTTCCTGCGCCGGCGCTTTGGCGCTCGCTGAACGCCGCGGTTCCGCGGCCGTAGTGCCGGACGCCTCGATTCACGGGTGGAGCCGCTTGTCCTCAAGCGGCTGACGTGCGATGGACCGGTCCGCAGCAGCTTGAGGACAAGCTGCTCCACCTTTCAGTGTGGCCGTTTTCACGGCTGAGTTGAAGGCCAACTGCATGAGCTGGCTGAGCCGGAACGATGCGATCGCGGTGGAGCCGCCTGTCCCCAGGCGGCTGACGTGCGATGGACCAGGCCGCAGCGGCTTGAGGACAAGCCGCTCCACCTTTCAGTGCGGCCGTTTTCACGGCTGAGTTGAAGGCCAACTGCATGAGTTGGCTGAGGTGGAACGATGCTGTTGCGGTGGAGCCGCCTGTCCCCAGGCGGCTGACATGCGATGGACCGGACCGCAGCAGCTTGAGGACAAGCTGCTCCACCTTTCAGTGCTGCCTTTTTCACGGCTGAGTTGAAGGCCAACTGCATGAGTTGGCTAAGACGGAACGATGCTGTTGCGGTGGACCCGCCTGTCCCCAGGTGGCTGACGTGCGATGGACCAGACCGCAGCGGCTTGAGGACAAGCCGCTCTACCCTTCAGTGCGGTGCGTTGAAGCCAGCCGGTTCGTGCCGCTCCAGGGCTTTCGACCGGTCAATCGAAGGCCCGTCCGGCCTTCCACGTGTCGCGGTCGGTGAAGGTCGGGCCCAGCGCCGTCTCCGGCTTGTGGTTCTTGCTCGCGAGCAGGAGGGTGCGTCGGCGGCCCGCGTCGGCGGAGATGGCGTCCCGGAGCAGCTTGACGACATCCTCCTTGGTCAGGGATTCCAGCGCTGCCAACGCGGCTGGCTGCCGGTTCCACTCTCCGTCGTAAAGAAAGGCGCGGCCGAAGAAGAGCTCCGCCTTTTCGCCCATGCTCTTCGGCTTCTCTTCGAACTGGGAGCGCGCGCCGGCCTTGAGCGTAGCCCACTCCTCGTCGGTGGCGGCGGCGAGTTTGGCGGGAATCTCCGCGATGAACGCCTCGGCCCGGCGCTGCAGTTCGTCGGGGGCGTGGGTGCTCGATTGGATCACGAACGTCAGGTAACGCTGCCGCAGCGACGCCCCCGCGTTGGAGCCCACGATGTAGCCGAGCTGCTGTTTCGTCCGCAGCTCGCTGAAGAACGGATCGCCGAAGAAGTTGGCCGCGACGAGGGCGGCGACGCGCGTCGCCGGGGTGTCGTCCGGCAGCAGGTAGTCGCGGATGAACGCGGAATTCACACCGGCGATTTCGCCGGCGTCCACGATGTTCTCGCCCGGCTTGATCGCGACGTGGCGGCGGCGCAGGAGATCGGCGGCCGGCGCGGGCTGGGCGCCGATCCGGGCCGCGATCCCGCGGATGGTTGCGACGGCGGCGTCGGGCGAGGTGTGACCGTGGACGACGGCCTCGAGTTTGCCCCGGCCGAAATACTTCCGGGCGAAGGCCTGGACGTCGGCCCAGGTCGCGGACGTGACGCGTGCCACCTGCTGCGGCGGCAGGAAGACAAATTCGCGGGCCAGCGCGTCGCGGCGGTCGCGGGCGAGCAGGTAGGCTTCCGTCTGCTCGTAGCTGCGCAGCGTCCGCAGCACCGCCTCCTTCACCGCTTCGAAGCGCGCGGGCGTGATCTCGAACGTGCGCAGGCTTTCCGCGACGAACGTGGCGTAGCGCGCCGCGGAGTCGCCGTAGCCGGACACGGCGAACTTGAAGCCTTCCAGGGCGGCCTCGCCCGAGACCTCGAGTCCCGCCAGCGCGGCGTCGTCGGCAGCGGGTTCCAGGAAATCGCGCAGGCACGCGTCATAGAGCCGCAGGAGCGCGGCGTGGTCGGCGGTCGCCAACTCCCGCACCGGCACGAATCGAAGCGTCAGCGCCGTCTGCGGACGCTGGAACTCGGTGTCGGGCGCGTAGTAGAGCTGGATGCCCGGCTCGCTGATGAGCGCGACCGGCCGCTCCGCCAGGAGCGGGGTGGCACCGGGCATGAAGCGGTTGGCGCCAGGCAGCGAAAACGATGCCTGCCGGGCCGGCCGGGCCAGCGCCTGATAGCCAGCGCCGGTGTCCTCGGCATAGGAATACTTCACGCCATAGATCCGTTCCTGCCGGTCGGTGGGCACGCCCTTGGCCATGAGATAGACGAGCAGGTTGTCGGCGGTGAGCGCGTTCAGCAGCCGGCGGTACGCGCCTTCGTCGGGCTTGCCCCATACGTCGGGCGCGCGTTCGGCGACCGCGAGCGGGAAGAAGAGCACCTGGCTGGCGAGCCGCATCGCGAGCTGCGCGCCCTCGCCGCGGTCCTTGTAGGTCTCGTTGAGCTGCGCGATCCGGGCGCGGTCGCGGTAGAAATCCGCCGGGAACGGCGCTTCGCGCAGGAAGGTGAAGTAGCTGAAGATCCGCTCGAGCACCTTCGCGTGCTCCTTCTGGCCCGCGGGCGTGAGGTCCGCGATGACGAAGAACGAGCCGTAGTCGGCGGTGCGGTCCCAGACGAAGCCGCCCAGGCTGTTCACCAGGCCGTCCCGCTTCAGCGCGTCCACCAGCCCGCCGGGACCGGGATAGGAGATCAGCTGCGACAGCAGCTCGTCGGGCTTGCTCGCGAAGTCCGGCCGTGTGGGCGGGATCACGAACTCGAGGTAGAGCGAGCGGACTTCCTTGACCGGCTCGATGAACGCCGTCCGCAGCGCGGGCTTGCGGGGCAGGAAGGTGGGCTCGCGTTTCACCGCCGCCACCGCGCGCTTCGGCAGGACGGAAAACGTGCTGCGGGCGAGCTTCTCGAGGTCATCGAGCGACACCTTGCCGCAGACGGTCAGCGCCATCCGGTCGGCGGAATGGGTGGCTTCGTAGAATGCGCGCACCTGGGCGGGCGTGGCGCCGGCGAGGGTGTCCTTGTTGCCGACGGAAAATTTGCTTTCGCCGGAGCCCGGCGTGTAGAGCTCGCGCGCGACGTTGAACAGTCGCCGCTGGTCGTTCTGCACGTGGCGCATCGCTTCGTTGTGCACCGCATTGATCTCGCGGCCGGTGAACTCGGGATTGAAGAGCGGGGCGATGAAGAACTGGGCCAGCCGGTCGAGGCCTTCGGCGAGCGCTTCGTGCCGGACTTCGAACTGGTAATTGGTATGGTCGGTCGCGGTGTAGGCGTTGTTGTACCCGCCGTTGGCCTGCATGAAATTGCCGTACTCGTTCGCGTTCGGATATTTTTCCGTCCCGAGAAAGAGCATGTGCTCGAGGAAATGGGCCATGCCCTCGCGGTCGGCAGGATCGTCGATCTGGCCGATCGAGATCGCGAGCGCCGCGCCCGACTTGTTGAACTTGGGATCCGAAACCAGCAGGACCCTGAGCCCGTTATCGAGCACGAACCGGCGGAACGCCGCCTGGTCGGTTGGCGCCTTGATGTGCGGCGGAAGGCCGGGGAGCAGTTCCGTGTCGGCGGCGCGCAGGCCGGCGGACGTGACGAGGACCGAGAGGAGGAGAATGAGGCGTTTCACGGGCGGGGAGAGGGGAGCGGACGGGACGGACTCTGGTGGCGCGGAGAGGGGGCAACAAGCTGTTTGCTGGGCACCGCAGGGTGAGCGCGACCGCCGAATTCGCAAACTCGCCGTCGACAAGGTGGAGCGGCCTGTCCCCCGGCCGCTGCGTCACCGCCGGGCGAGCCCGTTCGCGCCCAGCCATACTCATGCAGTTGGGCTTCCAATCATCCCTGAAGAGGGGCGTATCGAAAGGTGGAGCGGCTTGTCCTCAAGCCGCTGCGGACCGGTCGGTCGCCCGTCAGCCGCCTGGGGACAGTCGGCTCCACTGCAATGGCATCGTCGCCGGCTCAGGCCCCACACTCCGGGGATCGCCTTCACCCGGCCGCCAGCTTCTCCTTCAGGTGGGTGAGGCGTTGCTTCGATTCGGCGTTGCGCACGGCCATGGCGTACGCGGCGGGCTCGCCGACGAGGAAGACCTTCTTTCGCCCCCGTGTGATCGCCGTGTAGATCAGGTTGCGCTGCAGCATCATGAAATGCGCCTTGAGCAGCGGCACGATGACCACGGGGTATTCGGAACCCTGCGACTTGTGGATGCTGATCGCATATGCGAGCGCGAGGTCCCCCAGGTCGCCTCGCTCGAACGTCGGCTTCTCCCCGTCGAAATCCGCCTCGAGCGCACCGGTATCGGGGTGCACGGCTGTCACTACCCCGATGTCGCCATTGAAGAGGTTCTTGTCGTAATTGTTCCGGAGCTGGATGACCTTGTCGCCGGGACGAAACTCGGCGCCGCCGGCACGCAGGCCGCGGCCGTGCGGATTGAGCGTACCCTGCAGGAGCAGGTTCAGATTGCCCACGCCGGCGACGCCCTTGTGCATCGGTGCGAGCACTTGCACGTCGTGCACCGGGTGCGGCCATTTCAGCATCCGCGGGATGAACTCCGTCACGAGCTGCTGCACCTTGCGCACGCAGTCGTCGGCGTCGCTCGCGGCGATGAAGTTGAGATCGGACCAGACCTGGGCGCCGGAGACATCGTTGACGACCGGCGGGAGCGAGGGGTCGCCGGAGTTGATCGCGTGCGCGGTGGTCACGATCTGGCTCTGGCCCTGCTGGCGGTAGATGACGGCGAGGCGGGTGAGCCGAATCCCGCCTCGGCGGGATTCGGTGGGGGAAGGGGGAGAGGCGAGGGGCGATGGGCCGGAGGTGGTGCTGAGCGCGATGAGGTCCTTGAGCACGTTGCCGGCGCCGACGCTCGGGAGCTGGTCGGTGTCGCCGACGAGCAGGAGGTGCGCCCGCGAAGGCACGGCCTGGCACAGCGCCGCCGCGAGCCGCGTGTCGAGCATGGAGGCTTCGTCGAGCACGAGGAAATCGGTCGCGAGCGGCGCGCTTTCGTTGGCGATGAACCCCCCGCCGGCGGGATCGTATTTCAGCAGCCGGTGGATCGTGGAAGCGTAGCCGCCCGTCGTCTCCGCGAGCCGCTGCGCGGCGCGGCCGGTCGGGGCGGCGAGGTGCACGCGCACCTTTTTCGCCTTCAGGATCTCGACGAGCGCGCGGAGGATCGTCGTCTTGCCGGTGCCGGGCCCGCCGGTGAGGATCGAGACCTTGCTCGTGAGCGCGGCGCGCACGGCGGCGCGCTGGAGTTCGTGGAACTCGAAGCCGGCCTTCTGCTCCGCCCACTGCACGGCGGCGTCGACCTTGATCGGCGGCAGGCCGCTTGCGACCCGCGTGAGGCGCAGCACCGCGGCGGCGATCTTCTGTTCCGCGCGGTCGTTGTGCGGGAGCTGGATGAGGGCGGGTCCGGGAGCGCGGACGTCCCCGTCCGCCGGCGGCGCGGCCTCGTGCCGCACCAGCGCCTTCGAGGCGACAAGGGCGTCGATGCGGGCGGCGACGCGCTCGGTGGTGGTCTCGAGCAGGTTCGCGGTGTAGTCGCGCAGGGCGTCGGCCGGATACGCGGTGTGGCCCTCCTCCTGCAGCGTCTCCAGCGCGAAGAGCAGACCGCCGTCGAGCCGCGGGGCGGCGTCGTTGGCAAATCCGAGGTTGATCGCGATCCGGTCGGCGGTCTTGAAGCCGATGCCGTCGATCTCGCGCGCCACGGTGTAGGGTTCCTCGGTAAGGATGCGTTTCGCGCCGGTGCCGTAGTGCTTCACGAGCTTCACGCACTGCGCGGGCGTGACGCCGTAGGTCTGGAGGAAGATGTACAGCTCGCGTTCGGTGCGCTTGGCGTCCCAGGCATCCTTGATGGCGGCGGCGCGCTTCTTGCCGATGCCCTCGACGTCGCGGAGCCGGGCCGACTCCTCGCTCAGGACGCGGAAGGTGTCGGTGCCGAAGGCATCGACGATCTTGTTGGCGTAGACCTTGCCGATGCCTGGCACCAGGCCGCTGCCGAGGTATTTGCGGATCCCGTACACGCTCGCCGGCAGCTCGCTCTTGAACGCCGCGATCTTGAACTGGGCGCCGTGCTGCGCGTGGCGGCTCCACTCGCCCGTGAGGTGCAGGGTCTCGCCGCACTCGACGCCCGGCAGCGGTCCGAGGATCGTCACCGGCTCGGGCCGGGCCCGTCCCTCCGGCGCCGCCCGGCCCGGGACGTCGGGGCGGAACTCGGCGATGGTGTAGTGGTTCTCCTCGTTGAGAAAGATGATCCGCTCCACGACCCCGGTCAGGGT
>CALFZM010000169.1 GCA_937952235.1 uncultured Opitutia bacterium | reverse complement strand
CCGCCTCTCGGGACGGCTTTCTTCCTTAGCTGCCACTCATGTTACCTGACCCCTTTGAGAACAGGCGCACCTGGCCGGCGCTCCCGGCGGAAGTCACTTCTTCTTGCTCATCGCCGCACTGAACCAGTCGCCGTTCAGCGACGGCGGAGGCTTCGGCGCGGCGGGGGCGCCGCCGGGGCGCGGTCCATTGAAACCGGGACGCTGGCCGGGTGCCGTCCGGGGCCCGCCACTCCCGCCGGCCGCGGTCTTGGGGCCGAGCTGCGGGTTGCTGCGCATGGACAGGGCGATGCGCTGGCGGGGCAGGTCCACCTCCGTGACGGTGACCATCACCTTCTGCTGCGGCTTCACCACCGCCGCAGGGTCCTTCACGAAAGTGTCGGCGAGCTGGCTCACGTGCACGAGCCCGTCCTGGTGCACGCCGATGTCCACGAACGCGCCGAACGCCGTCACGTTGGTCACGATCCCGGGCAGCTTCATGCCGGGCTTCAGGTCCTCGGGCTTGTTGACGCCTTCCGTGAAGCTGAACGCCTCGAACTTCTGGCGCGGGTCGCGCCCGGGCTTGGCCAGCTCGGCCATGATGTCTGACAGGGTGGGCAGGCCCACCTCGGCGGTCACGTATTTCTCCAGTTTGATCTGGGAACGGAGTTTCGCGTCGCGCAGGAGGTCGGCGACGGTGGCGCCGAGGTCGGCGGCCATCTGCTCCACCAGCGCATACCGCTCGGGGTGCACCGCGCTCGCATCCAGCGGGTGGGGGCTGTCCGCGATGCGCAGAAACCCGGCCGCCTGCTCGAATGCCTTCGGCCCGAGGCGTGGCACCTCCTTGAGCTCGGCGCGGGACTTGAACGGCCCCTTCTCGTTGCGGCGCGTCACGATCGCGGCGGCGGTGGCGGCATTGAGGCCGGAGACGTAGCTGAGCAGTTGCTTGGACGCGGTGTTGAGTTCGACGCCGACGCCGTTGACGGCGCTGACGACGGTGTCGTCCAGCGAGCGCTTGAGCGCGGGCTGGTCGACGTCGTGCTGGTATTGACCCACGCCGATCGACTTCGGATCGAGTTTCACGAGCTCGGCCAGCGGGTCCATCAATCGCCGGCCGATCGACACGGCGCCGCGCACCGTCAGGTCGTGGTCGGGAAACTCTTCGCGGGCGACCTCGCTCGCGGAATAGATCGAGGCGCCCGATTCGTTCACGAGCACGATCGGGATCGAGGCCGGCAGTCCGAGCGCGCGCACGAAGGCCTCCGTCTCGCGGCCGGCGGTGCCATTGCCGATGGCGATGGCCTCCACCTTGAAGAATTTCACGAAGCCGAGCAGCTTCTCCTTCGCCTCCTCGGCGTGGCGGTCGGGGTAGATGACGTCGTTGTGCAGCAGCTTGCCCTGCCGGTCGAGCAGCACGGTCTTGCACCCGGTGCGGAAGCCGGGGTCGATCGCCAGCACCGCCCGCTGGCCGAGCGGGGCGGCCAGCAGCAGCTCGCGCAGGTTATCGGTGAACACCTTGATCGCGGCCTCGTCGGCACGCTTCTTCGATTCGAGCCGCATCTCCGTCTCCATGGCGGGCCCGAGCAGGCGCTTGCAGGCATCCTGCGCCGCGAGCACGACCTGGTCCGCGGCCGGGCTGCGTCCCTTGACGAACAAACCCTGCACGGTGGCAAACGCCGCGGCCTCGTCGGGCAGTTGCACGCGCATCATCAGGAACAGCTCCTTCTCCCCGCGGCGCATCGCGAGCACGCGGTGCGACGGCGCCCGGGCCAGCGGCTCGCTCCATTCGAAATAGTCCTTGTATTTCGCCGCCTCGGGATCGGCCTCCTTCCCGGGCATGACCCGGCTCGAGATCACCGCGTCGCGCTGGAACAGGGCGCGCAGCCTGGCGCGGGCGTCCTTGTCGTCGCTGATCCGCTCCGCGAGGATGTCGCGGGCGCCGGCCAGCGCCTCCTCGGCGGAGGCGATCGTGGCGGCCTGGTTCTTGCCGTCGTCGGCCACGTAGGACCGGCCGACGCAGGCTGCCGCCGCGGCGGCGACGTCGGTCGCCGGATCCTGCGCCCACAGCAGCTCCGCGAGCGGCTCGAGGCCCTTCTCCTTCGCGATCGTGGCGCGCGTGCGTTTCTTCGGGCGGAACGGCAGGTAGAGGTCCTCGAGGGCCGTGAGCGTATCCGCTTTCTGGATTGCAAGTTCGAGCGGTGCCGTCAGCAGGTTCCGCTCCTTGAGCGAGGCGAGGATCGAGGCGCGGCGCTCGTCGAGCGCGCGCAACTGCTCGAGCCGGTCCCGGATCGAGGTCACCTGCACCTCGTCGAGCTCGCCGGTGGCCTCCTTGCGGTAGCGGGCGATGAACGGCACCGTCGCCCCCTCGCCGAGGAGCTGGGCCGTGGCGGCGACCTGGAAGACCTTCACGCCGAGCTCCTGCGCGAGGCGGAGGACGTGATCGGGATTGGGCGCGGCGGACGGGGAGGCCGGAGAGGCGACGACGGACATGCGAGGAAAGGCGCGAGAACAGCGGGCCGACCGGCGCGCGCAATCATGAAAGTGGCCCTAGGGTGTGGACCGGAGGCCGGGGCCCGCGCCGGCCGTCGGTCGCGCGAGGTTGCGCGCCGGGCCTGCGGGCCTACGGTGGCGGCATGATGTTCCGCGCGGGCCTTTTCCTCTTGTTCCTCCTCGCGATTTCGGCCGGCCGGGCGGCGGAATGGCTGCCGATCGAGCGACAGGTGGCGGAGATGACGAAGTCGGGCGCCGTCACCGTCGTGCACTTCTGGGCGCCCTGGTGCCCCAACTGCCACGCCGAGCTCAAGTCGGGCGGCTGGAAGAAATTCATCGAGGCCAACCCGAAGGCAAGGGTCGTTTTCATCACCGTGCGCGACGAACGCGACGGGGCGAAGGAGCTGCTGAAATTCGGGCTCGGCCCGCAGCAGAACTTCGTGCACCTGCAGCACCCCAACCCCTCACGCCGGCCGGGCGAGGAGATGACGTCGTTCATGGGCCTGCGCGTCGGGTGGGTGCCCGCCACCTGGATCTTCCGCCACGACCGGCTGCGCTACGCCCTCAACTACGGCCAGATTCGGTTCCCCATCCTCCAGCAACTGGTCGAGGACGCCGCGCGCGGGTGGGACTGAGGCGGGAGAAGCCGCGAATCACACGAATCACACGAAATACCGGGCCTCACTTTCGTGTCGCTCGTGTGTTTCGTGGTCCACCCCGGCCTTGTCTCCTTCGCTCTAATCTGAGCGACTTCGCCCCGCGTTTTTGCCGATCCAATGTCCGCCATCAACCGCTTCCTGCTCGAGCACAACCTGCGCATCGCCACCAACCCGTGCGTGAGCCCCGATTTCTGTCTCGACTGGCAGTCGCTCAGCGACCAGCTGCGGGCGGGCAAGCTGCTCAAAGTCTATCCGAAGAGCCGGTTCGAGACGGCCGCGGGCGCATGGACGCTGCTCGAGAGCGCCAGCGGCGACTGCGCCTGGCGGCTGCAGGGTCGGACGGATGTGCTGCATGATGGAATCGAGCTGGCCGACGGCACGCAGGCTTTCCCCGCCACGTTCGAAAACCTGCTTCGGTTGAAGAACCTCGTGCAGGCGCACCAGCCGGCGAGCACGATCTTTCCCACGGCGACGGAGACGCTCGGGCGCAGCACGCTCGGCGTCGGTGCGCGGTTCACCACGTTGCACTGGCCGGCCGTCGACTGGGCGATGAGCGCACTGAGCCTCGGCGTCACGGCCAACCAGAACTCGATCCCGCGCGAACTGGTGTACGACGTCGACGTGATGCTCGCGGGCAAGCTTGACCGCGTGCCTTTCCCCTTCATCGGCACGACGGTGCCGGAAGGCCACCAGGGGCAGAGCGTCGAGGGCATGAGTCACGGCTGCGTGCTGGCCAAGCTGAAAACCGGCTTCCACCGGCGCGGGGTCGCGTGGAGCTTCAATGCCGACCACCAGCCGATCGGCGGCAAGTTCGACGTCCGCGAAGATGCGCTCGTCGCCGGCTGCGTGCTCGCGAGCTACATCACCTTCGACCTGTCCCCCGAGCTGGCACAGACGACCGTGCCCGAGAATGCGGCGGAGTGGGTGAAGGCGCAGGTCCCGGCGGAGCGGGTGGCCGCGGTGCGGGCGCGCGTGGCGGGCGCCGGACTCACGCTCGACGAGGCGGAGTTTGCCCGGTTGCTGGCCTACGTGTGGCCGGCGCTGCAGAAGATGAAGCGCCGCGACGAGAAATATGCCGCGGCGCGCGCGCAGCGGTTCAGCACCGCGGTCGGCCGCGCCTACCTCCGGGAGCTTTCGATCGACGAACTGCCCGGGCTCACCACGGCGGCGACGACGGGCGTGATGCTGGCGCTGTGCGAAGCACTCGGCATGAGGATTCATTTCGTGGCACCGGCCTTCGGCTTCCAGAAGAACATGCCGTATCCCGACGACGCCGCGCTGCGCGGGTTGATCGAGGCGCAGTGGGCGGTCTGCCGGCAGTTTGGCGTGAGCATCGGCTTTCATTCGGGATCCGGCAAATCGGCCGGGAACTACCAGGTCATGGGGCAGGTCACCGGCGGCCGCCTCGAGATCAAGACCAGCGGGCGCTACACCTACGAGATGGGCCGCGCGCTGTTTGCCTCGAAGAGCCCCGCGGACCAGGCGCTGTGGCGGGACTGGTACCGGTTCACCCTCGAACTGGCGCTTGCCGGCGCGTACAGCACCGACGCCACCGAGCAGAAGATGGCGCGCCTCTTCGTGACCGACGCGCTGACCGGCGCCGGGCGGAGTCCGGACGTGTTCGCCAGTCCGAGCGCCACGCGTGCCGCGCTCGAGTCGCTGGCACCCAGCCCGGACCACATGTTCTGGTTCGAGTACAACTTTCTCTACGTCCTGGCCGCGGGCGGCCGTGCCGACAAGGCGGCGCTCGGCGATCACACCGCGGCGGGCTACCGGCAGCGCGCGCGCTTCTACGCCATCAGCGACGAAGGCCGCCTGCGCTTCGCGAAAAACATCGCCGCGTACCTCGTGTTCCTCGCGGAGAACACCGGCCTCGCCCAACCCGAAACGTGCGCCGCGGCGCGCCAGCTCCTCGAGCGCTACGCGACGCTCGAGGAGATGCTGAACGATATTTCGCGGTGAAAAGCCGCGGGTGGCGACGAGCCGGAATCCGCCATTTCCGAGTCGTTTTCGGATAGCGTCACTTTCCTTCCCACTCCTCACTACCCGCTCCTCGCTCCTCCAATCCCATGCCCAAGCCGTTCATCCACGAAGATTTTCTCCTGAGCACGAAGCAGGCGCGCGAGCTGTATCATCGTTTCGCGCAGCCGGAGCCGATCTTCGATTACCACTGCCATCTTCCGCCGGACCTGATCGCGAAGAACCACCAGTTTGCGGATCTCGCCGAACTCTGGCTGGGCGGAGATCATTACAAGTGGCGGGCGATGCGCACCAACGGGGTGAAGGAGGAGTTCGTGACCGGCGGGGCGTCGCCGCGGGAGAAGTTCCAGGCCTGGGCGGAGACCGTGCCGCACACGCTGCGCAATCCGCTCTATCATTGGAGCGCGCTCGAGTTGAAGCGGTACTTTGGCGTCGATGAACTGCTGACCGGAAAGTCCGCGGAGAAGATCTGGAAGCGCGCCAACGCGAAGCTCGCGAAGCTGCGGGTGCATGACCTCATCAACCTGTCCGATGTCGCCGTCGTCTGCACGACCGACGACCCGGCCGACTCCCTCGGCCATCACGAGGCGATTCGCGCGAATCCGGGCAAGCTCAAGGCCCGCGTGTATCCGGCGTTTCGTCCGGACAAGGCGCTCGGCGTCACCAACCCGGCGGCGTTCAACGCGTGGGTTGACCGGCTGGCGGCCGCGGCAAGCTGGGCGAACGGGATCAAGACCTTCGACGACCTGCTCGGCGCGTTGAAAAAGCGGCACGACGATTTTCACGCGCTGGGTGCGCGGGTGTCCGATCACGGGCTGGAGAGCGCGCTCGCGGAGCCGTGCACGCACGCGCAGGCGAAGATGGTGTTCGACGCCGTCCGCCGCGGCCGCGCGGCGACCGCGGAGGAGGCGGCGCGCTACGGCTCGTACCTCATGCTGGAGTTTGGCCGCTGGGATGCCGCGCGCGGCTGGGTGAAGCAACTCCACCTGGGCGCATTGCGGAACAACAACAACCGGCTCCTGGGCAAGCTCGGGCCGGACACCGGCTTCGACTCGATCGGCGATTTCCCGCAGGCGGTGGCGCTCTCGCGCTACCTCAACGCGCTCGACGCCACCGACCAGTTGCCGCGCACGATCCTCTACAACAACAACCCGAACGACAATTACGTGCTCGGGACGATGATCGGCAATTTCCAGGACGGCTCGATTCCGGGCAAGGTGCAGTTCGGCAGCGGCTGGTGGTTCCTGGACCAGAAGGAAGGCATGGAGTGGCAGATGAACGCGCTCTCCAACCTGGGCCTGCTCTCGCGCTTCGTCGGCATGATCACGGATTCGCGCAGCTTCGTGAGCTATCCGCGGCACGAGTATTTCCGCCGCACGCTCTGCAATCTGCTCGGCGGCGACATGGCGCGCGGCGAGATTCCGTCCGACTACGGACTCGTCGGCGGCATGGTGCGGAACATCTGCTACGCCAACGCGCGCGACTACTTCAGGCTGGAGCTG
>CALFZM010000168.1 GCA_937952235.1 uncultured Opitutia bacterium | reverse complement strand
ATCCTGCGCGGCGTGGAAGCCACCGATGCCCGCCTGTCGTTCGAAGCCGCCCTCGGCCAGCTCGAAGCCATCGTCGAGACGATGGAATCGGGTGAGGTGCCGCTCGCGGACCTGCTGGCGAAGTTCGAGGAAGGAAACCGGCTCCTGAAGATCTGCGAAGGCCGGCTCCGGGAGGCCGAGCTGAAGATCGAGCAGCTCAAGAAGCAAAAGGACGGCACGGTGACGTTCGAAAAGTTTGAAGCGGGCCGCGAAGACTGAAATTCCTGGCCCTTTCCGCCCTGCCGACTTGATGAAAGACCTTCCTCCCCCGCCCTCGCCACGGTTGCTGCCAACCATCGGCGGCCCGGCTGATGTCAAGGCGCTCACCCCCGCGCAGCTTCCGCAGCTCGCGCAGGAGATCCGCGAGGAACTGATCGCGATCACGGCGAAGAACGGCGGGCACATCGGCCCGAACCTCGGCGTGGTGGAGCTCACGATCGCGCTGCATCGGACGTTCGATTCGCCGCAGGACCAGTTCGTCTTCGACGTCGCCCACCAGGGCTATGTGCACAAGCTGCTCACCGGCCGTGGGGGCGAGTTTTTCCGCAAGCTCCGCCAGAGCGGCGGCGCCAGCGGCTTCCTGTACCGGAGCGAGAGCCCGCACGATCCCTTTGGCGCCGGGCACGCCGGCACCGCGCTGTCGGCCGCCCTCGGCATGGCCACCGCGCGCGACTTGAGCGGCACGAAGGAGCACGTGGTGGCGGTTTGCGGCGATGCCGCCTTCACCTGCGGGATCACGCTGGAGGCGCTGAACAACGTCGTCACCTCGACCCAGCGCCTCATCGTCATCCTCAACGACAACGAGTGGTCGATCGCCAAGAACGTCGGCGCCATCTCGCACTACCTCAACCGGATCAGCACCAGCAGGACGTACAACAAGCTGCACCACGACGTGGAGGCGTTCTTCAAGAGCTTCCCCGCCGGCGTGGAGATGAACCGGGTGTACACGAAGTGGAAGCGCGAGACGAAGGACTTCTTCGTCGAGTCGTCGCTCTTCGAGAAATTCGGCCTGCGCTACCTGGGGCCGGTCGATGGCCACGATTTCGAGGCGCTGCAGAAGAACCTCGAGTTCGCCAAGCACTGCGATGTGCCCGTCGTGATCCACGTGCTCACCAAGAAAGGCAGGGGCCTCGAGGCGGCGATCGCGCACCCGGAGAAATTCCACGGGGCGGCGCCGTTCGATCCCGTCTCGGGCGAGAGTCGCAAGCCGTCCGCGGGCTCCCCGCCGAACTACCAGGATGTGTTCGGCCTCGCCCTGACACGCTTCGCGCGGGAGAACCCCCGCATCGTGGGTATCACCGGGGCGATGCCGAGCGGCACCGGCCTGTCGCACCTGGCCCAGGGCGTGCCGCAGCAGTTCTTCGACGTGGGAATTGCCGAGGAGCACGCGGTGGTGTTTGCGGCCGGGATGGCGACCAAGGGTTTCCGTCCCGTCTGCGCCATCTACTCCACGTTCCTCCAGCGCGCCTACGATCCGATCATCCACGACGTGGCGCTGCAGAACCTGCCGGTGACGTTCTGCATGGACCGCGCGGGCTTGTCGCCCAACGACGGGCCGACCCACCACGGGTTGTTCGATCTCGCCTACCTGCGCTGCGTCCCCAACGCGACCATCATGCAGCCCAAGGACGAGGACGAGCTGGTGGACATGCTGCACACCAGCCTGCAGCTGCCGGGCCCCGGCTTCGTGCGCTACCCGCGCGGCGCCGGCACCGGCCGGCCCGTGAAACCGCACCCCGCCGTCCTGCCCGTGGGCCACGCCGAGGTTCTGCGCGAGGGCTCGAACATCATGATCTGGGCGCTGGGCAGCATGGTGCAGGACGCCCTTCAACTGGCCGAGCGGCTGGCGGCGGAGGAACACCTGTCGGTCGGCGTGGTGAACGCGCGGTTCGTCAAACCGCTGGATCGGACGCTGCTGTTGAGCCATGCGGCCTGCATTCCCCTGCTCGTCACGATGGAAGATCACGTGCTCGCCGGCGGATTTGGGAGCGCGATCATCGAGGCCCTGCAGGAGGCCGATTGCTCGACCGCGGTGGAGCGCATCGCCTGGCCCGACAAGTTCATCGAGCACGGGACGAGCGTGGAAGTCCTCCGCGCCGCCTACGGCCTGTCGCCCGACGACATCCGGCGGCGCGTCCTGGCCCGGTGGCGCAACCGGCGCGAGGAACCGGTCGCGGCGGACGTCTAGCTGGCGTCCGCCTTCACGTGGGTGGACCCGCCTGTCCCCAGGCGGATGACGTGCGAGGGACCGGTCCGCAGCGGCTTGGGGGACACGCCGCTCCACCTTTCCGTGCGGCCGTTTTGATGGTCGAGGGGAAGGCCCATGGCAGGGTGGGCTCACGATGTCCGCCGACGATCGATGGGCTCACCCTGCCCCGTGCTCCGGGCACAAAAAAGCCGCGCATCCCTGGATGCGCGGCTGAAAACTGCCCGGAAACGTCCGGATTTACTTCTTCGCGTTGGCCTTCTTCTCGATCTTGCCGGCGCCACCGCACTTCGTGCAGTTGTCGCCCTTCTTGGCGGCCTCGACACAGCAGGCATGGCTGCAGGCATTGCCGGCCGCCTGGGCCTTGGTGCAGCAACCGGCCACCTTCGAAGCGGCCTGTTCAGCGGCGAACGCGACGCCAGCCGCGAAGAACGCGGCGGCGAGTACGATGATCGATTTGGAGCTCTTCATGTTATAGTTGGGGTCATCTGTTGGTGCGGGCGGCGGGAATCGAACCCGCCTCTCAGGCTTGGGAAGCCCACATAATAGCCGATATACTACGCCCGCGCTTGGGAGAGAACTGGCCAATGACATGCGCCCGGAGCGGCGCCTTCGCAAGTGAAAACCCGCCCCCGCCCGCGGCCTTCATTGGTAGCCGCGCCGGCCTTCCAAGGCGCTCTTCAGGGTGACGCTGTCCGCGTAGAGGACACCGCCACCGCTGGGCAGTCCGAAGCCGATCCGCGTGGTCGAAACACGCCCCCCCGGCGGGAGGTGTTCGGTGAGAAAATGGCAGGTCGCCTCCCCTTCCACGTCGTTGGGCAGCGCCAGGATCAGCTCCCGGACCTCCCCGCTGGCGAGCCGCTCCCAGAGCGCGGCCAGGTTGAGGTCCTCCGGGCCGACCCCGTGCAGCGGCGAGAGCTTGCCATGCAGGACGTGGTAGACGCCGTGGTGGGCGCCGCTGCGCTCGATGGCGGCGAGGTCGGGCACGTGCTCGACCACGCAGATGGCGCCGTGATCGCGTTTTTCGTCGGCACAGATCGGGCACAGCTCGGCCTCGGCCAGGTTGCCGCAGCGGCGACAGCGCCGGACCGAGCGCGCCGCCGCTTCCAGCGCCGCGACCAGCTCCTGCAACCGCGACGGCTTCTCCACCAGCAGGTGCAGGGCGATCCGTTCGGAGGAGCGATAGCCGAGCCCCGGCAGTTGCTTGAGCTGCTTCTGCAACTGCTCGAAGGCCGACGTCATGCCGAAACTCGCTGCGCTCGCTCCGCCCGGGGTGCGCTCAGAACAGGCCGGGCATCTGGAATGCGCCGGTCACCTTCTGCATTTCCGCCTCGTTGTATTCCTTGGACTGCTTCGCGGCATCCTGCACCGCGGCGAGGATGGTGTCGCTCACGAGCTGCGCATCCTCCTTGAGGAACTCCGGGTCCAGCTTGAGCGCCAGGAACTTGCCGCTGCCGCTGATCTTGATCTGCACCGCGCCGCCGCCGCTGGTGACGTCGAGTTCCTTGGCGTCGAGCTGCGCCTGGAGCGCCTCGATGCCGCGTTTCATCTTTTCCGCCTGCTTCACGAGTTTGCCGAGTCCAGCCATGTTGGGAAAGGTAGAGGAGAGGAAGGTCCGCCGGAGCGGAGGTGGAGGCAGGAGTCCAGCGGCGAGCCACCGTTCAACGCGACAACATTTTCGCGTAGCCTTCGCGGAAGGTCGGATAGCGCGGCTGCCAGCCGAGTTCGGTGCGGGCGCGGGCATTGCGAATGATCCGGTCCGGCGTCGCCTGGCTGCGGCCAGCCGCCGGCTCCCCCGTGAAGCGCGGGGCGGGCACGCCGAGCGCCGTCGCGAGCCAGGCCGCCACCTCGGCCTTCGGTGCGGGCCCGTCGTCGGCGAGGTTGAAAACGCCGCCCGCAACCTCTTCCGGCGCCAGCAGGCAGCACGCGATCGCGGTCACGATGTCGTCGCGGTGGATGAGGTTCAACCGGTGTTCGCCCCGCCCCGCGACCTCTCCCGCCCGCACCTGTTCGAGCAGGTGATGCCGGCCCGGGCCGTAGATACCGGCCAGCCGCAGCACGAACCGCCGCCGGGCCGCATCCGCCGCCGCCTGGAGCTGTCCTTCCGTGTCGAGCAGCACCTGCGCGCGCTCGCTGCGCGCGGTGGCGGGAGAGGCCTCATCCACGATCGCCCCCTCCCCCTGGGGGTAGACCGAGGTGCTGCTCGTGTAGACGAACGTCCCGACGGTCCCGCGGGCGCGCGCCCAGGCCAGGATCGACTGCATCCCGGCGAGATAACTGTGACGGTAAGCCTCGATCCCGCCGCCGCCGGAACTCACGCAATCAACCGCGAAATCCACCCCGCCGGGAATTTCCGCGTGCCACCCGGAGTCCGCGAGGTCCGCGACCACGGTGTGGAGGCCGACCTCCCGCAGGAGCAACGCGGTGGCGGGATTGCGCGTCAGCGCGGTCACCTCCAGGCCGGCTTCGTCCGCGCAGCGAGCCACCGCCGCGCCGACATAGCCGCAGCCGAACACCACGAGACGTTTGCCGGCGAGGGAGTCCATCGGGGAACGTACAACCAATCCCGCTCCGACCGCGGCGCAAGCACCGTGCGGAGTTGCTCCGCGGCGCGGCGCGGGCGAACGTGGCGCCATGCCCACGCTCCTGGCTCCGCTCGCGGAAGGTTTCGAGGAAATCGAGGCGGTCGTGCCGATCGACCTGCTCCGCCGCGCCGGCGTGACGGTGACCACCGCGGCCCTCGGCGAAACGACCGCCGTGACGGGCCGCAGCGGCATCACGGTCCACGCGGACACCACGCTCGAGGCGGTGAGGCACCAAGAGTTCGATGCCGTGTTCCTGCCGGGCGGGCCCGGGGTGAAACACCTCCGCGCCGACGCGCGGCTGGGCCCGCTCCTCCGGCGCCAGGCCGCCGCCGGCCGCTGGATCGCCGCGATCTGCGCGGCGCCGACCGTGCTGCACGACGCCGGCCTGCTGCACGGCCGCCGGTACACGGCGCACTTCTCGGTGGCAGGCGAGTTGCCCGCGTTGCAGCCGCACGAACGCGTCGTGGTCGACGGCCGGCTGGTCACGTCACGCGGCGCCGGCACCGCGCAGGATTTCGCGCTCGAGCTGATCGCGCGGCTCGTGTCGCCCGAGAAGGCCGCCGCCGTGGCAGAAGCGATCTGCGCTTAACGGCCCGCCGATCCGCGCCAACCGCCGCCCCGCCCGCGCCCTCCGCGCATCCCCTGCCTTTCTCCATGCCCATTCCCACCTACGATTTCATCGCCATCGGCGGCGGCAGCGCCGGGTTCAACGCCGCGCGGGTTGCCGTTTCACTCGGCTTGAAAACCGCCGTGATCGACGGCGCCCGCGACCTCGGCGGACTCTGCATCCTGCGCGGCTGCATGCCGTCGAAGACGCTGCTCTACATGGCGGAGGTGCTGCACCTGGCGCAGAAGGGCCGGGCGTTCGGACTGCGCATTCCCTCGGCGCGCGCCGACATGAAGGCGATGCACGCCCGCAAGAAAAAGCTCATCGGCGAGTTCGCCGATTATCGCCTGGGCGCGCTGACCGCGGGCAAGTTTGACCTGCGGCGCGCACACGCGCGCTTCGTCGACGCGCACACGCTCGAGCTTGCCAACGGCGAGCGCGTGCGGGGCCGTCACATCCTGATCGGCACGGGCTCCAAGGTCAGCGTCCCGCCGGTGCCCGGTCTCGCCGACGTGCCGTTCTGGACCAGCGACGACGTGCTCGACCTCGATTTCGTACCGCGCTCGGTGATCGTGCTCGGCGGCGGCATCGTCGCCTGCGAGCTCGCGCAGTTCCTGCGCCGGATCGGCAGCCGCGTGACGCTCGTGCAGCGCAGCGCCAACATCCTTCGCGACCATTCGCCCGAGGCGTCGACCGTCGTGCAACAGGCATTCGTCGACGAGGGCATCGAGCTCTTTGCCGGCACGCAGCTCCAGTCGGTCGCCCACGTGCGCAACGGTTTCACCGTCGAGTTCGTCCACGACGGCCGCCGTCTCCGCCGCCGCGCCGATCACCTGTTCAACGCGCTCGGCCGCGAACCCAACACCGCCGGACTCAACCTCCCCGCGGCCGGCGTCGCCACCCGCCCGGACGGACAGATCATCATCAACCGCTGGCAGCAGACCCGGGTGCCGCACCTCTACGCCGCCGGGGATTGTTCCGGGCCCGCGGAGATCGTGCACGTCGCGATCCAGCAGGCCGAACTGGCCGCGCGCCACGCCGCCGGCGTGAGAGGGCTGAAGCCGGTCGATTACTCGCTCCTGCTCAACGTGGTCTTCACCGATCCGCAACTGGCCACCATCGGCCGGCTCGAGAGCGAACTCGCGTCCCGCGGGGTCGCGTACCTGGCGGCGAGTTACCCGTTCAACGACCACGGCAAGTCGATCCTGATGGATGCCTCCTACGGTTACGTGAAGGTGATCGCGGAGCCGAAACGAGGCCGGATCCTCGGCGCCGAGATTGTCGGACGCGACGCCGGCGAACTGATCCACGCCTTCAGCGGGCCGCTCGCGATGAAAGCAACCGTCTTCGACCTGCTCCGCGCGCCGTGGTATCATCCGACGCTCGCCGAGATCGTGACGTACCCCCTGGAAGAAATCGCGGAGAAGGTGAAGGCCTGAGCCAGGACCCCAGCCGATATCGAAGCCTTGCGGTGGAGCCGCCCGTCCCCAGGCGGCTGACGTGCGACGGACCGGTCCGCAGCGGCTTGAAGACGAGCCGCTCCCCTTCTCAGCGTGCCCGCGCGATCGCGAGCAAGTCCGGCAGGTCGACGCGTTTTTCGTAGAGGGCCTTGCCGACGATGACGCCCTCGAGGTTGGCGTGGCGGCCCGCGAGTTCGGCGAGCTTCACCACGTCCTCGCGCCGGCTCACGCCACCGCTCGCGATCACGTTGAACCGCCCTGCGCCCAGCATGGCCTCCTGCGCCGGCAGGTTCGGCCCCGTGAGCATGCCGTCGGTCCCGATGTCGGTGTGGATGAGCGTGCGCACGCCGAGCATGTCCATGCGGCGGGCGAGCGTGAGGGCACTCAGGTCGGCGGTGGCCACCCAGCCCTTGACGGCCACCTGGCCGTTCTTCGCGTCGATCCCGACCGCGATCCGGTCTCCGAACGCCTGCACGAGCTCCCCGACAAACGCCTCGCTCTCCGCGGCCCGGGTGCCGATGACCACCCGGCTCACGCCGAAGCCCAGCGCCCGCTCCACCGATGCACGGGTGCGGAGGCCGCCCCCGAGTTGCACCTTCATGCCCAGTGCCGCAATGGCCTGCACGGCGGCGAGATTCTGCGGTTCCCCGGCAAACGCACCGTCGAGGTCAACCACGTGCACCCAGCCGCTGCCGGCGGCCTTGAACTGGGCGCCGATGTCGGCGGGGTTCTCGGCATAGACCGTCTCCTGGTCGGCCCGGCCCTGGGTCAGCCGCACGCAGCGACCGCTCTTGATGTCGATGGCGGGATAAATCGTCATGCGAAAGCGAGGGAGCGAAGGCGGGACCGGGCGACAAGTCGAGCAGCGGTTCCAGTCGCCTGCTGCTTGCGCCGCGTGCCCGGCCCGACCTTACTCGCTCCGCCCTTTCCACTCATGGCGTCCTACAAAGTCCCCGCGTTTCTCGCTGAACTGCTCCACGCCCGCTCGCCGTCCGGCTACGAGGCCGAAGCCCAGGCGGTCTTCGACCGGCACGTCAAGCCGGTGGCCGACGCCTACGCGAAGGATGCCCTCGGCAACCGGATCGCCACCCTCAACCCGAAGGGCGATCCGGTGCTGATGCTCGCCGGGCACATGGACGAGCTCGGGCTCATCCTCACGTACGTCAACAAGGACGGCTTCCTCTATTTCGACACCATTGGCGGCCACGACCTGAGTGTCATCTCGGGTCGGCGGGTGATCATCCAGACCGCGAACGGCCCGGTGAAGGGCGTGACCGGCAAGCGGGCGATCCACCTCATGGACGACGAGGACCGCAAGAAGGTCCCCAAGAAGCACGAGATCTGGATCGACATCGGCGCAAGCTCGAAGGCCGACGCGCTCGCGCGGGTCAGCATCGGCGACGTCGCCACCTACGACCACGAACTCGAGTTGATCCACGGCAGCATCGGCACCGCCCGCGCCTTCGACAACAAGGTCGGCGCCTACATCGTCGGCGAGACCCTGATCCGGCTGGCGAAGGAAAAGAAGCCGCTCGCCGCGAAGGTCGTCAGTGTCGCGACCGCGCAGGAGGAAATCGGCGTCCGCGGCGCAACCACCTCGGCCTACCTCGTGAACCCGCACATCGCCGTGGCGATCGACGTCGGCCATGCGACCGACCATCCCGACTGCGACAACCGCCGCTTCGGCGAGACGAAGCTGGGCGGCGGGCCGATCCTCTGCCGCGGGGCCAACATCAATCCCCGGATCTACGAACGGCTGGTGAAGGCGGCGAAGAAGGCGCGCGTGCCCTACCAGCTCGAGGCCGATCCCCGGCCGACCGGGACCGACGCCCGGGCGATCCAGGTCGGGCGCGGCGGCATCGCCACGGGGCTCGTGAGCATTCCGCTGCGCTACATGCACACGCCGAGCGAGGTCGTCGACCTCGAGGACGTGGAGTGGTGCGTGAAGCTGCTGGTGGAATTCGCGCGCGAGCTGGAAGAGGGCGATTACGCCCACTGGTGAACTTGGGGAGCGCGGCCGTCCCCGGCCGCATGCTGTTGGCCTTCAAATTGGCCGTAAGGCCACAGTGAAAGGTGGATCAGCTTGTCCTCAAGCTGCTGCGGACCGGTCCACCGCACGTCAGCCGCCTGGGGACAGGCGGCTACCCCGCAACGGCATCATTCCGCTCAGGCGGCGTCCTGCTTCGGCTCCGCCTTGCCGGCGCGGCGCAGCGTGGGCTTGCGGCGGCCGGCGACGACCGCGGCATCGACGACCACCTCGGTGACGTCGTCGCGCTGCGGCAGCTCGTACATCACCTCGAGCATGATGTTCTCCATGATCGCACGCAGGGCGCGGGCGCCGGTCTTGAGCTCGATCGCGCGCGCGGCGATGGCGCGGACGGCGTCGGGCGTGAATTTCAACCGCACTCCGTCCATCGCGAACAGCTTGGAGTACTGCTTCACCATGGCGTTCTTCGTGCGGAGGAGAATCTTCTCGAGATCGGCGACGCTGAGCTGATCCAGCACGGATACGACCGGCAGCCGGCCGATGAACTCCGGAATCATCCCGAAGCGGATCAGGTCCTCGGGCGCGAGCGACTTCATCATCTGCTCCGGCTTCAGTGACGTCTCGTGCTGGGCGGCAATCGAGGAAAATCCCAGGCTGCGCGTGCCCATGCGGCGCTGGACGAGCGCATCGAGGCCAACGAACGCCCCGCCGCAAATGAACAGGATATTCGACGTGTTGATCTGGATGTATTCCTGGTTCGGGTGCTTGCGCCCGCCCTGCGGCGGCACGTTGCACGTCGTGCCCTCGAGGATCTTCAGCAGCGCCTGCTGCACGCCCTCGCCCGAGACGTCGCGGGTGATCGACACGTTCTCCGTCTTGCGGCCGATCTTGTCGATCTCGTCGATGTAAATGATCCCGCATTCGGCCTTCTTCACGTCGTAGTTGGCCGCCTGCAGCAGCCGGAGCACCACGTTCTCGACGTCTTCGCCGACATAACCCGCCTCCGTCAGCGTGGTGGCGTCGGAGATCGCGAAGGGCACGTCGAGGATCTTGGCGAGCGTCCGGGCCAGGAGCGTCTTGCCGGAGCCGGTCGGGCCCACGAGAAGGATGTTGCTCTTCTCGACCTCGACCTCGCTGAACTCCGGGGAGATCGCCGCCGAGTCCTTGGACTGGCCGGAGTCGAACATCAGCCGCTTGTAGTGATTGTACACGGCGACCGAGAGCACCTTCTTGGCGTGGTCCTGGCCGATGACGTAGTCGTCGAGCGTCTTCTTGATCTCGGACGGCTTGACCAGGCGAAACGCCGGCTTGGCCTCGATCGCCGGCGCCTTCACCTCCCGGTCGATGATCGTCTTGCAGACGTTCACGCAGGAGTCGCAGATGTACACCCCGGGTCCGGCGATGATCTTCTTCACCTCGGCCTGCGACTTGCCGCAGAACGAACAGAGGGTCATGCGCGCGGATTTTGCCATATGGTGACGTTGGACCGGTGGAAGGGGGAGTCGAGCCGGATTGGGGGCGCTAAAGTGCGGATTCCACCCGTAACGAGGCGGCGACAGGACGCAAACGGCTGCCCGAGGTTGCAGCCCTGCCGTTCAGGCTGACCCGAAGCGCGGGCTCCGTTTCGAGGGTCGCGCGCCCGCCCGGGCCTGGGTCCGGGCATGAAAAAAGCGCCCGCGCGGGGCGCTCGAATAGGGGTCACCGGGAAGCGAGTCGACCAGAAGTAGGTGGAGCCGCCTTTCCCCAGGCGGCTGACGTTCGGTAAATCCGACTGCAGCAGCTCGAGGACAAGCTGCTCCACCTTCGTGCGACCGGATGCCGGCCAACGGAGCGGCCCCGTCTCAGGCCGCGGTCTGGACGGCGGTCTGGGCCTCGCGCGTCGAGGTCACCACGTGATCGACGATGCCGTAATCCTTCGCTTCGTTCGCGCTCAGGTAGTAATCGCGATCCGAGTCCCTTTCCACCTGATCGACGGAGCGGCCGGTGTGGCGGGAGATCGCCTCGTTGAGCGTCTTGCGCCAGCGCAGGATCTCCCGCGCGGCGATCGCGATGTCGGCGGCCTGCCCGCCGGCGCCGCCGCTGGGCTGGTGGATCATCACGCGGCTGTTGGGCAGCGCGAACCGCTTGCCCTTGGTGCCGGCGGCGAGCAGCACGGTGCTCATGCTGGCAGCCATGCCGACGCAGTACGTGACAATGTCGCACTGCAGGAAGTTCATCGTGTCGTAGATCGCCATTCCGCCGGTGACGACGCCACCGGGTGAATTGATGTACAAATGAATGTCCTTCTTCGAGTCCTCCATCTGGAGGAACAGCATCTGGGCGATCACCAGATTGGCCACCACGTCGTCGATCGGCGTCCCGATGAAGATAATCCGGTCCTTCAGCAGGCGCGAATAGATGTCCATCGACCGCTCGCCGCGGCCGGTGTTTTCCAGGACGATGGGAACGTAGTAGCTCACAAGTGGGATCGAGGTTGGGCCGTTCAGGCCTTTGGCTGGACGGTCGTGACCTTAGCCTTGGAGACGAGGAAATCAACCGCCTTGTCGAAAATGATCGACTGCTGCACCGACCGAAGGTGGTCGCGATCCGTGGAAAGCGACTTCACGAGCTTGTCCGCCTTCTGCCCGGAGCGCATCGACTCGCGGTAGATATAGTTGTTCAGGTCGTCATTGGTGACCTCGATCTTTTCCTTCTCGGCGAGCTTCGCGAGCACGAGCTGGAGCTTCACCCGGCCGACGGCCGCCCGGCGCGCGCCGTCGTAAAGTTCCTTCTTGTCCTTCTCGAACTGCTCCTGCGGCACGCCGCGACGCATGTTCTCCTCGATGAACTGGCGGAGCACGCCCTGCGTCTCGGCATCGACGAGCGAATCCGGCACCGGGAAATCCACCTTCGCCGCCAGCTGCTCGGTCACCTGCCGGCGTTGCGCGGAGCGGTTCTGGTACTCCTTCTGCATTTTCAGGTTGTTTCGCACCTGCGCCTGGAGTCCCGCGAGATCCTCGACCTGCTGGCTCTTGAAGAACTCGGCGTCGAGCGGCGGCAGCACCCGCTCGCGCACCTCCTGAACCTCGACGGCGTAGACCGCCGCCTTCCCGGCGAGCGCGGGAACGGCGGCGAAATCGGCCGGGAAAGTGATCGCGACGTCCTTCTTGTCGCCCGCCTTGAGTCCGCCGAGTTGCAGGCCGAGACCGGGGATCACGCCTTCATTGGCGCCTTCCACTTCCTCCCAGGTCTGCGGCACCTTGCCGTAGAGCTGCTTGTCGGGCGCCAGCTCGGTGATCGGCTTGCCTTCGATCGTGCCTTCGTAGGCGAGCTTCACGTAGTCGCCCTTCTGGGCGGGACGGTCGGCCGCCTTGAAGTCGGCGCGTTCGGAACGCAGGCCCTGGATGACGTTCTCCACCTCGGCATCCGTCGCCTCGGTCGGAGCGATCTCGGTGGCGAGATCCGAAACGTCGGGCACTTCGAACTCCGGCCGAACGTCGAGGGTGATCGTCACCGTGGCGGCGGAACCCGTGGCGATGGTGCCTTCCTTGACGTCGACCACATTGAGCACATCGAGCTTCTCCTGCTCCAACGCGGAACGGTACGCCTTGGCGATGACCTTTTGCTTGAAGTCGTCGGCGACCTCCTTGCCGAACCGCTTGGCCACCATCGCCGCGGGCGCCTTGCCGGGACGAAAGCCGGGAATGCGGGCAATCTTGGCGATCTCTCCCACGACGGCCTGGTGTTCGGCGTCGACTTCGCTCGCGTCGAGCGTGACGACGAGGCTCTTGCGGGTGGCGGAGACGTGGTTCAGTTGGACGTTCACGGCGAAAGGTTCGGACTGGGTGCGTTATCGAAGAATCGGCCACGGTAGGATGGCGCGGAGGACGGTCAATGACGGATTCTGCGCGCTTGCCGGCGCGGGACACCCGCCGTTTCGTGACCGGCAAATGCCCGGATTTCGCCAGCTTCCGACATCGTTTCCCCTGCTGGTCATCGACGCGGCTTCCGCCCTCGTGCAGGTCGGGTACCTGAATTCGGACGGCACCGGCACGTGGGCGACCGACACCGCGGAATCCGGGGTGGCGATCTTCCGCGGCCTGGAACGCTTGGGCGTCGACCCGCTGGCGGTCTCCGCCTTCGCGTTCTGCGACGGTCCCGGTTCGGTGCTGGGCATCCGCACCGCCGCCATGGCGCTGCGGACCTGGCAGGTGCTCCGGCCGCGTCCGGTCTACGCGTACAGCAGCCTTGCGGTGGTGGCGCACGCCCTCGGGCGGCCGGAGGTCGGCGTCATCGCCGATGCCCGGCGCGATACCTGGCATCACTACCAGATCGGCCGCGGCCTGCGCCGCATCCCCACCGGCGAGCTCGCGGGCGAGCTGGTGCAACCGGAACACTTCCGGCATTGGTCGGCGCTGCCCGCCGGTCTGCCGGTACCCGCCGTGTCCTACGACCTCGCGACCCTGCTGCCCAAGGTGTGGGACGCCGATCTGCTGCGTCCGTCGCCGGCCCCGGACGCTTTTCTCCACGAGGAACCCCAGTACGTGAAGTGGTCGCCCCAGGTGCACCAATCGCCCGCCGCCGGCGCGACGGGAGGATGAAACCCGCCGGCGTCCGGTTCCGTCATTGCTCGCATGAGACTCAGCCTCTCGCCGGGTGAAGCCTGGGAACCGCTGCCAGCGACCGCCTGGGACGCGGACGCGGCACGCCATCTGTTGCGCAGGGCGGGCTGGACGGCCCGGGCCGAGGACGTGGAGCGCGCCGTCCGTGAAGGCCTCGCGGGCACCCTCGAGCGGCTTTTTCCGGCGGAGCCGGTGCGGTTGGAACAACCGCGGCTCGTCGCGCGCTTCCAGGAAAGCGCCTTTGCCGCCCAGCGTGCCTTGCAGGGAAAGACCGGCGAGGAGCGCCTCCGCGGTCAGCGTGAACTCCAGGAGCGCAGCCGCATCGCCCTGCAGGAGCTCAGCATCAAGTGGCTGCAGCACGCCTCGGCCCCGGCTCATGCGGCGACGGCAAAATGGGTACTGTTTCTGAGCGATGTCTACGTGATCGCAGCCGACAAGGTGCGCAACGCCGCCATCGTCTACCAGCACTTCGACATCCTCGCCCGTCACGGCTTTGGCCCCGCGCCCGCGCTCACGAAAGCCGTTTCCCGCTCCCCGGCGATGGTCATCTACCTCGACCTGGCGCAAAGCCAGGCACGGGCGCCCAACGAAAACTTTGCCCGCGAGCTGTTCGAACTCTTCGTGCTCGGCGAAGGCAATTACACGGAGGGCGACATCAAGGAAGCGGCGCGGGCGTTCACCGGGTACCGCGCGCGGCCGGAGGGTGAGTTCCGCTTCGATCCCCGCCAGCAGGACAAGCGCACCAAGACGGTGTTTGGGGCGACCGGACCGTTCTCCGGCGACGACGTCATCGAGCTCGCCTACAGTCAGCCGGCGGCGGCGAGCTTCCTGCCGCGCGAGATGGCCCGATTCTATCTCAGCGACACGGCGCTGCCGCCGGAGCATCTGGGCGCCCTGGGCGCCCGCTGGCGCGACACCGGCTTCGACCTGCGGGCCCTCGTGCGGCAATTTTTCAGCAGCCGGTTGTTTTTCGCCCCGGAGTTCCGCGGCAACTTCATCAAGAGTCCCGTGCAATTCTATCTCGGACTGGTGCAGGACCTGGGGCTGGACGTGGCGCCCATCCCGCGCCTCACGCTCGTGCCTCTCCGGCAGATGGGACAGGCGCTGTTTTATCCGCCGAATGTCCGGGGCTGGGTCGGCGGCCGGCAGTGGATCAACTCCGCCACGCTCACCGCGCGGCGCCAGTTCGTGGACGCGCTTTTCACTCCGCTCGACGAGAACACCCTGAACGCCGACGAGCATATCGAGATCGTCGCCGCCCGCACCAACGGCATCGACCACTTCACCGTCAACGATCCCGACCTGGCGCCGTTGAGCCGGC
>CALFZM010000167.1 GCA_937952235.1 uncultured Opitutia bacterium | reverse complement strand
CCTCTACACCTACCTGCCGTTCGGGCTGCGGGCGATCCAGAAGATCACGCAGATCTGCCGCGAGGAACTGGATGCCGCCGGCGCGATCGAGCTGTGGATGCCGCACGTGCATCCGGCCGAATTGTGGCAGCAGGGGCCGCGCTGGGCCGCGGCGCGGGAGATCATGTTTCGCGCCGATAGCGCCGGCGACGGCAAGCGCGCAGGCCGGGAGCCGGAGTTCGTCCTCGGGCCGACCCACGAGGAAGTCATCACGCCGCTCGTGAAGGCGGAGATCACCAGCTATCGCGATCTCCCGAAGAATTTCTACCAGATAGCGACGAAGTTTCGCAACGAGATCCGGCCGCGGTACGGCCTGATGCGCGCCCGCGAGTTCATCATGATGGATGCGTACTCGTTTGACGCCACTGACGACGGCGCGGTCAAGAGCTACTTCGCGATGAAGGACGCGTACGAGCGCTTCTTCCGCCGGCTCGGCGTGCACGCCATCGCCGTCGAGGCCGACACCGGCGTGATGGGCGGCAGCTTTTCCCACGAGTTCATGGTGCCCGCGGAAGTGGGCGACGACGACGTGATCTACAACGAGGCGAGCGGTTACGCGGCGAACCGGGAGAAGGCGACGAGCGGGCTCGTTCCCGCCGCTTTGCCCGACGCCGCGCCCGACGGCGCGGTGGAGGAGTTTGCGACGCCGGGCGTGGTGACCATCGCCGCGCTCGAGGCCGCGCCGTATGGCGTGGCCGCGGACCGGCAGTTCAAGACCCTGGTCTACATCGGCGACGGCAAGCCGTTCCTCGTCGTGCTGCGCGGTTGCGACGAGCTCGAGGAGGCGAAACTCGGCGCGCTCGGTTTCGCGCTGTTCCGCCCCGCCACCCCCGAGGAGATCGAGCCGGTGCTGGGCGCCCGGCCCGGCAGCCTCGGCGCGGTGAAGGGAACGATCCGCACTCCGGAGGCGCTCGCCGGCATTTTCGCCGATCACGCCGTGCGGCTCATCGGCAACGGCACGACCGGCGCCAACCGGGATGGATTTCACCTCCGCCACGTCAATGTCGCGCGCGATCTCGCCGTGACGAAGTTTGGTGACTTCCGGCGCGTGCGCCCCGGCGAGCCGGACCCCAAATCCGGCCAGCCGTTGCAGGTGCGCCGCGGGATCGAGGTCGGCCACATCTTCAAGCTCGGCACCAAGTACTCGGAAAAATTCCACGCGGTTTACACCGACGACCAGAAGCAGTCCCACCTGATGGTCATGGGATGCTACGGCATCGGCATCAGCCGCACCATTCAGGCCGTGATCGAGCAGAGCCACGATGCCGACGGCATCGTCTGGCCGTGGAATTGCGCCCCGTTCCAGGTGCTGGTCTGCGTGCTCGATCCGCAGCTTCCGGAAGCGATGGCGCTCGCGAAGTCCCTCGCGGGAAGCGCCGAGAAGGCGGGGGCGGACGTGCTGGTCGACGACCGCGTCGAGCGGCCCGGAATCAAGTTCAAGGACGCCGACCTGATCGGCATCCCGCTCCGGATCACGATCGGCGGCAAGGGCCTCAAGGAGGGCGTGATCGAGCTGAAATGGCGCCACGAGAAGGAGGTCGCGAAGATCCCGCTGGCCAGTGCGGAGGCACAGGTGGAGAGCGCGATTGCCGCGGCCCGCGCCCGCGCCGGCAGGTGAGCCGCGGGACGGGTACCCCGATGCGTCGCGCCGCGTCGAAAACCGGGCCGGAATTCCCTTCCGATCGGATTTGCACGCCACCCGGGGCCACGTTCACTCCCTTCCAGTGACCATTTCCAGTTCCAAGACCCTCCCGAAGGAGCAGTTGCGAACCGAGCTGGGGCTGGCCGGAGTGTGGCGCGTCGTCGTGCTCAACGATCCGGTCAACCTCATGTCCTACGTCGTGCTCGTGTTCAAAAAAGTCTTCGGCTTCGACGAACAGACCGCACGCACCAAGATGCTCGAAGTCCACGAGCAGGGACGGTCCATCGTGTGGAGCGGGCTGCGGGAAAAGGCCGAGGCCTACGTGTTCACGCTCCAGCAGTGGCACCTCACCGCGATCCTCGAACCGGATGAAACGCATTGAAGTGAAGCTCGCGCTGCCGGTCGTCGCACCCCTGCTCGATGTGATCAAGGGCCTCGGCGACAGCCTCCGCGGCCGCCTTGCCGCTCCGATCGCGCTGGATGACCTCGAGCCGGAGTTCAAGCGGTCGTGGGAGGACGAGCTGCTTCTCGCCCAGAGCGGCGAAGTGGCGACGCTGCTCGCGTTGTTCAACGACGAGTTCTTTTCCGAGGGCGTCGTCGCCTTCGACGAGTCGAACGCGGAACCGATCGTGCGGGCCTGTGCGGCGGTGCGGCTGCACCTCCGGGAACGTTACCTCAAGCCGCTGGGAGACGACACGCTCGAAGGCGGCGATGTCGACCTTGCCACGCTGCCCGAGCCGCTGCGAAAGGCATTCATGTGCTACCTTTTCCTCGCGACGATCCAGGAGCTGATCATCCAGCACCTGGACGAGACCATTCTCGGGACGTAAATCGGACGTTCGCGTTTGACGGGGACGGGCGCGATTCTACCTTTGCCGGCGACACCCGGCAGTGTTCGAGGTGCTTTCAATAACTGCTCTTTGCCTTAGGAATCCAACGGGAGCCAACACCGGCGCGAAAGATGTCAGGCCGTAAACCGGAAGACAGACCGCGCGTCGGCGGCGCCCACCTGAACTAAAAAAGGTCTTGAGCCTTTGGGTATACGGCACAGGCGGGGTGTCTCCTCATTTTCAAT
>CALFZM010000166.1 GCA_937952235.1 uncultured Opitutia bacterium | reverse complement strand
GGTGCACGTTGGTCAGCGCCTTGCCCACGGTATCGGCCACCTCGGCGAGCACGAACTTCTCCTCCCCGTGCGGGCACAGGAGGACGACATTGGGGACTTCGATCGACTCCCCCGCCAGCACGTCGCGCCAAGCGTAGTGCGGTTTCAGTTCAACCGGGGCGTGGACGGTGCGTTTGAGAGCGAGATCGGTGGCGACGGAAGGCGTGCTCATGAAAGTGCGGAGGGACGAAGGGACGGAGAATCGGAGAGGAGAAAACGAGGCTTTCCCGCCTGGAGGCGGCGGGGAGCGAAGGAAGGAGAGGCAGGGAGAAAGCGAGGGGTGACAGGCGGTGCCTGAAGGCCGACGCCGCGGGTTCCAGGTCCGTTGCCGCCGACGGCGAAGCGCGGGACGGATGGGGTTGGACCAGGAAACCAGGGCGGCTCGAAGAGCCCGGTCAGAGCTCGTCGTCGTGAACCTGGTTCAGGGACGAGGCCTTCTGGTACTCGGTGACGCGACCCTCGAAGAAGTTCTGCTCCTTCTTGATGTCCATCATCTCCGCGAGCCAGGGCAGCGGGTTCTTCACGCCCGCGGCAAGCGGGGCCAGGCCGCAGCCTTCCAGGCGTCGGTCGGCGATATAATCGATGTAAGTCAGGAACTCGTCAGCCGCGAGGCCGACCGCATTCACCGGCAGGCAGTCGCGGATGAACTCCTTCTCGAGCGTGATCGCCTCGCGCATCAGCTCCCGCAGCTCCTCCTTGAACTCGGCGGTCCAGATCTCGCGGTTCTCCTCGACGAGGTCCATGAACAGATTCCGGAACACCTCGATGTGATTGGACTCGTCCCTGAGGGTGTAGCGGAACATCTGACCGATGCCCGGGAACTTGTTCTGGCGGTAAAGCGAAAGGATCATGCCAAACAGGCCGTAGAACTGCGTGCCTTCCATGCACTGGCCGAAGACAAAGATGTTTCGCGCCAGCAGCCTCTTGTTCTCCGGCTGCGTGAGATCGAGGTCGCGGCGCAGTTGCTTGGAGACCTGGGTGACAAACTCGTTCTTGCGCACGATCGTCGGCACATCCTCGAACATCGCCTCGCACTCGTGCGGGTTGATGCCGAGCGAGGCGATCATGTAGAGCAGCGAATCCGCATGGATATTCTCCTCGTGCGCGTGCCGCCCGAGCACGAGCTTCAACTCCGGCGCCGTGACGAGCTCCCGCACGACGTGCTGGATGTTGTCGCCGACGATCCCTTCCGCGGCGGAAAAATAGCCGATGCCCATCCGGATGATCCAGCGCTCCACCTCCGAGACGACCTTCTCGTCCCGCCATTGCTCGATGTCCTTGCCCATCGGGATGTCTTCCGGCTCCCAATGGTTGGCCTTCATCTTCCGGTAGAGATCGTAGGCCCACTGGTATTTGAGCGGCAGCAGGTTGAAGGTCATGGTCTCGCGGCCGTTGATGACCTTCTTGGCCGCAAAGGCGGCCTCGGCCTTGGCCTGATCGAGAACGAACGTCTTGGAACCGACCTGAAACGTCTTGTACATGAGCGAAGGGGCGAACGGGAGGGACGAGGAAGTGCGAGGAGCCGCTATCTTGGGCCGGGAAATCCGGTGGCGAACCAAAGTTGTTACCAGTTATCCACGGGTTGCTGACCACTACAGGATGTGGTCACCAGCCGCGGCGACCACAACCCATGGTACCCCCTAAATTTTCCGTCAATGCGTTTGTGTCCACCCAGGCGTTAATTTTTCGCAAAGTTTTGCTTGCCGGAATCCGGCCGGTTTCGAGGCCGCCGAAAACGCAAATCCCCCTCTGAAATACACTGCAAATGGGCTTGGGAAGCCCCTTCCCGGGAGACCGGCGGAACGGGTGACTCCGGACGTTGGATACGCCACTCCGTGTATCACGATCCCGGACACAAGGGCGCCTCCAGCAGGGAAAAAAAAGCCGCCCCCGGGAAGCGGGGGCGGCCGGAGCGACGCGCGGAGGCGGCCTCAGAACTTGAGCCGAGCGCCGACCTGGATGCGCCAGCGCGACTGCGGGTTGTCGAAGACGAAACCCGTCGGGTTGAGGGCGTTCGCGGTGGCGAGCTGGATGCGGCCACTGGCGTCGTACGTCGCCTGGCCGATGGCCCGGCGCCAGAAGGTGTCGCTTTCCACCAGGGTCGTGCGCTCGTAGTAATTGAACAGCTTGTCGCTGAGGAACGAGCCGAAGTTGGTGAAATCGAGGAAGACCTCGAGGCTGGCCGGCTTGAAGAGCGGGATCTCCTGCGAGAGCTTAAGGTCAAGCCGGTTCACCCAGGGCTGGTCGTGGGAGTTCCGCGGGGCGTAGCCGCCGGCATACCGGTTGAGGCCCACGGCGCCGAGGAAATCGAAGTAACGCGCGATGGCGTCCTGCGACATGCCGCTGAAGTTGAAGCGCGGGTCGTTCACGTTGGACGGCACGGCCACGAGGTCATTGTTGGAAATCGCGTCGCCGTTGAGGTCGTTGGAGTACACCCAGCTGAAGGGGCTGCCCGTCCGGCCTTCGTAGTAGAGCGAGACGCGCGTGCGGGCGTCCTTCAGGTTCTTGAGGAAACGAAACTCCCGGGTGTACGACGCCTGCAACCGGTTCTTCACCTCGAAGTCCGACCGCGATTCGACCACGGTATTCTGGTAGAAGACCGGATTGCGACTCCACTGGCTGCCGGCGGTCGTCGAGCCGAAGACCTGCGCATCGGTCGAACGGCCCCACGTGAACGCGAGGTTGTAGGCCCACCCGTTGCGCATGGGGCGATCGACGGTGATCGAGACATAGCGCGACTTCCCGGTCGAGATGTTGCTGATGTGGTACAGATTCAGGAAGTCCGGGTACCGGGCGGTCGCGGCGTTGTTGGCCGCGGCGGCGTTGCCCGCAAACCGCGGACGCCCGTCGGCGCCGACGCCCGTCTGCAACAGGTTCTCGTTCCGGATGAAGAACGCGTCGTCGTTGTAGGTCTGGACGAGCTCGAGCGTCGCCAGGCTGTTCAGGAACGGCAGCCGGAAATCCACCGCCGCATTGCCGCGCCACACCGCGGGCAGCTTGATCTTGTCGTCAGTCCAGTCGACCTCGCGGTCGTTGGTGCCCGTGTCGGGTCCCGAGCCGATCGGATTCGCCGGGTCGAACTCGTTGCGAAGGTAGCTCTCCAGACTCGAGGGCGGGGTGGAGACCGTGAAGGTGCCCACGCCGAGCTGATTGTAGGAGTTCGAGAAGAACACCCAGGGGGAGCGGCCGAGGAAGCGACCGATGCCGCCGCGAACCTGCACGCGGCGGTCCTCGGTGGCCGACCAGTTGAAGCCGAGGCGCGGCGAGACGGTCGTCACGCCGTCCACGGTGCCGTTGTTCCGAAAGCCGGTCTGCGCAAAGAGCTTTTCGTTGAAGAGCGGCTTCCGGTCGGCCTCGGTGCGGTCGAGGCGGACGCCCGCCACGAGCGAGAGCCGCGGGGAGATGTCCCACTTGGCCTGGCCAAAGAGGCCGGTCACCGCGAAGTCGGAGAGGTCGGCCGCGGGCCGCTTGGCCGGATCATACATCGAGCGCGTGAAGGCCGCGACGGTGCCCGTCGCGAAGCCCGCGGTGCCGTTGAAGTCGAACTGGCCGTACGAGCCGGAGCGGAAGAGGTTCACGAACTCGCTTTCCTCCCGGTCGAAGCCGCCCGTGAAGACGAAGCTGCGCCAGAAGTACTCGGCGATGCCGCTGTAGCTCTTGGTGTCGACCAGGATCATGTTGCCGTGCCGGCTGAACTCGGTGCCGAGGAAGAGAATGCCCGTCGTCGGCGTACCCGACTGGCTGATACCGCTCACGTTGAGGATGTTGATCAGCGGGAGCGCGCTGTTCGTCGGCGTGAGCTGCTCCTGCTCCGTCGTCGAGTACTTGAACTCGGTCTTGAAATCGGGCGTCCACTGGCTGACGAGCTGCCCGGCCGTCACCTTCTCCTTGCGCTCCTGCTGGTAGAAATAGGAGTCGAAGGCGAAGCCCGGGCCGTTGGGGGTGGGGTTCACGCCGCGGGCGCCCGAGGTGGCGGTGAAGCCGCCGTACTGCGGCAGCTGGCCCTCGGTCGTCGAGTACCGGAGGCTGAGGCGGTGCTGCTTGAGGATGTTCCAGTCGACCTTGGCGAAAATCTTCTCGTCCTCGGTGATGTTGGTGGCGGAGCCGCCCGGCTCGCCCCAGTCGATCGTGCGGCCCGCGCCCGCGTTGATCGCCGCGAAGCGCGACTGGATGGCCGCGATCTCGGACGCGTTGGGCGTGAAACCGGGATTGTTGGGCGGCGAGATGCGCTCGAACTTCTCGTACGAGAGGGAGAAGAAGAGGTGGTCCTTGATGATCGGGCCGCGGAACGTCGCACCCCACGTCGTGCGCTCCGTCACCGGCACGACCTTCCGGCCCTGCGTCGCGCGCGTGCCGACGTCCTCACCCTGCAGCTGGTACCCCAGCCATTCGTCGCCGCTGAAGATGTAGTAGGCACTGCCCTGGAAACGATTCGTGCCGCTCTTCGTGACCGCGTTGATGGAGGCGCCGGTGAAGCCCGACTGCCGCACGTCGTACGGCGAGACGGAGACGGTCATCTGCTCGATCGTGTCGAGGGAGAGGGGATTGAAGAACGAGGCGAGCCCGGTCATGTTGAGGCCGAACTGGTCGTTGATGCGCGCGCCATCGATCATGATGGAGTTGAAGCGCGCGTTCTGGCCCACGGCGGAGATCTGCGCCTCCTCCCGGTCGCCCGACATCGCGCGGAGCGTCACCAGCGGCGAAGCGCTGATCACGTCGGCCAGCGAACGCTGGGTCGTCGGCTTTGCCTCCAGCCGGTCGCCCGTCAGCACGGAGCCCGCACCCTGCGCGTTCGAATCGAGCGCCATGCGTTCGCTCGAGACGACAAACTTCTCCATCGTGGTCACGCCGGCCGTGAGCGCGAAATTCACGTCCACGTCGGAACCAAGCTGCGTCGTCACATCCGTCGCCGTCTCGGTGCCGAAGTTGGCCGCCGTCACGGTCACGCTGTAAGGGCCTCCCACCGGCAGGCCGCGAAAGTAGTAGCGACCGTCGGGACTCGTGGTCGCCGTGAACTGGGCGTTCGTCGGATTGTGCACGGCCTTGACGGCTGCGCCCGGCACGGCGCGTCCGTCGCTGCCGCGGACGGTCCCGGTGATGCCAGAGGTCGTCACCTGCGCGGGTACGGAAACGGCGAAACAGAGTGCCAGGAGCAATGCCCCCAGCATTCGCGCGAACTTGGAGTGTGGTTTCATGGTGTGGTGTGTGGCTAGGCCTGCCAGGCGCTGGTGGTGCCGGCGCCCGCACGGAGGAGGTCAGGAAGAGTCCCGCCCATCTGCGCGTCAAGAGCCGCCCGCCCCGCCTTCTCCCCCCGGCACCCAATCGTAACGGGCATGAATAGGAAGCATAAGCGAGGGCCACCTGCGCGGTGCCGCCATCTGCATCGTGCATGGTGCGCCGCCGGGCATCGGGCATTCTGCAACTTTCCGTTTGTCCGCCCCGCCTCCCCGCGGGAAGGTCGCGACGTTTACTCCTTCATCACCAGACTGTTAAATTCCCGATGAAGGCGGTTGGCACGCGGTGAGGTAAAGGGGAGGCAATCCAAGGCGCTCCGGCGCCAGCAACCCATCCCTCGCATGACGAACTCCTCCCTCGCTCGCTCCTCCAGCCAGACCGCCACCGCTCCCTCGTCCGCCCGCAGCCAGGCGACCAAGGTGGAGGCGGAATACGATGCGCGCCTTGTCCAGCGTTTCAACGCCGGGGACGAGGCCGCCTTCGTCGAGATCATGAATCGATATCGCGACCGCATTTTCTCCGTGGCCTATGCGCTCCTGCGCAATCGCGCCGATGCGGAGGAGATCGCCCAGGACACCTTCATCCGGGCCCATCGCGGCCTCGCCCGATTCCGCGGCGATTCCTCGCTCGCCACCTGGCTGCACCGGATTGCCGTCAACCTCGCGCGCAACCGCTACTGGTACTTCTTCCGCCGCCGCCGGCATGCCACGCTCTCCCTCGAAAGCGAGCTGGAGCCGGGCGCGAGCGCGACGTTCGCGGACCTGATTGCCGCCGATACGGTGGAGCCCGCGCGCGCCGTGGTCACGGACGAGTTCTCCGCCCTCGTCGCCGACTGTATGGAAAAGCTGGATGCACGTCAGCGCGAGATCCTCACGCTCCGCAACCTCCTCAATCGCTCCTATCAGGAGATCGCCGCGGTGCTCGGCATCAACGTCGGCACCGTGAAGAGCCGCATCGCCCGCGCACGCACCAGCCTGCGCGCTCTCATCGCCGACGCCTGCCCTGAATTCTCCGACGACGCCCAGCCGGCCGACTGGTTTGAACCCCACCGCCAGGCCGGGCGCCTCGCCGTGGCGGCGGCGTGAGCGCAGGTCGGTCGTCTCCGTATCAGGGCCGCAGCCCGAGGAATGTCGCGAGTTCCCGCACCGCCGGCGCAACCGCCAGCCCGCGCGGTGCGCGCCGGGACATGATCCGCAATCGTCCCGCCGGCCGATCCGCCTTGGGATCGACGTGACCGACCAGCTCCGCGCCCGCCAGGATTGGCAGCGCATAGTATCCCCGGACCCTTCGTGCGGGGGGCGTGTAAGCCTCCCACACGTACGGGAAGCCCCAAAGCCGGGCGGTCACGCGGCGGTCATAGACGGCGGGATCGAGCGGCGCCAGCAGGCGAGGCGCCGCTGGCGGTGGCGGCGACGCGCGCAGGTTCTCGAAGATTCCCACGTCTTCCCGCAGGCAATAGAGCAAGGGGCAGCCCGCCACCGCGACTGGCTGCACGAGGTCCGCCACGAGCGGCACCTCTCCCCGCTTCAGCAAGACCAGGCGCCGTTGTCGCAGCTTGAGCACGACCGACCAGCGCGCCGTCTCCGGCTCGGGCGGGACCGGAGCCCCGAGCACGGCGGCCGGCAGCACCCGTTCCGGCAGGTCGTAACAGCGCCGGTTTGACTCCCCTCGCCGCGCGATCAGCAGCCGGCCATGGAAAAAGAGTTTTTGCATCGTCGCCTTCACCAGGGTGGCCGCGCCCCAGACGCTCCGCGTCCGGCCCGCCTCGGTGAAATCCTCCGAGGCGAGCGGCCCGCGCGCCGCCAGCTCCGCGAAAATCCGCTCCGCCATCACGCGCTGTACCCGCGTGAGCCGCCCTGACCAGGCTCCCGCCCGGCGGGCGCGCGCACGCATCGCTCCGACCAGATGCGGCCAGGCCGCGAGGGGAAAAGCGGCGAGAATCCCGGCCGCCCTGCCGTCCGCGGCGAAATGATGCTCGAACGCCACCCGGCCCTCCGGCGGCAACGGCGCGCCCTCGCCGTGCAGGTGGCGCATCAGGTCACCCTCACGATAGCCGGTCACGCGATGGCGCAGGATGAGGTCGTGGACCCGGCCGCAGACGTTGATGGGGTCGATCTGCACGCAACCCAGGTGCGAGACGGCCCGGCCCACATCCGGCAGCGGCGCGTCGAGCCGCGTCGCGCTCAGGACGAAGCGCCGTGCGAGTTCAGGTTCAATGCGCAGGACCGGAGGGAGCATGCCGCAGTCGTGACGACAGCGCACACCCGGCTCGAAACAAGTCGGGAATGCGGGGTGCGGTGCTCAGCGGACGCGGACGGCAGGCCGCTCCACGCGGCACTCCGCCGGCTTGGCTTCGCGTACCTGGGCCACCAGTCGCGGGCCATCCGTCAGCCGAATCGTGTTCGCCTCCGCAAACGCCCGGGCTTCTTCCGAGAAACCCGCCGGCGACACAAACCAGCCAAAACCCACTGCCTCCACCGCCATGTGCGCGTGCAGCCCCCGGATCTGCCTGGCCGTCACCATTCCGGATTGTCCGTCCACGCAACGCACCAGTCCCCGGGTGTCCGATTCTCCCGCCCGCCGGAGCCGCAGGTCGCAACTGTCGTCGGCGGGGATCGGCTCGGTGAGGAATCCTTCTGACTCCGCGATGCCGGTGGCGAGGCCCGCGACGCGGTGTCGCGGCCACTCCAGGATTTCCGGCCACGTCGGCTCTTCGTTCGCGCGTTCGGCGATCCGCTCGGAAAACGAACGCCGCGGCGGAGCGGGGCGCACCCGTCGGCGTCGCCAGACCAGCCAGAACAAGCCGGTCGCCACGGCGACTCCCGTGCCGAGCGCCGACACCGTCTGCCAGCCGCCGGAAAGCAGGCCACCTGCCACCCGCTCGAGGGCGGGAACCGGACGTTCGGCCTTCACTGCGGGCGTCGGGGCGGGAGGCGCCGGCGCCGGCAGCGGCGCGAGACCGAGAAGATCGTGCATTTCCCGCACCGCGGCGATGACGCGGCCGGCATACGTCTCTCCCGCCGCGCGCGTGAGGTCGATCCGCGCGAGATTCTCGCCGCCCGATGACAGCACCATGAGCGTGGGATAAACGGTGACGCCCAATCGTTCCCGCAGGCGGGAATTGGCCGCCAGCTCCTTGCCTGGTTCCTGGTCGCTCAGCTCGACCCGCACCAACACGTAACGCGACCGGAATGCCGCGACAAACTCTCCCTGCAGCGCGACCTCGTCACGAAACTGCCGGCTCGCCGGTGACCAGTCCGACCCGGCAAACCACACCAGCATCGGCAGGCCCAGCCGGCCCGCTTCGGCGCCCGCCGCCTCAGCATCGGAATTCCAGCCGCCGCCTGTCCTCGCTTCCGGCTCACGCCGCCCCGCCGGCCCCGCTGCCGCCGGTCGGGCCGGAGGCACGCTCTTTCCCTGGAATTCTGTCCGTACCACCCGGCCGTTCTCCACGATCACCAGCCCGTGAGCGTACCTCAGCACCTCCCGGGGACCGAGCCGCGACTCGGAGAGCGGCGCGCCGTAGGCCTCGATCACGGCCTCCCGCGTCGCGCCGGCCGCCAACGGCGGCGCCCCGGCCGCGCATAGCCCGCCACCGGCCAACGCGGCCGCGAGCAAGCCGAGGCTGCAGAGGATACGCGGGGCCACAAACCCTTCCATCGACCCCGGCCGGCAAAACTTCAGCGTGCCGCGGAACGGTCACTCGCGACGCCGTCGCGGACCCGGGCGGGCCAAGCCGGCACGCCAGCCTGCCGCAAGCGGTGGAGCCCGGCGGAACGGCCCGGTTCCGGTCCGTGCCCGGGGGCTCGTCCGCCCGCCGCGCCACTCGCCCGAGTCGGCCGACCGGAGCAAATCGCGCTGCATTCGGCCTTACCGCCCACCTCTGCAGATTGGGTTGGAAACGGCTCGCGCCCCCTCGTCGGGCCGAAAAACCTGCCGGGCCAAGGTTCATGCGCCCCCCTCGTAATGCCGAGATGAAGCTCGCCCCCACTTTTGGCGGGGAAGACCGGGGTTGCATCGCGTCGGGCTCCGAACGCAGCCGAGGGCGGAGATTTTCCGTGCCCCGCGCCGGAGCGCCCGCCTAACTCGCCGGCTGTCCATGTCCGCCGCGCTCTCCGAACTCGAACCGCTGCTCCGCCGCACCTTCGGCTACGACCGTTTCCGGCCGCTGCAACAGGAGATCTGCGCGGCGACGCTGGCCGGACGCGACGTGTTCGCGCTGCTGCCGACCGGCGGGGGCAAGTCGCTCTGCTTCCAGCTCCCCGCCCTCGCCCGCGGGGGACTGACGATCGTGGTCTCGCCGCTGATCGCGCTCATGAAGGACCAGGTCGACCAGCTCCAGGCCAGCGGGGTGGCGGCCACGTTCCTCAACTCGTCGCTCGATGCCGAGGAGGCCCGTTCGCGGCTGCGCGGGCTGCACCGGCACGAATACCGGCTGCTCTACGTCGCGCCCGAGCGGCTGATGCTCGAAGGCTGGGTCGAGAACCTGCAGCAGTGGAACGTCACCTGCATCGCAATCGACGAGGCGCACTGTGTTTCCGAATGGGGCCACGACTTCCGCCCCGAGTACCGCCAGATCGCCCGGCTGCGCGATGCGCTGCCCGAAGTGCCGGTGATGGCGCTGACGGCGACCGCCACGGAGCGGGTGCGCACCGATATCATCGCGCACCTGAAGCTGCACGATCCCGCGGTGTTCGTCGCGAGCTTCAACCGCCCCAACCTCACCTACCGCGTGGTGCCGAAGGACCAGCCGTTGAAACAGATCATCGCGTTCGTCGGCCGGCGCGAATCCGAAATCGGGATCATTTACTGCGCCAGCCGCGCCGCCGCCGAGCGCGTGGCCGAGGCGCTGGCCGGCCGCGGATTCTCCGCCCGGCCGTATCATGCCGGGCTGGACGCCGCGGAGCGGGCCCGCAACCAGGAGCAGTTTCTCCGCGACGACACGCGGATCATCTGCGCCACGATCGCCTTCGGCATGGGCATCAACAAGCCCAACGTCCGCTGGATCATTCACCACGACCTGCCGAAGAACATCGAGGGCTACTACCAGGAAACCGGCCGGGCGGGCCGCGACGGGCTGCCCGGCGACTGCCTGCTGCTTTTCAGCGCCGGCGACATCGCCAAGCAGACGCATTTCCTCGACGAGATCACGGACGCCCGCGAACGCGAGGTCGCCCGCGCGCAGCTCCGCCGGATCGTCCACTACGCGGAAAGCGCCGGCTGCCGCCGCCGCGAGCTGCTGGAGTATTTCGGCGAGACGTTCCCCGCCGACAACTGCGGCGCCTGCGACAACTGCCTCGAGCCGCGCGAGACCTACGACGGCACCATCGTCGCGCAGAAATTCCTCTCGTGCATCTACCGGATCGCGCAGCACAGCCGGTTCAGCGTGGGGCTCAATCATCTCATCGAGGTCCTCACGGGCGCCGACACCGAGAAGATCCGGCGCTGGGGACACGACCGGCTCACGACCTACGGCATCGGCGGCGAGCTTTCGCGCCCCCAGTGGGCGGCCGTCGGCCGCGAGCTCATGCGGCTCGGCTTCGTGACCGTGGCGGACGGCGAGTTCGCCACGCTGGAGCTGACGGAGCCGGGCATGAATCTCCTGCGCACCCGCCAGCCGGTCACGCTCACCAAGCCGATGGACCTGCCCAAGGCGAAACGCGCCCCCGCCCGGCGCGAAGGCGACATCGCGTGTGACGAGATCCTCTTCGACCGCCTGCGCGCGCTGCGCAAGCAACTGGCCGATGAGCGCCGGGTGCCGGCCTACATCGTATTCGGCGACACGACGCTCCGCGCGATGGCGCGCGCTTATCCGGAGACCGCCGAGCAGATGGAAGGCATCCCCGGCATGGGCGAAAAGAAGCGCGCGGAGTTCGGCGCGACGTTCGCCGCGGCCATCGCCGAGTATCTGCAGACCAACGGGCGGCAGGCGTTCGACTAAAGTAGATTCAATAAACCTGTAGCCCAAACCTAAACGCAAAGTCGCAAAGGCACGCGAAGTTTCGCCCCGTTTTCCTTCGCGAGTCTTTGCTCTCCTTCGCGTCTTTGCGTTTGGGATCCCGTCCTGGTCGGCCACGGTTTACTCCCGGTCCGCGCGCGCCGCGGAGCCCTTCGTCCCATCTACGACGGCCTGCCGTCGTCGCACCGACGCGGGGCGGTCACCCCGGGCGTGCTTCCGCACTTGCCTTCCCGGCGCCGCCGCGTCGCGCTTCCCGCGCTGCCATGACTTCGACCGCCGATCACATGCTCGCCACCCTCGGCCGGATCGGGGCGGCGCCGCCGGAGGTGATCGAGCTCTTCGACTACCTCGAGGACACCCCGATGTGGATGAAGGACGAGGCGGGGCACTACGAGTGGGCCAACGTCGCCCTGCTGCTCAATTTCGGCGTCAAGACGCGGGCCGAGCTGATCGGCCGCACCGACTACGATTTTTGCGGCGAGGTGCTGGCCAACCAGTACCGCATCGATGACGAGCGCGTGTTGCGGGGGGAGCGCATCCTGTCGCGGGTCGAACTGGTGGGTCGCTTCAATCACACCGCCCGCTGGTGCATCACCTCCAAGGTGCCGCTGCGCGATGCCATGGGCCGCATCGTCGGCACCGCCGGGGTGACGCGACCGCTGCCGCAGCCCGATGGCACGGCGCCGGCGCCCTCCGCCGCCAGCGGCGCCACGGGCTCACCCCTGAGCGTGGCGATCCGCTACATCAGCCAGCACTTCGCCGACCGCGTCACCAACGAGGACCTGGCGCGCGAATGCGGCCTCTCGGTGCGCGCCTTCGAGCGCCAGTTCCAGGCGGCGTACCACGTGTCGCCCCACGATTACATCCGGCAGTTGCGCGTGCGCATGAGCTGCAGCGCGCTGGTGTTTTCGCGCCAGTCGCTGGCGGAGGTGGCGACCGCGTTCGGCTTCGCCGACCAGAGCCACTTCACGAAGGAGTTCCGACGCTTCATGGCCGAGACGCCACGGGCCTACCGTTCTCGCTACCAGCCGCGGTGAGGGCCCGCGCCTGGCTCGTCGGGCTGCGTTCGGTCGCAGCGATTCAGCCCGGGTGGAGCCGCCAGTCCCCAGGCGGCTGCCATTCGACGGACCCGTTCGCAGCGGCTTGAGGACAAGCCGCTCCACCTTTCATTGCGGTCGTAATCGCCGGCGATGCCAAGGCCGACCGCCTTGTCTCGGCTCAGTCGAGGCCGAACACCGCCTTCGCGTAGTTCTCCGCGCTGAAGGGCTGCAGGTCTTCGGCCTGTTCTCCCAGGCCGATGAAATAGATCGGGAGCTTGAGCTGGCGGTAAATGCCGACCAGCGCGCCGCCGCGGCTCGTGCCGTCGAGCTTCGTCACCACGAGGCCCGTCAGGCCGAAGCTCTGGTGAAACACCCGCGCCTGCTCGATCGAGTTGCTGCCGAGCGAACCGTCGACCACGAGCCAACGGTGCTGGGGCGCGGTGGCGTCGTGCTTCTGCAGCACGCGGCGGATCTTCGCGAGTTCCTCCATCAGGTTGCTCTTCGTGTGCAGCCGGCCCGCCGTGTCGACGATGAGGTAATCCCGGTTGCGCGCCTTCGCCGCCTGCCAGGCATCGAAGGCCACCGCCGCGGCGTCCGCCCCGGTGTGGCTCGCCACGATCTCGAGGTCGAGCCGCGTCGCCCAGGTTTTCAACTGCTCGACGGCCGCCGCCCGGAAGGTGTCGCACGCCGCCAGCGTGACCGTCCGCCCCTCCTGCTTGAGCTTCCAGGCCAGCTTGGCCGACGTGGTCGTCTTGCCCGAGCCGTTCACGCCAATCATCGCGATGACGACGGGATGGCGCGACGCCGCCGCGCTCCCCTCGGCTGCTGCCGCACCGGGCGCCGCGGACCCGCCCGACTCGAGGTTGCCCTCGCTGCCGGCGAGCACCCGGCGCAGCACCGCTGCTCCGATTTCCGCAGCCTGGCGGCCCTGCAGGTCCTTGTCCTTGCCGTACGCCTGCTTGATCTCGGTGAGGATCTCGTTGGTCGTCTCAACCCCGAAGTCGGCGGTATAAAGCGCCTCTTCGAGTTCCTCGAGCGACGCGGCGTCGATCTTGCGCCCGCCGAAAAGCCCGCGGGTCTTCGCGGCGATGGCCGAGACCGTCTTCGCGAGACCATCCTTGAATTTCTTGAACAGGCCGAACATGGGCGGGCTTTCTTCGGACGAGGTGCGATGCGAGCGGGTGTTTCCGGAAGAAGCGGGTCGCGGCGCCGGCAGCCGGGACGGTGCCTCAACCGGCGGGCTTCACCCCTGGTCCGCCTTGCGCGCGTCGCGTCCCAGGTGGTCCTTCAGGCGATCGAGGATGCCGTTGATGAAACGTTTCGAGTCGGCGTTGGAAAACTGCTTCGACAGGTCGATCGCCTCGTTGATCGAGACGACGGGCGGGATGTCCTTGCGGTAGATCATCTCGAACATCGCGAGGCGCAGGATCGCGAGGTCGATCTTCGCGATGCGTTCGAAGTCCCAGTTGTGCGCCAGGCCCTTGATGCGGCTGTCGATCTCCGCGAGGTGCTCGATCACCCCGTGGATCAGCTCCTCGCCGAACGCGTAATGTTCGCGCGGCGATTCGCAGTTGGTGAAGAATTCCTGCAGGTCGTCCGCGAGATTCTTGGGCGCGTTGATGCTCCACGCGTAGAGGAATTGCAGGGCCGCGACGCGTCCGTCGCGTCTTTGGGCAAAGAGGGTCTTGCTCATCGCGAAAGTTGCCGGCGCAGCGCCGCCATCTGCAGGGTGGCGGCGGCGAATTCCGACCCCCGGTCGATCCGGCCGAGGCAGCGCGCGCGGGCCTGCGCCAGGGAGTTCACCACGATCACGCCGTTGATCACCGGCACGCCGGTCGTCAGGGCGACCTGCTGCAAGGCGTGCGACACGCTCTCCCCGACCATCTCGTGATGACTGGTGT
>CALFZM010000165.1 GCA_937952235.1 uncultured Opitutia bacterium | reverse complement strand
AGCATCGCCAGCGCCACGAGCGCGAGGAGCGTTGCAGGCAACCGGGAGGCCGTCGCGGCGAAGGTCGTCATCGCGACATCAGAAGCGACCGCTCACGCCGAAGACGAGCGCCTGGCCGGTGTGGATGATGCGCTGCGGGCGATCCTCGAAGCCGATGTAGGTCGCCTGCGGCTCGTTGAAGACGTTGGTCACATCGACGAAGAAGCTCAGCGACGGCCGCCACTGGTACGAAGCGCCCAGGTTCACGATGGTGCGCTCCTGGCGGTAGATGTTGCGCTGCGCCGTCGCGTTGAAGGTGTTCAGGTAATTGCCGGTGTAATTGAGGAGCGCGCTGAACCGGTACCGGCCCTGCGCATACGTGAGGCTGGCGTTGCCGGTGCGGGGGATGAAACCCGCGACTTCCTTGTCGGAGCGGACCGCTCCGCCGCCGAAGTCACCTTCCGTCGACAGCACCGTGAAATTGCCCGCGAGGGTGAAGCCCTTCAGCAGGCCCGGGAGGAACGTGAGCTGCTGGCGGTAATCGAACTCCCACCCATTCACCTTCGCGTTGCCCGCGTTGCTGGAGCTGCGCAGCGAATAGCCGGCGTAGCTGCCCTCAAAGCCGTTGTTCGGTCCGACTCCGACAATCCCGATCTCGGTCGTGAGGATGTAATCCTCGATGTCCTTGCGGAAATAGCCGACCGAGACGATGCCGGCGGGATTGAGGTAGTATTGGAGGGAGAGATCGATGTTCTCCGAGTACTGCGGGCCGACCGACGGATTGCCGATCGTCACGGTCTGGTTGGGGTCGCTGATGCTCGCATTGGGCACGAGATTGGTGACGGCCGGGCGGCCGAACGACGTCGACCAGCTCGCCTGCGCGCGGATCCGGTCGGTGAAGTCGTAGGTGAAGTGGATGCTCGGGAACGTGCGCGTGTAGGACCCGCTGTTCGAAGTCGGGTTGTTCCAGTCGTGGATGGCACGCGCGACCGGATCCGGAATCTGCGCCGCGGTGGCGGGAGCCACGCGCACGTAGCCGAAGCCGGAGACGTCGGTCCGCTCGGTGCGCACCCCGCCGAGCACGTTCAGGCGGCCCAGCTTCGCCTGGCCCTGCACATAGCCCGCCGTGATCTCCTCGGAAGCGTTGCGCGTGGTCGAGAAGGCGTCGGCGGTCCGGAAGTACAGGTCCTCGGCCCAGAGCGCGGGATTGGCCGTGTCCTCGTAGGCCTTGCGCGGATGGACGTAGGGCAGCCGCTGTTGTCCGGGAAACGCGAATACATCGGGGTACGACGCCGTCATCGCGGGCGCCGTCGCCAGGTAGTTCCACTGCCGGCGGCGGCCGACCTCGGCGAATTTCTGGTCGCGGTAGAAGAAGCCCGCCTTCGCCGTCGCGGGAATCTCGAGTGGCAGGCGGTAGCTCGCGTTGCCCCGCACGTTGAGGACCTCGACGTCGCGGTCGTCGTTGCGCGTGAGGAGCGACACCGCGGTGCGGTAGTTCGCGACATCGTAGATGCTCGGACCGCTCGTCTGCGTGAACCGGGGCGACTCGGGATCGGAGGTGTCGATGATCCAGCCGACGTTCGGCACCCGCATCACCAGCGTGCCGCCGGGCTCGTGCGCCAGGTTGTTGTGGGTCTGGCTGTAGCTGGCATCGTAGTCGAAGCTCCAGCGGTCGAATTCGTGCTCGGCGCCCAGGCCGAAGAGACGCGTGCGATTCAGGAAGCGGCGGAGGATCGTGCTCAGTTCGAAGTTCGAGCCCGCGACGTTGCGGATCTCGGTCCGCGTGCTGGTGAACCCGGGCAGCACCGCGCCCGTGCCCGTCGGCGCCGCGGCCGTGCCTCCGGCGATCGTCTGGTTGGAGAACGCCCGCGTCGTGTAGAGCGAGTCGGTCTTCTCGAACGCGTCGTTGTAGATCGTGTTCAGGATGAGCTTGGTGTGCTCCGCCAGGCGGTACTCCGCCTTCAGGTTGACGCTCTTCTGCGTGCGGTTGTTGAACTGGTTCTGCGTGCGGAAATCCCAGAGGTAGGCGGGCGAATTGGGCGTGTTCTGGTAGTCGTACTGCCGCGAGGTGGGGCCGTTGACGTTCTCACTGTAGAACAGGTTCAACGCGACGCCGAGGTTGCGCTCGCCCCCGAGCGCGTCGAAGACCTCCTGATAGGAGAAGTTCGTCTGCGGATGGATCGGATGATTGCGCCGCACCTGCACGTGGTCGAAGAAGGGCGCCGCCCAGCGGGCGCCGAAGCTGTAGTTGAAGCGGCGGCGCTCGCGCATGCTCAGCGGCGAACGGGTCTTCAGGTTCACCGAGCCGCCGAGCGAATCCGCCGTCTGGTCGGGGGTCTGGCCCTTGATCACCTCGAGCTGCTCGAACATCGCGCCCGTCAGGCTGTGGGTCTGGAACTGGCGGTTGAAGCCGCCGACGTTGGACATCAGGTTGCCGTCCACGTTCACGCGGTTCATCGTCGACGGCTGGCCGCGGATGATCAGGCCAGTGACGTTGCCCTCGTCGTCGAGCTGGGAAGCCACGCCGGGCAGCCGCACGGCGAGCTCACCTGCGCTCATGTTCGGCAGGTTGCCGTAGGCATCGAGCGCGACGACGTTCTTCACGTTGCCGGCGTTGCGCTGCGCGGTGAGCGCCAGGGCGTTGCCTTCCCGCTCCCCCGTGACGCGGAACTCGCCGAGCTGGTAGATCTCCGCGGACAGGTCGAAGCTCCGCGTCACCCGCTGGCCGGCGGCCACGGACACCGTTTCCCGCTTGGGATCGAGGCCGAGGTAGGAGACGACCAGTTCGACGTTGCCGGCAGGCACGCCGGGCAGCGTGAAGCGGCCGGTGTTGTCCGTCAGCACGGAGCGGCCGAGCGCGGGCGCCTCGACTTTCGCGCCCTCGAGCAGGTTGCGCGTGGCGGCGTTGCTGACCGTGCCGGTGACGGTTCCCGTGGTCTCCGCCGCGCGCAGGAGCGACGGAAGGAGGGCGGCGAGCAGCCCGACAAGGGCGAAGACGGACCGCGCGAAGCTGCGCGCGTCCCGGGCGGACGGACGATTCAGGGTTGGCATGGCAGGGTTTGAGTTCGAAGGAGCCGCGGCCGCGGGCGCCGGGCAAGGGTTTGCTAACTCGATTTAGCAACTTTCGCGCTGAATCGTTTCACGAATCAAGCCCAAAAGGCCCGCGCGGGTGCCCCTCAGGCGGAGCGGCGGTGCGAGACCGCCGGCGGCACGAACACCTCCGTCGGGTTGACCCGCCGCCGGCTCATGAGGTTGAAGAGCAGCGCCATGATTTCCGCCACGACGGTGCCGTACTCGGGCCCCACGCAGGTCAGCGGCGGATCGAAGTAGCCCGCGTGCTCGTGGTCGCCCACGCCGACGACCGCGACGTCCTCGGGCACGCGCCGGCCCACGGCCTTGAGCGCCTGGAAGGCTCCGAGCGCGAGCGTGTCGGTCACGGCGAAAAGCCCGTCGCAACCCGGGTGCGCCTGCAGGTGGGCGCGCAGCGCATCGGAACCGGCCTGCGGCGTGAAGTCGCTGGCGGTGACGCGCACGGCGCCCTGGCCGGTGAGGTCGCGCACGGCCGCCGCAAAGGCGTCGGCGCGGTCCGCCGTGGTCTCCGTGAGCAGCCGCGGGGTGACGACCGCGGGCTGCCGGCACCCGCGACCGAGGAGGATCTCCGCGGCCTGGCGGCCGCCGGCGCCCGGCGTTTCCAGCACGCAGCAATAGTTCGCGAGCCGCCGGCCCTGCACCACGACGGCGTAGGGCAGCGTGGTGGCTTTAAGGAACGCGTCGTCCTCCGGCAGCGTGTTGGTGATGACGACCCCGTTGAACCGGCTGGCGTTCAGCAGGCCCGGCATCTCGCGCAGCCTTCCAGCGTGATACATGTCGATCGACACCGAGTAGCGGCGTTCGGGCGACGTGCGCTGGTCCACGGTGCGCTGGAGTTCCCGCAGCGCGCGGCTGATGAGAAACAGCGGCGCCTCGTACGAGGTGAGGATGCCGAGCTCCACGTGGCGCACGTCGGGATCGTGCGCCCGCAGCCGCCGGGCCGCGACGTTGGGCACATAGCCGAGCTCCCGCACCGCCTGCCTGATTCGCTCCACCGTGGCGGGCGCGAGCCGGCGCTCCTCGTGGCGGTTGGCCAGCACGGTCGACACGGCGGCGGGCGAGACGCCGACATGCGAGGCGAGGGTATGGACGGTAACGGGGCGTTTCTCACCGCGAGCCATGGGGGACGCTAGACACACGAACGCCTCCACCGTCGCAAGCGGCAATCCCGGCCGCCACCGCCCGGTGGAAACTACGCCCGCGCCTACGCAGCTTCCGGGTTTGAGGAGAAGTCCCTAAATGGCAGCCTGGTTCCCATGCGCTCCACCCCTGTTCGCGAAATTTCCCTCCCGGAGATCATGACGCGGATCGCGCACCTCTCGCCCGGCGAGGGGGCGGACATCCTGCTCCACTACTTCCTCGGCGTGGTCAACGGGCTCGACGCCGGCGCAGCCCGGCGGCTGCGCGACGAGATCGCGAGCCGCTTTGGCGGCCGGCACTGCAGCCAGCAGCTTTGCAGCCTGATGCTGGAGATGCTCAACGGCCACCTCGCGCGCCAGCCCGTGCGCGCCGCCGCCTGATCACCGCCGCGCGGCGCAGCCTCGACGCCATCGCCCCGGGTTCCTACAACTCGGGGCATGGCTGACGGAACTCCTTCCGCAAGTGCGGCGCCGCCGCGATCGTTGCAGGGCCCGGCCCTCTTCCTCGCGCAATTCGTCCGCGACGAACCGCCGTTCAACACCTTCAGCGGCATCTGCCGCTGGGCCGTCGAGCTGGGCTACCGGGGCGTGCAGGTCCCGGTATGGGCGCGTCATTTCCTCGACCTCGAGGAGGCCGCGACCTCGGCGGCGTATTGCGACGACTGGCGCGAGAAGATCGGTCTCTACGGCCTGGTGCTGACCGAGCTCAACGCGGCGCGCGCCGGCCAGGCGCTCGCGCTGCACCCGGCGTTCGAGGCCGCGTGCCAGCCCTTCTACCCGGCCGGGCTCGACGACCGCGGGCGCGTGGCGTGGGCCACCCAGGAGCTGCAGAACACCGTGCGCGCCGCCGCGCGCCTGGGCGTCACCTGCGTTCCCGTCATGTCGGGCGGTTTCGCCTGGCACCTCGCGTATCCGTGGCCGCAGCGGCCCGCCGGCCTGATCGACGAGGCCTTCGCCGAACTCGCGCGCCGCTGGCGCCCGATCCTCGACCTGGCCGAGGAACTCGGCGTGACGCTCGCGTTCGAGCCGCACCCCGGGTCGGATGTATTCGACGGCCACACGCTGGAACGCTTCCTCGTCGCGGTGAACGAGCATCCCGCCGCGGGTCTCAACTACGATCCGAGCCACCTCCTGCTCCAGCAGCTCGACTACCTCGAGTTCATCCGACTGTACGGTTCGCTCATCCGCGGATTCCACGTCAAGGATGCGGAGTTTCGGCCCGACGGGCGTGGCGGAGTCTACGGCGGTTATCAATCGTGGCCGGGCCGGCCCGGGCGTTTTCGTTCCCCCGGCGACGGGCAGGTGGATTTCAAGCGCGTGTTCACGCTGCTCACCGAGGCGGGTTACCGCGGGTGGGCCGTGCTCGAGTGGGAATGCTGCGTGAAATCCCCGCAGCAAGGCGCGCGCGAGGGCGCCGAATTCATCCGCCGCCATCTCATCGAAGCGACGCCGGTCGCCTTCGACGACTCGACCGCCGCCGGAGCCAACCGCGCGGGCAATCGCCGGATCCTCGGCCTGGAATGAACGCGATCCTCTCCCCCTCCCTCCCCCGTCTCCACTCATGATCCTCCGTCCCGCGCTCCTCGTCCCCCTGCTGGTGTCCGCCCTCGCCGGCGCGGGCGCCCCGGCCGCTCCGCTCGGCGAACCGCAGATCTACAAGGAAACGGGCGGTCGCGCGCTGCGGGCCTACGTCGTGCGGCCGGAAGGATGGCATCCGTCGGACCGCCGGCCGGCGATCGTGTTCTTCCACGGCGGCGGCTGGGTCGGCGGTTCGCCGACGCAGTTCGACGGCCAGGCTCGGCACTTCGCGACGCGGGGGCTCGTCTGCATCCAGATCGAATACCGGCTGCTGCCCCGCCAGGGGAGCGAGCCGCCGGTGACGTGTATTCAGGATGCCAGGACGGCGATGCGCTGGGTGCGGCGCCAGGCGTCGCGGCTCGGCATCGATCCGGAACGGATCGCCGCCGCCGGCGGCTCGGCGGGCGGCCACCTCGCGGCGCACACCGGCCTCGTCGACGGCACCGACGACCCGCAGGACGACCGGTCGGTGTCCGCCCGGCCGAATGCGCTGCTCCTCTTCAATCCCGTCCTCGACAACGGCCCGGGCGGCTGGGGCACCGCGCGCGTGCGCGACCGCTATCCGGAGTGGTCGCCCGCCCACAACGTCTCGCGCGACGACCCGCCTGCCATCGTGTTCCTCGGCACGCAGGATGCGCTGATCCCCGTCGCCACGCTCGAGAAATTCAAGACGGCCATGACGGCCGCCGGCGTGCGCTGCGACCTCCACTTGTACGAGGGCGAACCGCACGGCTTCTTCAACGCGAGCCGCAGCGACGGCAAATACTACCGGCTCACGCTGCTCGAGGCCGACCGCTTCCTCGGATCGCTCGGCTGGCTGCAGGGAAAGCCGACGCTGGAATCCATCCGCTGAACCCAGCCCGGCTCTTGGGGTCCGCGGCGTCGGAACCAGCGCCGGTCCGGGATGAGGGTCGGGTTCGCAGCGCGGGCCGGAGAAAGGGGCGCGCCGTTCCAGCGGCCAGCGGGCCGCGGAAGGCCGCCTGTTCATTTGTGTTCATTTGTGTCTCTTCTTGACCCTTTGCGGCGAGCCTCGAAAGTCGACGCCGACGGCGCCTCACTGCGCGCGCCTGCTGCGTCCACCTCCCGAAACCCATGAAAGCCTTCCGTCTCAACCGCCTGTTTCATCCGCGCTCACGCCGCTGCTTCGATGTCGCCATCGACCACGGCTTTTTCAACGAGCACAGTTTCCTGGGCGGAATCGAGGACATCGAGCGCGCGATCGCCGTGGTGGCCGAGGCCGGCCCCGATGCCGTGCAACTGACCGTGGGCCAGGCGCGCCACCTGCAGAAGCTGCCCGGCCGCTTCAAGCCCTCGCTGGTCCTGCGGACCGACGTGGCCAACGTCTACGGCAAGGTCCTGCCCCGCTCACTCTACAGCCTGATGATCGAGAATCCCGTCGAGCAGGCGGTGCAGCTCGACGCCGCGTGCATGTGCGTGAACCTCTTTCAAATTCCCGGGCAGCCGGAAGTCGGCCAGGCCTGCGTCGAGAACATCCTGCGGCTCAAGCCGCTCTCCGACCGCCTCGGCATGCCGATGATGGTCGAGCCGCTCGTTTTTCAGTCCAATGAGAAGGCCGGCGGCTACATGGTCGATGGGGACGCGAAAAAGATCGTCCCGCTCGTGCGCCAGGCGGTCGAGCTGGGCGCGGATGTGATCAAGGCCGATCCGACCGACGACGTGAACATCTATCACCAGGTGATCGAGGTCGCCGGCGGCGTGCCGGTGCTCGTCCGCGGCGGCGGCAAGGTGAGCGACCGCGAGATCCTCCAGCGCACCGCCGCGCTCCTGCAGCAGGGCGCATCCGGCATCGTTTACGGCCGGAACATCATCCAGCACGCGAAGCCCGCCGCGATCACCCGGGCGCTCATGGGCATGGTGCACGACGGCCTGTCGGTCGACCAGGCGCTGGCGATCGTGGAACAGTAAGGCGACGGGCCATCCGCAGCCGCTGAACGGTGGAGCGGCTTGTCCTCAAGCCGCTGCGAAAGGATCGGTCGAACGTCAGTCGCCCGGGAACGAGCGGCTTCACCCCACCGAATCGTTTTGGTTCAACGCTCGTCGACCGTCGCCCCGGTGGCGCGGTTGACGATCGTCCCCGCGCTCCCGCGCTCGAGCGTGTTGTTGCGCACGACCGTGCCGGGGCAGGCGCCTTCGAGCGCGACCGCGGCGAGCATCCGCGCCTGGCCCGGCTCCTCGGTCACGAGGTTGTCGGACACGCGGACGTTGGCGCTCCGGGCGATGTAGACGCCCCGCACCTTGGGTGCGCGCACCTGGTTGCCCTTCACCGTCACCTCGCGGCTGTCGGTCACGCTGAGCGCGCCGCCGGACTCCGCCGTGCCGGCCTCCAGCCCGTCGATCAGGTTGTCGCTCACGATCACCGCGGCGCTGCGGTCGATCACGATCCCGCCGGGCGACTGCGTCGTGCGGGTGAAATAGTCCGCATTGTGGTCGAACACGTTTCCGCTGATGACGATGTTGCGCGAGCGCTCCACCACCAGCTGGCGCTCGAAGCCGCGCATGAACGTGTTGCCCGTGATGCTGATCCCCGCCGCATCCTGAAGGTGGATACTCGTCTCCTGGTTGGCGATGTGGTTGCCCGCGATGCTCCACACGCCGACTTTCAGCGGATTGCCCGGAATCCCGGTGAACCGGATATTGGCGCCGCCCCTGCTCTGCAGTGCCTGGATGGTGTTGCTCGCGATCGTGCCTTCGCGGACGCTGCCCTTGCCGGCGAGGTCGAACCAGATGTCGGCCGACGGCGGGCCATCGTCAGAGAAGTTGTACTCGATGTCGTTGCCCGTGATCTGGAAGTTCCGGATCTCGCTGCCGACGACCTTGATTCCGCCCTGCTTGCAGTAGCTGATATGGCTGTCGCCGATGATCATCTGGTGGATGTTCACCGCATCGAGGAAAATGCCGACGCCGGAGCAGTCATAGATGTGCGCGCCGTCGACGAGCACGTTGCGATTGCGACCGGTGAAGTGCAGCCCGTACCGCACCTGCCGGATCAGCACGCCCTTGATCGTGGGCTGCAGCGTGAACCGGAACTCCACGCCGTCCGCGCCGGCATGCGCCCCGACGATCTCGAGCCCGTCGAGCGTCGGCATCCGCTCGCGTTCCCAGGTGACCGGCTTGACCGACTTGGGATCGGCCGTGCCCTTGTCGTGCGAACCGACGAAACGAAACGCCGGCCCGGCGCCGGCCATGACGACGGTCGCGGTGCCGCCCCGGCCCACGATGCCGATCGTGCCCACCTCGCCGAGCCGGACCTCCACGGTGCGCGTGAGCCGGTAGCGGCCGCGGGGAAATTCGACCGTGCCGTCCTTCGTGCCGCGGATCGCCGCCTCGACTGCCGCCGTGTCATCCGCGACACCGTCGCCTTTGGCCCCGAAGTCGCGCACGCTGTCGGCCCGCGCGGCCAGGGCGAGAATGAGACCCGCGGCCGCGCCGCACCAGGGTCGAACGAAGGAGGGAACGGAGATCATGAGGACAGGGAACGCAGGACCGACGTCGGAGGTGGGAGAAGCCTGGGGCTCACAGTTCCGTGCGCAGGGCGAGCCGGAAGCTGCGCCCTTCGCCCCAGGCGCCCGAGGCGAGGCCGTAGGAGCGGTAATAATCCTTGGCGAACAGGTTGTTGACATTGAGGGTCACGCTGACCGGGCGGTCCCGGAACTTCGTCCGGTAGCCGAGCATCAGGTTGGCCAGGACGTAGCCGGGCGACCACAGCTCCTCCGCCGTCCCGTTGCGGTCGAGGTCGAAATTGCCGCGGTACGACTTTTCCCGATACTGAAAGCCGCCGCCGATGCTCACGCCGCGCAGCGGGCCGCGGCTGAACCGGTAGTTGGTCACGAGATTGGAGCGGACCTTGGTGAAGCCGGGCACCGGCGTGCCCTCGGGCACGGTGGACAGGAACGAATCCGTCTCCGGCGTGGCCTGGTTCTGCCCGCGCGCCCGCGCGCGGTAGGCGTTGAGCGCGGGGTAACGATCGGAGGTCGCGAGCTTGTTGGTCGCGAGATTCCAGGTCAGGCGCCAGTTGGGCGTGAGGTTGGCCACGGTCTCGAACTCGAGGCCCTTGGCCGCGGTGGCCTGCGTGTCGGCGCCACTCTGATTGATGTCGCTGAACAGGGCCGCGAGCTCCGTGCGCACCGCCGTCGGGATGCCCGGCGTGGCGGTCTGGTTGAGCACGTTGGTGATGTAATAGGTCCAGTTCGTCTCGATGCGGCCGCCGAGGAACGCCCAACGCAGGCCGTACTCGTAGCCGTCGCCCGCGGCGGGGCCGCGCACGGTGCCGGGAACAAGGCCGTTGCCGCCGACGCCCGAGGAGAGGCCGACGCTTTCCGCATAGTTCACGTAGGCGCTGACGCTGGCGTTGAGGTGGAAGACACCGCCGTAGTTGACCGACTCCTTGCCGATGTCGGTGTCGACGATCGGGCTGGCGCCCTCGACCTTGTACTCCTGGCCGATGACGGGGTTGTAGAAAATCCGCTGCGGCTCCTGCACGAAGGCGTCGCGCCGCCAGCCGACGAGGGTGCGGATGCGTCCCTTCCAGAAGGAGCCCGAGGCGCCGATGCCGTAGGACGGAGTCTGGAACTCGCGGTGCGTGAGCCGGCCCGCCGCGCCCTCCGCGACCGGATCGCGCTGCAGCACGGAGCGGCCGGGAATCGGCTGGTTGTCGGTGAACTGGCGGCCGTCCCCGTCGCGGAGATAAAACCGGCGGTAGAAGAAATTGCGGCCGAGCGTCGTGACGTTGGCCGTGTAGGCGGCCAGGGTGTTCGCGTTCACCAGCGTGCCGGAGAAGAGCGGGCTGGTGGAATCGACGAACTCCGAGTTCCAGTAACCTTCCGGCGTGTCGTCGTGAAACGTGCCCGAGGCGACGATGCGCTGCGTGGTGAACGGCAGCTTCAGGTCGTAGACCGCGGTGACGCGCGCGTCGTTGATCGGCTCCTCCAGCCAGCGGCGGCGCACGTAGTACTCGGTGTAATACTGGTTGAAGTACGGATTGGCCGTCCCGTCCGGCAGCGTCGGGTTCAGGTCGAGGTAAATGCCGGCGGACGACGAGCCGGAGTTGGTCAGCGTCTTCCGGATGATCATCTGCTTCGCGAAGCTGGCCTGGAGCGTGAAGTTTTCCCCGATCTTTTGCACCAGGTTCACGTTCACCGCGTGGAAATCGACATCGTGATACGCGTTGGGCCCGAAGAAATTCAGCTCGCGGGGCAGGATGGACTCGTCGGTCACGATGATGTTCGTGCCCGTGGACCGGCGGTTGCCCACGGTGCTGAACAACTTCCCGGTCGCCGGCACGAACGTGAACCCGCCGGTCGTGGCCGTGTAGGACGCGGTGGTGCCGGTCCGCTGGGAATTGGAAAACGCGTCCACCAGGATGGTGTCGGCCCGCACCTCGTTGATCATCCCCGCCTCGAGGTTCAACGAGAGGTGAGTCGACTTGAACGGCTGGTACGCCGCCGCGAGGTACGCGCCCTTGAAGGCCCGCGAGGTGTGGTTGATGAACGAGTCGGACTCCTGGTAGGCGAAGCTCGCGCGCAGCGCCAGCTTGTCGCTCAGCTTGCGGTTCACGTCGATCTCGCCGCGCATGAGCTGCCGGGAGCCGACGGTGAACGCGACCTTCTGGAAGTTGTAGCCCAGCGCCTGTTTCGTGAGCTGGTTCATCGAGCCGCCCGCCGTGCCTTCGCCGTAGAGGAACGCGCTCGGGCCGCGCAGCAGCTCGACCCGCTCGACGCTGAAGGTGTCCATCGGCGAGAGCCAGATGATGCCGTTGCGCAGCGGCGAATTGGAGACGATGCCGCGGAACACGTAGTTCGCGATCGTGGACTCGGTGTTGTCCGCGATCTCGCCGGTCAGCGCGAACGCCGAGAGCTCCGACACCGTGGTCGCGTTGAGGTCCTCGATCAACTCGCGGTTCAGGATCGAGATCGAGTTGGGCACGTCGCGCAGGTTCTCGAGCGTGCGCGAGCCCGACACGGTCTGGGTCGAGCGATAGCCCTCGTCCTTGCTGCCGCTGACCTCGAAGATCGAGAGCATCACGGCGGGATCCTGGGCCGGGGCGGCCGCGGGTGCCGCGGCCAGGGCGGTAACGGGAGCCAGCATGGCACCGAGCGCGATTCCAATGAGACGGGAGGAGATTGGCATGGGTGGGGGGAGGCTGAGGCGGTGGAACGGCCAGCCGGACGCGGAGGCTGGCGCGGTCGGCCCCGCCAGCCTGCAAGGCGCCGGCGGCGCGAGTCGAGAGCGCCCGCCGCGTTCGCGCATTTCGCGCAGTTCCGAACACTCCGCGGGACCGGCGTCGACGCGAAACCCGTCTTGCCTCGCGGCGATCGGCTGCGCGGACTGGAGCCCCCTCATGTCCCCTACGCGCGGCTGGCTCATCCTCCTCGTCCTCCTCGCGGGCTCCGTCGTCGCGGCGGAACCGGCCCGGCCCAACATCCTTTTCATCGCGATCGACGACCTGCGCAACGACCTGGGCGCCTTCGGCGTGGACCACGCCCGCACGCCGCAGCTCGACGCCTTCGCCGCGCAGGCTCGGCCGTTCACCCGCCACTACGTGCAGGTCCCGACGTGCGGCGCATCGCGCTGCGCGCTGCTGCGGGGACGCTACCCGAGCGAGCCGGCCCACGTGAACAACAACGGCATCGCCGCGACCCACGCCCGGTGGGGCGACGGCAACCTGCCGGCCTGGTTCCAGCGCCATGGCTACCGCACGTTCGCGCTCGGCAAGATCACGCACTACCCGGGCAACCGCACCGGCAAACTGTGGGCCGAGGGCCCGGAGGAACTGCCCGGTGCCTGGACGCGCTCGTGGATTCCGGAGACGCCTTGGGGCGCGGCGGAGCACATCATGCACGGCTATGCCAACGGCCGCCCGCGCACGCCGGGGAAGACGCCGCCGCTCGAAGCCTTCGACGGGCCCGACCAGGCGTATCCGGATTCCTGGGTCGCGGAGGAGGCGGTGCGGCAGCTCCGGACGCTGTTCGCCTCGGGCGATCCGTGGCTCTTCGCCGTGGGCTTCTTCAAGCCCCATCTCCCGTTCGCGGCGCCCCGGCGCTGGTTCGACCGGCACGATCCCGCGCGCATCCCCGCGCTGAGCGCGGCGGAGTCCGCCAGACCGGCCTGGCCCTCCGGCTGGCATGCGAGCAACGAGCTGCGGCGCAATTACGGCGGCGACGGCCGCGATCCCGCCGCCGATCCGGGCTACGCCCGCGAGCTGCGGCACGCCTACGCCGCGGCCGTGAGCTTTGTCGACGCCCAGGTCGGCCGGCTGCTCGCCGCCCTCGAGGCGCTCGACCCGGACCGCCGCACGATCGTGGTGGTGTGGAGCGACCACGGTTTCCTGCTCGGCGAACACGCGATCTGGGGCAAACACTGCCTCTACGACAACGCGCTCCGCTCTCCGCTGCTGATCCGCGCCCCGGGGCTCCGCCGCCCCGGCGTCGCCGCGGACCGGCTGGTGGAAACCGTCGACGTCTTCCCCACCCTGACGGACCTCGCCGGCCTGCCCGCCCCGGCCGGCCTCGACGGCCGCAGCCTGCGTCCGGCGCTCGAGCGGCCCGACGCCCCCACGGAGAAGCCGGCGCGAAGTTTCTGGACCAGCGGGCACCGCACGATCCGCGACGAGCGCTGGCGGCTGATCATCACGGGCGCGGCCGGCGGCGCCCCGCAGTATGAGCTTTTCGACTACACGACCGACCCCGGAGAAACCCGCAACGTCGCCGCCGCGCACCGCGACGTGGTCGCCCGGCTGGAGAGTGCCCTCGGCCCCCACCCGGCTTCGAAGCCATGACCCCGCGCTCCCTCCTCCTCGCGGTCATCGCCCTGCTCGCCGGCGCCGGCGCCACGCCGGCCGCCCCGCCGAACTTCCTCTTCATCCTCACGGACGACCACGGCATGGGCGACCTCTCGACCTACGAGCGGCGCGACGTCCTTACGCCGAATCTCGACCGGCTCGCCGCCGAGGGCATGCTCTTCACCCGGATGCGGGCGAATTGCACGGTGTGCTCACCCACCCGCGCCGCGATCATGACCGGCCGCTACCCCGATCGCGTCGGCGTGCCCGGCGTGATCCGCACCCAGGCCGCGAACTCCTGGGGTTACCTCGCCCCCGGCGTGCCCACGCTGGCCGACCTGCTGCGCCCCGCGGGTTACGCGACCGCCATCATCGGCAAGTGGCACCTCGGTCTCGAAACTCCGAATACGCCCAACGACCGCGGCTTCGAGTTCTTCCACGGCTTCCTCGGTGACATGATGGACAGCTACACCACGCACCTGCGCCACGGGCAGAACTACCTGCGCCGGAACCGGGAGGTCATCACGCCCACCGGCCACGCGACCGATCTGTTCACCGATTGGACCGTGGACTACCTGCGGGCACGCGCGCAGGACCGGCGACCATACTTTCTCTACCTCGCCTACAACGCCCCGCACTTCCCCATCGAGCCGCCCGCCGCGTGGCTGGCGAGGGTGAAGCAGCGCGCCCCCGATCTCCCGGAGAAGCGCGCGCTCAACGTCGCGTTCGTCGAGCATCTGGACGACGCCATCGGCCGCGTGCTCGCCGCGCTGCACGAGACCGGGCTCGACCGCACCACCCTCGTGGTCTTCTCCGCCGACAACGGCGGCTCCTTGCCGCACGCGCAGAGCAACCACCCGTGGCGCGACGGCAAACAGAGCCACTACGACGGCGGCCTGCGCGTGCCGTTCATCGTGCGGTGGCCCGGCGTCGTCGCCCCGGGCACGCGCAGCGAC
>CALFZM010000164.1 GCA_937952235.1 uncultured Opitutia bacterium | reverse complement strand
AATCCAGTCTCGCGCAAAGACGCAAAGGCGCAGAGGACGGGAGCCCTGGCTTCTCCGCGCCTCCGCGCGAAACCCGGCCTCCGCCCTGGGTGAACGCCGGCAGCCTGCCGATCTTCCCGCCCGCCAGCGCCGAATCGCGCGCGCCAAGGCCGACGCAGGTCCAAGGTACCCGGAAGCGTGCGGCTGCGATCAGCCGGACTCATACAGTCGGCCTTCACTTCAGCCGTGAAAACGGCCGCACTGAAGGGTGGAGCGGCTTGTCCCCAAGCCGCTGCGGACCGGTCGGTCGCACGTCAGCCGCCTGGGGACAGGCGGCTCCACCGCAACGCATCGTTGGCTCAGAGGTCGGACGGCCACGCCCGCAGGCGACGCAGCCAATGGGCGCGCAGGAGGGTCGCATTGCGCTGGATCACGACCTGCACGACCATGGCGTCGTCGAGCAATCCCACCTCCGGCACGGAATCCGGGACCCGGTCCAGTCCCTGGAGGAAGTACAGCAGTGCGAACGCCGCATCGCGGTGAGAAGGCGTGCAGGCCGAGCCGTCGGTGCAGGCCTCCTCGAAATAGATGAAGAGCAGTTCGAGGCGCCGCTGGAGATGGGTGGATTCGTGCAGATCACGAATCTTCTCGAGCAGCGGGCGGCGCAGCCGCCGCAGGGCGGCGATCGCGTCGGGCGTGACCAGTTCGGCGCCACGGTCCACATAATGCGACATGGTGCCGGGGTCCGACGCCAGGCAGGCGGACAGATGCCGCCGCAGATTCTCGGGCAATTCCGGCCTGGACCGGGAGGGAGGAGCTTCGAGTTGGAGGAGCATGGAAGGAGGGGGTGGAAAGATGGCGGGAAACCGAGGAACCGCTCAGCGGCGACGTCCCGCGCTGAACGGCGCGGTGACGCGGGTGCGACCGTGCCACTGCCGCCGGCGGCGATCGTGGCGGGCGGCCACCTGCGCCTCCACCTCGGCGAGGACCCTTTCAACCGCGCCCCGCAGGGTGTGGTCGCAGCTGGCCGCATGGATGTCCGGCCCCGGCACGCGCACGAGGAGGCTGGCGCGATACCGCGGGCTCGCCTCGCGATCGTCGGCGAGGCGAACCGTGGCCTCGTCGACGTGCTGCCGCTCCGCCAGCGCGAGCAGCCGGGTTTCGATCAACTGGTCGAGGGTGACAGGGCAGCGTACGCCGCCGGTATGCAGCATGAGTTTCATCCTCCCATCCTACCCCCGGTCCTGGGTTTCGACACCTACGCAGTTTGACACGAATGCTTAGGATAAACCTAATCGAGCCACGTCGCATGGAGTGGCTGAACTACCATCATCTGCGCTATTTCTGGGTGGTCGCCCGCGAGGGCGGGCTACGGCCCGCGGCCGAGCGCCTGCACGTCTCCGCCCCGTCGATCTCCGCGCAGATCCGCGAGCTCGAGGACGCGCTCGGCGAACCGCTCTTCCGCCGCAGCGGCCGGGCCAATGTGCTGACGGACGCCGGCCAGATCGCGCTGCGGTACGCGGACGAAATCTTCAGCCTGGGACGCGAGCTCGCGGGCGCGGTGAAGCAGCGGCCCACCGCCAAGGCGCTGCGGCTGCACGTGGGCGTGGCGGACTCCTTCCCCAAGCTGGTCACGCAGCAGATCCTCGAGCCGGTGTTCGCGATGCCGCAGGTCGTCCACGTCATCTGTCGCGAGGGCAAGGTCGAGGACCTGCTCGCGCAGCTCGTGAGCCACCGGCTCGACGTCGTGCTGGCCGACGAGCCCGCACCGGGCAGCCTCAAGGTGCGCGTGTTCAACCATCCGATGGGTGAAAGCGGCGTGACCTTCTGCGCCGCGCCCCGCCTGGCGGCGACGTTGCGGAAGGGGTTTCCCCGCTCGCTGCACCTTGCTCCCGCGCTCCTGCCCGCCGAGACCACGGGCCTCCGCCGTTCGCTCGACCGCTGGTTTCGGTCGCTGGGCATCGCGCCGCGCATCGTGGCGGAGTTCGAGGATGCGGCGCTGATGAAGGTGATGTCGTCGGACGGACGCGGGTTCATCCCGGTGCCGACGGTGGTCGCCCAGGAGGCGGTGGACCGGTTCTCGCTCCGGCTCATCGGCGCCACCGCGCGCTGCCGCGACCAGTTCTTCGCCATCACGGCCGACCGCCGCATCCATCATCCCGCCGTCGCCGTGCTCACCGCCCGGCAGGTGCGGAGCTGACGCGCGACACCTCGCTCGCCGCGCCGGGCCGTGCGGCCAGACGCTCGAGGCAAGGTGGAGGCGCCTGTCCCCGTGCGGCTGACATACGACAGACCCGTCCGCAGCGGCTTGAGGACTGTATGGACCGGAGA
>CALFZM010000163.1 GCA_937952235.1 uncultured Opitutia bacterium | reverse complement strand
GGGCAAGGTCGAACGCCTGCGCGTGCTGTCGAGCCAGGTCGAGCGGGTGGAGCGGCTCGCCGCGGTCATCGACCGCGCCGAGGCGGAAACGCCGGCCGAAACCCTGGCGCGGCTCGACATCCACGCCCGGCTCGGCGACGCGCGTGGCACCGACCTGCCCGACAGCTCGGTGTCGCTCGTGTTCTCGACCGTCGTATGCGAACACATCCCACGCGACGTGCTGGCCGGACTCTGGCGCGAGTTCCGGCGGGTGCTCGCGCCGGAGGGAGTCATGAGCCACCAGATCGGGCTGGCCGACCAGTTCGCGTCGTTCGACCGCTCGATCACGCCCTACAATTTCCTCCGCTACTCCGAGCGGCAGTGGCGCTGGCTCGACAGCCCGATGATTCCCCAGACCCGGCTGCGCCTCGCCGACCACCGCGCCCTGTTGCGGGCCCACGGCTTCGAGCTCGTGCACGAGGACGGCGTGCGGGGCTCCCCTGCCGACTTGCGCACCGTCCCGCTCGCGCCGCAGTTTCGCTCCCACGCCGTCAGCGATCTGCTCGTGCTCTACGCCTGGCTGGTGGGGCGGCCGACGTCGGACGGGACGGCTTGAGCCGGAGCGATCCGGCCGGGAGGAGGTGCTTGTCTCCCTGCGGCTGACGTTTGACCGATCCGGACGCGGCGGTTCGAGCACAAGGCTCGCCGCCTTCCAGCAAGGTTGTTGCCAACGGGAAGCCGAGAATTGGCGGAAGCGGTGCCGCCGTAGGCGGCTTGAAATAAAATCTCGTCGCGCCGACCCGGAAACAGGTGGCCCGAACGTCATCGTGGCATCAGCCCGTTTCAGCATGCGCCGCCCGCCCCCCCGGTCCGTGTCCCGATTCGTCTGCCTCCTGGCGGCGGGCGTCGCCGGATCGGCCGGGGCCGCCGCCCCCGCGCCGACGCACCGTGATCCAGCTCTCCTGCCTGAACGGATCGTCCTGAACCTCACCGCCGCGCCAGCCGAAAGCATGGCGGTGACCTGGCGCACGTCCCGCCCGCCGACGCAGCCCATCGTCGAGATTGCCCCGGCGACGACGGCGCCGCCCGACCCGGCCACGGCCCGCCGCGTCGCCGCGAGATCGGAACGGGTAGAACGGGATGCGTCGTCCCAGGCCTGGCATCACCACGCGATCCTGGCCGGCCTGCCGCCGGGACAGGTGCACGCCTATCGCGTCGGCGACGGCGCGGAGCACTGGAGCGAATGGTCGACCTTTCGGACGGCGGAGGCCGGATCCGCGCCATTCCGCTTCCTTTACTTCGGCGATCCCCAGAACGGGCTGCGGGAACACTGCGCCCGGGTTTTCCGCGCTGCGCAGCGCCTCGCGCCCGACAGCGCGTTTTACCTGATCGCGGGCGACCTCGTGACGAGCACGATCGTCGACGAACAGTGGGACGACCTCTTCTACGCCGCGGGCTGGCTGCCGCGGGAGATTCCCGGCCTGACCACGCCGGGCAACCACGACTACGGGCAGTTCCTCGTCGGCGGCCGGCAGCGCAAGGCGGCCTCGCCATTGTTCCGCGCCCACTTCACCCTGCCCGAGAACGGCCCACCCGGCTTGGAAGAGACGACCTATTTCGTCGATTACCAGGGAGTCCGCCTGATTTCCCTAAACGGCAACGAACGCATCGAGGACCAGGTCGCATGGCTCGATCGGATCCTGGCGACCCGGCCGCAACGCTGGACGATCGTCTTCATGCACCAACCCGTCTACTCGACGGGGAAGAACCGCGACAACCCGCGGCTCCGGGAGGCGCTCCTGCCGGTATACGACCGGCATGCCGTCGACCTGGTCCTCCAGGGCCACGACCACAGCTACGGCCGCACCCACCGGCTGCGGTCGGGCCGGAGAGTGGCCGACGACCAGCCTGGCACGGTCTACGCGGTTTCGGTCAGCGGCCCGAAATTCTACCCGGTCAATCCGACCCACGCTCACCTGATGGCGCGAATCGACACCGGCCAGCAGCTTTTCCAGGTCATCGCGGTCGACGGCGCCGCGCTGAAGTACGAGGCATGGACCGTCACGGGAACGTTGCACGACGCGTTCGAATTGGGCAAAATCCCTGCCACGGCCGCCACCCCATGAGCCCGCCCGCCGGAGAACACGCCGCCTGGTACACGCGCGAGGTCCAGCCCCACTGCGAGGCCCTGCGCGCGTTCCTGCTCGCGCGGTACCCGGCGCTGCCGGACGTGGACGACGTCGTCCAGGAATGCGCCGTGCGCGTCCTGCACGCCCGGGAGAAGGCGCCAGTCGAATCGCCACGCGGGCTTCTGTTCGCGACAGCGCGCAACCTCGCGATCGACGCGATGCGGCGCCAGCGGCGGGTCGTCTTCGAACCGCTCACCGAGGCCCGCACCGCGGCGGAGCTGCCGGATCCCGCCGACGTCGCCGAGACCGTCAGCAAGCAGCAGGAGATCGCGCTCCTCACCCAGGCCATCCAGGCCCTGCCGGAGCGCTGCCGCCAGGTGCTGACGCTGCGCGTCGCGTTCGGCCTCTCGCAGCGCGAGATCGCCCAGCGCCTCGGGATCTCCGAGAACACGGTCGAGAAACAACTGGCCAAGGGCAGCCGCCGCTGCGCCGAGTTCTTCGCCCGCCGGGGCCTGGCCTGAGTCCGCGCCATGTCCGCCCCAATCGATTTCTCTGACGAGGCGATTGAGAAGAGCGCCGGACGCTGGCTGGCTCGCTGCGACCGCGGGCTGACCGCTGCCGAACAGGACGCGTTCCTGCAATGGCGGCGCGCCGATCCCCGGCATGCCGCCGCCTTCGCGCGGCAGGCCGCGGCGCTGAGCCGCCTGATGCAGCTGGGCGAATGGCAACCGCTTCTCGCGGTGGAGCCCAATCCCGACCTCTTCGCCCCCGCGGCAGCCCCGCGCGGTCGCTCGCCGCGCGCGGGATGGATCGCGGCGATGGCCGCGTTGCTCGTGCTCGGCCTGTTCGTCGCGTCCACGCGCCCGCGCCCGCCGGCTCCGGGAGCGACGCCCGGCGCCTCCTATCTCCGCGTCAACGAGCGCCAGGTCCTCGCCGACGGCTCGCTGGTCGAGTTGAAGGACGGGAGCCGCATCGAGGTCCACTACAGCGCGAGCCAGCGCCGAGTCACGCTGAGCGGCGGCGAAGCCCATTTCTCGGTGGCGCGCGATCCCGACCGGCCGTTCGTTGTCGACGCGCTGGGCGTGGCCGTGCAGGCGGTCGGCACCGCCTTCAACGTCCGCATCGACGCGAACGAGGTCGAAGTGCTCGTCACCGAAGGGCGCGTGCAAATCGGACCGGAGGGCGTCGCGAAGGAGGCGGCCGCTCCGCCAGCGACCGCGGCCCCGGGCACGGCGACGGCGGCGACGCTCGTGGCCGCGGGGCATCGCCTGGTCGTGCCGCTGGCGCCGGCGGCTGCACCACCGGTTCCGCTGGCGGCCTCGGCCGACGAGATCAACGCCACCCTCGGCTGGCAGAAGCCGCGCCTGCACTTTCACGACACGCCGCTCGCGGATGCCGTGGCCGAGTTCAACCGCCATGGCGCGGGCGGCCCGGCGCGGCGCATCTTTCTCGGTGATCCCGCGCTCGGCACCCTGTGTATCGGCGGCATCTTCCGCGTCGACAACGTTGACGGCTTCGTGCGCCTGCTCGAGTACACCTTCGACTTGCGCGCGGTCGAGCGAGTGCCCGGCGAGATCGTGCTGCAACGCGCACGCTGACACGCGGGCGCCACCCCACCGGGGCGGAAACTTCGCGCGCCGCGCGGGCGCGACACGGAAACTTCGCCGCCGTTCGTCTCCCCGGATAACCGTTCCACCCCACCGGTCCACCATGACGCCCCGCCAAACCCTGAGGTGCGCCCTCATCCGCGCCGCCCGCGTGCTCTTCCCGGGCCTGCTGTTCCTCGTCGTCTCCGCGCCCGCCGCGGAGATCAAGCGCAGCTACGATCTGCCGGCCGAGGACGCCGTCGCGGCGTTCCGCCGCTTCACGACGATCTCCGGCCGCGAACTCATCTTTGCCGCCGACGCGGCGCGAGGCGTGCGCACCAACGCCGTGCGCGGCGAGTTCACGCCCCTGGAGGCGCTCACCGCGATGCTGTCCGGGACGAGCCTGCAGGCCCGGCAGGACGAGCAGTCCGGCGCGCTCGCCGTGAAACGCCTCGGCGACCCAAACGGAGGGCGGGCGGCGCCGACGGCTCCCGGCGACCGCCCGCTTCCCGCTCCCGCTCATGAGCCCGGGGAAGGCCGCGGTGCGATCCGCGGCCTGGTGACCGACGCGGCGACCCGGACCCCGCTCGCGGGTGCGCGCATCACCGTGCCCGGCACCGCGCTGTCCGCCGTCGCCGACAGCGAGGGCGAGTATCTTCTGCCAATCGTCCCGACCGGAACATGGGACCTCCAGGTGAGCTACCTCGGCCACGCCGACAAGCGCGGGCGCGTCGAGGTGGCGGACGGACGGACCGCGCGCGGCGACTTCGCGCTCGGCTCCGCGACCATCCAGCTCAACGCCTTCGTCGTCCAGGGGACGCGCGAGGGCCAGGCAAGGGCGCTTTCCCAGCAGAAGAGCGCGACGAACCTCCTCACCGTCGTCTCCTCCGACGCGGTCGGCCAGTTCCCCGACGCCTACGTGGGCGACGCGCTGCGCCGGCTCGTCGGCGTCAACGTGGAGGAGGATCAGGGCGAGGCCACGGGGGTGACCATCCGCGGCATCGAACCCGACTACAACAACATCACGATCAACGGCGTCGAGGTGGCGTCCGCGGGCACGCCCGGCGGAGGCACCAGCAATCTCGCCAGCCGGCCGGTGGGGCTGGATATCTTCTCGGTCGACCTGATCGACTCGATCGAGGTCGCGAAGACGACCACGCCCGACATGGACGGCGCCGGCCTCGGTGGCGCGGTCAACGTGAAGACCAAGACCGCCTTCACGCGGGGCGGCCGGGAGTTCATCGGTTCCGGCGAGTACACGCATGCGGACCTCGGCGGCGGCCGCGGCGGCTACCGCGCCTCGCTGGCCTTCAGCGACCTCTTCGGCGCGAGCCGCAATTTCGGCGCGCTGCTGGCCGTGACGCACGAGCATCGCGACCGGCGGGTCGAGCGCGTGATCCCGCAGCAGTACAACGCCGCCGGCATCATCCAGCGCGCGCGCGCCAACGGCTACAACCAGACGCTCGTCCGCACCTCGTACATGGCCAACCTCGACTACAAGCCGGCGCCGGGGACGACGCTGTCGTTGAAATCCTCCTACGCCAATTACGACGACAAGTCGGACTACGACCGCGCGCAGATCCACGCCGACCAGCGCCGCTACCAGAACGAGTTCGTCCGCGATCACCGCGAGAAGCGCCTCTACACGCTGGATTTCTCGGGTGAGTCGCGTCTCGGCCCGAACGAGCTGCGGGTGGGCGCCGTCTACTCCTATTCCGACGAGGACAAGCCCGAGAACCAGAAGCACGTCTTCCGGACCGCGAACAACGTGATCAACGTGACGTTCGACCAGTCGGACCCGGTGAAACCCTACCCGGTGCTGGGAAGCTTTACTGCGAGCAGCGGCGTGCCGACCACCGCCGCGGAGAAGGCGCTCTTCACGCTCGATGAGGCGAAGTTCCGCGGCAACTACCAGGAGGAGACGCGCTGGACGTGGTTCGCCGACTACCGCCGCGACCTCGGGTTTCTCCCGTTCCCGGCGCGCCTCAAGACCGGCGTGAAGTATGCGCGCACGGAGAAGTCCGACGACGCCTGGTCGTACGTCTTCGGCGCCGGCACGCCAGTCCTGACCTACAACGACTTTCCCGCGCTGCCGCCGACGCGGATCCAGGACAACTGGAATGTCTTCGTCCTCGACAAGTCCCGCATGCTGGAGCTCTTCAACGGCCCCTCGCGCAGCACGGTGTTCCGCTACCGGCCCGAGGGCTCGGTGAGCGACTCGATCGTGGAGGACCTCCGCGCCCGCGAGGACCTCTACGCCGCCTATGTCTCGGGTGTGGCCGACTTCCGCCGGCTGCGGCTCGAGGGCGGCGTGCGCTGGGAGCGCCTCGACGGTGCGTACGTGAACTACGGTTACGACGAGGCCGCATACGCCACGATCCCGGCCAACGCCCCTGTCGGGGCCGTCATCGACACCGGCGTCGATCCTGTCGCCGCCTATCCCCACGTGATCAAGGCCGCGCCGGGCAAGGGCTCGTTCGCCAACTTCCTGCCCTCGATCCACGCGCGCTACCAGGCGTCGCGCGACCTCGTGGTCCGTTCCTCGCTCTCGACCAACGTCGGCCGGCCCAAGTTCACCGACGTCGCCGGCCTCGCCAGCTTCCGCGCCAGCACGAGCGACGACGGCAGTTCGTTCCGGCTCACGACCGGCAATCCGGACCTGAAGGCGTCGACGTCGCTCAGCGGCGACCTCACCTTCTCGTACTTCGGCTTCCGGCCGCTCGGCATTCTCGAGGTCGGCGCGTTCTTCAAGAACATCGAGGACCGGGTCTTCAAGGAAGTGACGCTGCGCAGCGCCACGGCGGACGACGTCGCGCGCTATGGCACGGCCGCCAACCGGCTCGCGGCCGGAGACACGATCCAGGTCGTCTCGCGCGGCAACGCCGACACGACCCGCATCCGCGGCCTCGAGTTCGACTGGCGGATGGAGCTCGGCTTCCTCCCGCGTCCCCTCGACGGGCTCGGCTTCGGCACCAATTACACCTACGCGGATTCGGAGGAGACGATTCCCTTCCTCCAGACCCTGCCCCGCAACCACCCGACGCAGCCGGCTCGCGCCGGACAGAGGGTCGCCTTCCCGAAGCAGCCGCGGCACACCGGCAACGCCTACCTCTCGTTCAATCGCTGGGGCGTCGATGCCCGCGTGGCCGGCAACTACATCGGCCGCAACCTGCGGAGCTGGAACGACGCGAACTCCGCCAACGATGAGTACAACCGCTCACGCTGGCGCTATGACGTCCTCGTGACCTACCGGCTCGGACGCCGGCTCTCGCTCACCGCGAGCGTCGTCAACCTCACCGACGAACCGCTCGTCACCTACGTCGGCCATCCCGGTCTGGTGCGCAATTCCGAGTTCCTTGGACGTACCGGACGGCTCGCGGTGCGTTATGTCTTCCGCTGAACCGTCGTCCATGCGCCGCTCCTTTTCGTTCTTTCGGCCCGCCCCCGGGCTGCTCCTCGGCCTCGCCGGCGTCGTGCTTCCGGCCGTCGCCACCGCCGCGGTCGTGCCGGCGTTTCCCGGCGCCGAGGGCGCGGGGGCGCTGGCGCGGGGCGGCCGGGGTGGCCGCGTCATCACCGTCACGAATCTCAACGACGCCGGGCCGGGCAGCCTGCGCGCGGCCGTCGAGGCCCGGGGACCGCGCACCGTCGTCTTCGCGGTCGCGGGCACGATCGAGCTCGCCTCGACGCTCGCGATCACGGAGCCGTTCCTCACCCTCGCCGGCCAGAGCGCGCCCGGCGGGGGCATCGCGCTCAAGAACTACGACTGCACGGTCGCCGCGGATCACGTCGTGATCCGCTTCCTGCGCGTCCGGCCCGGTGACGAGGCGAAGAAGCCGGTCGACGGCTTCTCCGTCGGCGAGGGCTCGCACCACGTCATCATCGACCATTGCTCCGTGAGCTGGTCGGTCGACGAGGCGCTCTCCGTCTCCGGCGGCGACATCGGCAACGTCACGATCCAGTGGTGCCTCATCGCCGAGAGCCTCAACCGCAGTGTGCATCACAAGGGCCCGCACGGCTACGGCGCTCTGATCCGCGCCGACGGCGACGTCACGTACCACCATAACATCTTCGCGCACCACGGCAGCCGGAATCCCCGGCCGGGCACGTGGGAGGACGCGCACAAGCGCGGGCTCGTCCTGGATTTTCGCAACAACCTCGTCTACGGCTGGGGCAGCCGCGCCGGCTACAGTTCCTCGGACAAGGCGCACATCAATCTCGTGGGCAACCTCTACCGGCCCAACGCCTCCTCGAAGACGCCCGCGACGGCCTTCTCGGTCGGCGGCCGGAACAGCACGGCACTCCACGTGGCGGGCAACCACCTGTCCGGCGCCACCGAGGCGAACCGGGACAACTGGCTCATGATCGAGAAGGCCGCGGCGGCCGTGCGGGCGGCGGCGCCGTTCCCGGTCGCGCCCGTGACCACCGACGTGGCGGATGACGCCCTGTTCGAGAAACTGCTGGCGCGAGCCGGCGCTGTCCTCCCGCGACGCGACGACGCGGATGCGCGGATCGTCGGCCAGATTCGAGATGGTCGCGGCCGGATCATCGATTCGCAGCGCGACGTGGGCGGCTGGCCGCGGCTCGTCGCGGGCCGCGCGGAGGCAGACAGCGACGGCGACGGCATGCCGGACGCGTGGGAGGTGCGCCACGACCTCGATCCCCGGAACCCGGCGGATGGCGCGACGTTCCGGGAGCAAAGCGGGTACACGCACCTGGAACATTACCTGAACGGTCTCGTGCAGTAGAGCCTAGCCGAAGCCGGGGACCGCCACGGTGGAGTCGCGTGTCCCCTCCGGTCTTCGGCAACGGGAACCGCACCCGCCCGCCCATCGGCCAGTCCCCGATTCCGAAGCGCCGAGCGCGGCGCGCGGAGAACAAAGCCACGCATCCGGGATTCGGGCGGCACGGCGGCTGCGACCGATCGCAGCCCGCCGAGGGGGAGTCGTCGATCCTGCCGCCGTCCGGTCCGGCGTGCCGACTTGAAGTGCTCCCGGATCGCGGTTCACCTCGGGCCATGTCACGCCTCCGCCTGCTCCCGTCGCTCCCGGTTCTGACCTCCCTCACCCTCCTCGCGGCGCTGCCGCCGGCGGCCCCGGCCGCCGAGGCCGCGTGGCAGCCGCCGCAATACCGGGTCCTGCGGGCGGCGATCGCCCCGCAGATCGACGGACAACTCGACGACCCCGCCTGGTTCGCCGCGCCGCATGCAGGCGATTTCGTCTTCACGTGGTGGAAGCAGGGACCGCGCGAGCAGACCCGCGCGAAACTGCTCTGGGACGACGAGTACCTTTACATCGGCGTGATCTGCCAGGACGCGCACATCACCGCGCGGCACACCGAGCGCGACAGCAAGATCCCCGAGGACGACTGTTTCGAGCTGATGATCGCCCCCGACGCCGCGAAACCGGAGATCTACTTCAACATCGAGTTCAACGTCCTCGGCGGCATCCTCGACAACTTCCGCCCCAACGGCCCGAAGCAGCCGCGGGCCCCCAAATGGGACGCCGAGGGCGTGAAGATCGCGGGCCGCTACACCGGGACGCTGAACCAGGACGCCGACACCGACCAGTCGTGGCAGGTCGAGGTGGCGATCCCGTGGAAGAACTTCGCCGCCGTGATGGGAAGGCCGCCGCGGCCGGGTGCGGCCATGAACATCAACTTCAACCGGCACGGCGGAAAGACGAACCCGCAATACAGCCAGTGGTCGCGCGCCGACACGCCGCAGCCGTCGTTCCACACCCCGGAGCGCTTCGGGCGCGCGACGCTGACGGACGAACCGAGCCCGTTCGGCCCCGCGCGCTAGCGACCGCGACGCCGCCCGCCCCGAGGAGGCGAAGGCGCGAGCGCTATTTGCCCTGCTGGCGTTCGAGCTCGGCGCGGATCCGGTCTTCCTGCGCCTTCACCTCGGGCGTGTAGGCCGCGCCGAAATCCTCGGCGGAGAAGATCGGGCGGATCTCCAGCTCCCAGTCCTCGCCCGGCATGGCGTCCGGACAGCGTTCCGCCCAGGCCACCGCCTCGTCCATCGAGCGCACCTGCCACAGCCAGAAGCCGGCGACCAGCGAACCGACCGGGGTGAACGGGCCGTCGACGACGGTCTTGCGGCCGCCCGCGCTGCGGACGCGCTTGCCGCGGCTGCTGGGGTGGAGGCCATCGCCGCCGACCAGCACGCCGGCCTGCACGAGTTCCTCATTGTAACGGCCCATCGCCGTCAACAGCTCCGCCGGCGGCATCTGGCCGGCTTCGGAATTCTTCGTGGCTTTGATCATGACCATCACTCGCATGAGTGTCTCCTTTTGAGGGTTGAGGGGCGCGCGGTCCCGACCGCGGTGAAGGCGGACGGAGCTGCTCCCGATACTACAACGAACGGCGAGACCCGTTCCGGACACCACGGTGAAAACAAGGGACGTTCGGGCAAACGCGCGCCGTCATGCGGGCGGAGCGGCTCGGGAGCGGCGGCCGGCGAATCGTTGTCATTCGCCGGCGGATACCGATGCTCGCCCGACCCGGACGCCCGCGACGGCGTAGCCGAGGCGGGCCGCCACGGCCGCGACAATCTGCTCCGGGTCGGCGGCAGCCGTTTCGGCGGTGGCCGTACCCAACCCCGGATCATACACCGCGATCTGGCCCGCGCCGGGCTCCGCCGGCCACGTCGCCAACATGCCGGCCTATTTCGCCCGGCTCGGAGATGCGGACGCCGCCATCGCGCTCCTGCGGCAGGGGCTCGCCGACGGCCGCGGCCTCGGGTACGAACTGCGCGATTCTCCGCACTTCTCCCCGCTCCGGTCCGATCCGCGCTTTCAGGAGTTGCAGCAACAGGCGGAAGCCTGGGTCCGCCTGCAACCGGCGCCGAGCGACGAACCGAACTTCAACGCCGCACGCTGGAAAGCCTTGAGTAGAATCGTAGCCGCTCAGAGCGGGATCCCAAACGCAAAGACGCGAAGGAAAGCAAAGACTCGCCACGAAAACTTGGCGAAACTTCGCGCTCCTTTGCGACTTTGCGTTTAGGTTTGGGCTACAGAATTGTTGAACTGCTCTTGTCCCCGTTCATCCCCCGTGCCGCCGATTCCTCGGCGGGCGCTGCTCCGTCCGCGCCGCGGCTGCGTTCCGCCGCAGCCTTTCGAAATCGGCCGCCTTGCTTGAGACTGGTGCAGGCGCGGCCCGGAAGTTCCCAGTTCCCGGAGGACGGGCCGCACCTCGTAACGGACCGGCCTGGGAGGAATGTCCCCACTTCCCGGACGACCTCGCCCCGTCTGTCGCGGCACGGCGGACCTCAAAAAGCTTGCGGCGCCCGCGCCCGGGCGGCTCCGCTCCACGGCCGTGGATTCGTTCGTTCCGACCCTCGCGCTGTTCGCGCTCGTTATCTCCGCCGCCGCCGCGGCCCTGCGCTACCTGCCCCGGGCCGCGTTCTGGGTGTCGGCTCTCCTGGCGCTGGCGTTCCCGTTCCTCAGCGACACGTCCGACTGGGACACCTGGTTCGACTGGGCGAAGCGCTATTCCGTGGTGATCCCCGTTTTCATCCTCGCCACCATCCGGTACCGGCCGGACCACCCGGCGTCGCGCGTATTCGCGCGGTGGATGCCGTGGGTCCTGATCGTGAACATCCTCGAGGGCGCGGCGCTCGACCTGCTCGGGCCCAGCCCGGTGAACGGCGCCTGCCTCGCCGCCGTCGCGCTGCTCGTGCCCTGGCGTTTCACGTGGGACGAACCCTCCCGGCATCTCGGCTTCCGCGATCCGCTCTGGCAGGTGGCGACGCTTTCCGCGCTGACGCGGCTCTACGTGCTGAACCCGCAGTTCGAGAATGTCGTCGCGTGCGCCATCGTGGTGCTCTGGCTGACGTCGCTCGCCTGCCTGCTCGAGCGGGATTCGCAGGGCTACACCACCTGGCGCGGATACACGCTCTACGTCCTCGTCCTGCAGGACTCGATCTTCCCGTCGTTCTCCGAGCGGCTCTACCCCGCCTGGCTCCTGCCGGAGAATCGCGCCCGGCTGGCGGGGACGACGTGGGGCGACGCATGGCTTGTGCTCAACGTCCTCCTCGTGGCGGCGGTGGTGCTGCTACGCGTGCGGGCCTGGCGCGCCGCGCGGACGACGGCGGCCGCCGTCAGCCGCGCCTAGCGCTCCGCTGCCTGCGTGGCCGGCCGCCCCGCCTCCAGGCCGTGCCGCACGTAGAGCTGCTGCACGAGGATCAGCGCCACGACGGCGAGCGGGCTGCCGAAGAGCAGGCCGAGAAAGCCGAAGAGCAGGCCGAACGCCACCACCGCGGCGAGACTCAACGCCGGCGGCAGTTCCACCGCCCACCGCTGGGCGAGCGGCATGATCACGCCGCCTTCGAGCTGCTGCACCACGAGGTACACGATCGCCGCGTACAGCGCGACCTCGGGCCCCTCGGTGAGCGCCACCAGGATTCCCGGGACCACCGCGATGATGGAGCCGATGACGGGTATGAACTCGAGCAGGCCGGCCAGCAGCCCCAGCGCCAGCGGCAGCGGCGCGCCGACGGCCCAGAGGCCGAGGCCCGTCAGCAGTCCGACGCTGGTCATCGACACCAGCTGCCCGAGCAGCCAGCGCCGCAGGCCGCCACCCGCCTCGCCGAGGGCGGCGTCGATCTTGGAACGATGGCTGACCGGGAAGAGGCGGACGAGCCCGCCGCGGTAGACGCGGGGGTTCACCGCCAGATAAACGCCGAGAAACACCATGAGGATGGCATGACCGATCGAGTTCACCGCGGCGGCGGCCATCTTCGGGGCGTTCTTCAGCCACTCGCTTTCCCCGATCACGCCGGTCGCCCGTTCACGGATGTACGTTGCCACGCTGTTGGTTTCGCTCCACAGGCGGAGCTGCTCGATCGCCCGCGGCAGCCGGTCCTCGAGGTCGCGGATCTGCGCGGTCACCTGGCTGCCGAAGAGCCAGCTCAGGGCGAGGCTGGCGGCCAGCAGCGCGAGCACCACCGCCGTGATCGCCCAGCGCTCGCCCCAGCCCGCCCGCTCGATCAACGGTTCCGCCAGCGCCCGGATGACCACCGCGAGCACCACGCCGCCGAACGCGAGCAGGACGACCTCGCGCAGCTGCCAGGCCACCACGAACATGAGGACGATCGCGCAGGCGACCGCCACCCGGCCGGCAAATCGCTGCAACGGCCGGCGGCCCGCCGCCGGACTGACGGATTGGGGGGTGCGCTCCGAGGGCATGTCTGTGCATAGTAGTGTCCTGCGATCATCGGTTCCGCTCCGGCACGAAGCCGCGGGCGAGGCACCCCGGCCCGCCACCCACGCGCGACCCCCGAACCCCGATGGCGGGATTGCCTCGCCCGGTTGTCATGCCGGACACGCCATGATCAACACCGACCCCGTCTCAGCGTACGCCGATCACGTCCAGGAGCTGCAGGGTCAGCTCGAGCCGACGGCAGCCCTCGAAGCCGCGGTGGGCGGCGATTTCGCCGCCGTAGGCAAGCTCGAGTACCACCTGCTCGCCTCGCTCGGACTCGCCGACGGGGACACCGTGATCGACGTCGGCTGTGGCAGCGGACGGCTGGCCTGCCAGCTCGCGCGGCTTCCGCACCTGAGGTATCTCGGCACGGACGTGGTCCCCGACCTGCTGGCGCACGCGCGCCGGGTCACAGGCCGGCCGGATTTCTCCTGGCGACAGACCGACGGCACGACCATCCCCGCGCCGGATGCGTCCGCCGACTTCGTCTGCTTCTTCTCCGTATTCACCCACCTGCTGCACGAGGACAGCTTCCGCTACGTCCGCGAGGCGGCGCGCGTGCTCCGGCCGGGCGGCCGGCTGGTGATGTCGTTCCTCGAGTTCAAGGTGCCGCTGCACTGGCGCGAATTCATCGCGTCCGTCGAACAGACGCGCGCGGCCCGGCATCTCAACCAGTTCATCGAGCGCGAAGCGATCGCGGCGTGGGCGGAGCATGCCGGTCTCGCGCTCTCCAGTATTCGGAGCGGAGATACGCCGCACATCCCGATCCCCGAGGAGATCGCCTTCGCCAACGGCGCCCGCTACACCGGCCTGGGCACGTTCGGGCAGTCGGTGGCCGTGCTGCGCCGCGGCTGACCGGCGGCGCCGACCTGCAGCTCGCTGGCGGGAAGGCCGCCTATACGCAGGCGATTTGCCGGGCTTCCCGACAATATATGGCGGGTGCGAAAAAAATTTCGCCCGCACGCCGGGAAAGTCGCTATATAGACTTGTGCCGCGTGAAAACGGCGTTGGTCTGGGCATCGACCCCGGTGCCCCGATGATGCGGATTTTTCGCTATATCATTCACCTCGTGCCGCGCCGCCGGCCGCGTCCGGCCGTGTGTCCCGTCTGCCGCCGGCACCCCGCGACGCAGCACGGCGCGGGCGACCGCTGCCTCTGCCTCGCCTGCGCGTACGAGGACGTGAGCTGAGGACTCCGCCCGCGCCCGGCGAAACCGGCGGGGTTGCAGGCGGCGGCGGTTGCACCCGGCCGCGGAATCGTTCCATCCTGCGTGCCCACCCCAGCCGCATGTCCACCCCTTCCCGCTTCTCCCGCCCTCTGGCCGCGCTCTCCCTGGTCCTGCTGGCGCTGGCGGCGCCCGTGCGGGCGCAGACGCCCGCGCCCGCGTTCGAGCTCGAATCCGTCCTCGACACGTTCTTCAACCCGGCCACCGGCATGGTGCGCTTCGGCGACTACACCGTGGCGTTTGCCCCGGAAGGCCCGTTCCGCGCGCAGGCCGCGGTGGTCGATGCCGCCGGCCGGTCACTGGCGACGTTTCCCTTCTTTCCCGAGTTCCGGGCTCGCGCCGCCGTGTTTGGCCGGGCGCAGGTCCAGGGCCCCGCCGATTTCACGCTGCCGGGCCCGGGATCCTACCGGCTGGTGTTCAGCGTGGCGGGCCGTCCCGCGACGCAGCTGGGCTTCGAGGTCGCGGCGATCGCCAGCGGGGATCCCTACAACCCGGGCCGCACGTTCACGGTCACGGGCCCGTGGACCCGCTACGCGCACGTGACCCTGCGCGCCGGCCGCGCCCAGGAGGAAATCCCGTACGTCACGTTCTGGGTTGGCGGGGCGGATCTCCCGGCGGGGGCGCGCCAGGACATGTTCGCCGCGGCGCTGGTGCGCAACGGCCAGGTCGTCGCCCGCAGCAAGAAGGCGCAGGGCCACATCGCGGGCGGGCATTTCAAGCGGGCCGAGATCACGCTGTTTCACCCGCACGAGGACCGGCAGGCGCACGCCGCCCGGAGTTTCACCCGCGCCGACTGGATGGCGGACGGGACGCAGGAACTGCGCATCACGCGCCAATCGGACAGCGCGGTCCTGCGCACCTTCCGCTTCGACGTGAAGCAGGGAAAATTCCAGCCGCATCCACGCACGCGGCTCGGCCACGCGCCGGCCGTCGACTTCATCGTTCCCCGGGTGGCGCGGAAGGGGAGCAACGTGTTCGAGATGATCGAGGCGCACTGGCTGGTGGCGCCGTGAGCGGGCCGCGCGCCGGCAGGGGGCGCACGGTGGCGCCGTCGACCCAGCGCCCCTCGATCAGGAGCCGTCGCGGCGAGGCCGGCACGCCGCGTTCGTTGCGGTGGAGCATGCCGGCCAGCTGTTCGACCGCCGCCGCCCCCGCTTCCTCCGGCGATTCGTTCACGCCCGAGAGGACGCGGCCCTCCTTGACCCGGGTGAGCGAAGCCAGCCCGAGATCGCGCGGCACGGCGTACCCAAGCTCCCGCAGGGCCGGCAGCGCGGCGGCACACTTCGACACCACGGCGTCGAGGCGCATGCGTTCGATCCACCGGCCGAACGCGGCCGTGTCCCAGCGATCCAGCTGCAGGGGCGTGATCCGGTGGCGCACCGCCCGGCAGTCCTGCGCGACCAGGTAACCGGCGAGCCAGTTGTGATCGACCCGGGCGTCGCTCGAGCGCAGCAGCACCAGTCCGATCCGCCGGTATCCCCGCGCCGCCAGCTCGTCGACCGCCAGTTTCACGCAGCGGTACTGGTTGGGCGAGACCAGGTGCAGGCGCGGGTGCGCGAGGGAATGGCTGATCGTCACCGCGCAGAAGCGATCCCACCTCAGCGCGATCGATTCCGCCGGTGTCGGCTGCGGCGCCACCAAGAGCCCCGTGATGCCGCGGGCGAGCAGGATATCGGACGCCCGCAGGTGCGTCATGCCCGGCTCCCGCAGCCAGAATTCCTGCAAGCGGAAGCCCAGCGCCTGCGCGCGGTCCCGCGCGCCAGTGAAGTATTCCCGGTAGATCTCCTCGTCGCGCCACGCGTCGCGCGTGGGAAAATTCGTGAGCCAGGCGAGCGTGGCGCGGTAGCCCCGGGGCGACCGGCCGTGCCGGTAGCTCGCCAGGGCGGCCAGCAGCGGGTCGGGCCGGTAACCCAGTTCATCGGCCGCGCGGCACACCCGGCGCCGCGTCGGCTCGGGGATCTCGTGGCGTCCGCGCAAGGCGAGCGAGACCGTCGAATAGTGCACGCCGGCCCGCGCCGCCACTTCGCGCATCGTGATCCTGCCGGTAAGGGAGGGCATGGGACCAACAGGGCACATTCCGCCTCCTCACTCAACAGCTTGAGCGCAGGTCGGATTTACGGTGCCGCACCCCACCCCAAGCTGCGGTTCAACCCCGCCCGGCATGCTTCCCCTCCACCCCTACCTGCGCGCCCTGGTCCGTCGCGGCCTGCTGCTGCTCATCACCGGCTGCCTCAGCCTCACGGCGCTGGCGCAATCCGGTTCGCTCTCGGGAGTCGTCACCGACCCCCGGGGCTCGTTCGTCCAGGGCGCGGAAGTGCGCCTCGAGGGCACGGATCTCTTCGCGATCTCGGACCGCACCGGCCGTTATCGCCTCGACGGCGTGCCCGCCGGCCCGCGCAAGGTCACCGCCAGTTACCTGGGCGCCCCGGAGACCACCGCCACCGTCACGGTCGTAGCCGACCGCGACACGCGGGCAGACCTCGCGCTCCGCGCGGGCGAAACCGTCCTCCTCGAGGCCGTCACCGTCGAGTCGATCCGCACCGGCCAGTCGCGCGCGATCAACCAGCAGCGCACGTCCACCCGGATCTCCAACATCATTTCCTCCGACGCCATCGGCAACCTGCCCGACCGGACGGTCGGCGAGGCACTCGCCCGCCTGCCAGGCGTCAACGTCGTGGACGACCAGTTCGCCAACGTCCGCGGCACCGCCGCGGAAAACAACGCGGTCACCCTCGACGGCGACCGGCTCTCGACGCCCGGCAGCAGCATCGATTCGACGTCGGTCAACACCGACGGCCGCGCCGTCGACCTCTCCCTGATTCCCGCCGAGATGGTCGGCGGGATCGAGGTGGTGAAGACGCTCACGCCCGACATGGATGCGGATTCCTTCGGCGGCACCATCAATCTCGTGACGCGGAGCGCGTTCGACCTGCGCGAGCGCAGCGTCAACGGGCGGTTCGAGTATATCCACAACACGTTCCGGAAGCAGCCGGGCCACGCCGCCACCCTCACCTACATGGACGTGCTCGATGCGGCGCGCACGGTCGGGCTCAGCGCGACCTTCACGTACCGGCGCGAGGACCGCATGACGAACTCGTACGAGCTCGCCTATTACGAGCCGGCGGCGATTCCCGTCGGGCTCTCCGGCAGCGGAGTCGCGGCCGCGATCCCGGCCGTCGGCGACGAAGGCCTCGAAGCGTACGACACGCGCCTGAATTTTTCCGACATCACCAAGTTCGGCGCGACCGTGAACGTCGACTGGAAGCTGTCCGAGGCGACGGAACTGCATTTCCGCACCTTCTACGAGAACACCGAGAACGAGGGTGGCCGCTTCCGCAACCGCATCCGCGCGCTCTCCCGCTGGGACGCCACCTCGACCCGCCTCCAGCAGTCCGGCGCCCAGGCGCGATTCCAGAACTACATGGAGGACGGCGTGCGCAAGCAGGACCTGCTCCGACTCGGCGTCGAGGGAAAGACCCGGCTCGCGGCGGGTGGTACGCTCACCTACGGCCTCCGCCACGGCGACGCCAGCGCGGCGCTCAACCGCGATCGCTACATCTTCGACTTCACGAGCAACACGGAGCGCCGGGCCTACCGCTGGAGCGTCGACCGCGGCAACCCGACGCTCCCGCGGGTGAGCCTGACGCACATCGCGACCGGCCAGAACGGGCTGCTCGGGCCCCTGGTCGATCGCAAGCTAGCCAACCTGCGGTTCCAGAATGCGACCGAGGACGAGACCGACCTCACGGCCAACGTCGACTATGTCTTCCCGCTGCCGGTCGCCGGCCAGCCCGTGGAATGGAAGGTCGGCGCCAAGCTCCGGTCGAAGGAACGCGCCTCGCGCCCGAACATCTTCGACGCCAATGCGCCCACGGTGAACCAGCCGACCTTCGCGGATTTCCCGGTTCTCACCGAGCCGAGGAATCTCTTCGGCGGCACGCAGGCCACGATGGGACCGATCGTCGCGCTCGACAGCGTCGTCGCGTTCTACCGCGCGAATGCCGCGCGGTTCACTCCGCTGCTCGGCGACGAGCTCATCCGACTCGAGGCGCGCAAGTACGACGTCGAGGAGGACATCCTCTCCGCGTACGCGATGGGCACCACGCGGCTGGGCCGGCTCGAGGCGATCGCCGGGCTCCGCTGGGAACGGACCAAGACGGGCTACACGTGGATCGCCGATCCCGCCGGGCCTTCGCGTGGCGCGCGCCAGTACGACAACTTTCACCCGAGCCTGCTGCTGAACTATCGGTTCAACCAGCGCCTGGTCGCACGCTTCGCCTACACTCACACGCTGTCGCGCCCGGCCTACGGCGACCTCGTGCCCTACTCCTCCGTCGCCGACACCGCGTCCGAGTCGGGCACCGGCGGCCTCGACCCCGACGACTACCCCGAAACCAACAAGGTCTTCCTCGGCAATGCGCGCCTGAAGGCGCAGCGCTCGCAGAACTTCGACCTTTCCCTCGAGTACTACCTGCCGCAAAGCGGCGTGCTCTCCGCCGCGATCTTCCGGAAGGACCTCCGCGATGTGATCTTTCGCGCGCAGTTCAAGCGCCCCGGCGAGCCCAACACGGTGTACTTCCAGGAGCGCAACGGCTCGAAGGGCAAGGCGTCCGGCATCGAGCTCGCCTGGCAGCAGGCGCTCACGTTCCTCCCGAAGCCGTTCGACGGCTTTGGCGTGAACCTCAACGCGACGTTCATCGACGGCTCGTCCGTCCTCGACGAGCTCGTGCCCGGGACCCTCGACCGCTACCGGGCGCTCAACGTCGGCTTTCTCCCCGAGCAGCCGGAGACGGTGTACAATGCGCAGCTCTGGTGGGAGAAATACGGCTTCACCGCGCGCGTGGCCGTGAACTACATCGACGAGTTCGTCCGCACCGCCGGCGGCCTCACTTCCTTCTCGATCAACAACACGGCGACCCGCGTCGACGCCTCGGTCAGTTACCGGATCACGCCGCGGTTCACGCTTTATCTCGAGGGACGCAACCTCACCGACGAGGTGACCTCGTGGTACGCGACGACGCCCGGCCGGCCCGAGGACTACAATTTCACGGGCGCCACGTTCTCGGGCGGGGTGAAGTTTCGTTTCTGAGTGCCCGGCACGACGCCGGTTCCGGCCGCTGGCGCGCGCCGCGCCTTGCTCAGTCCCGGCGTCCCTGCGCCGGCCGCGGAGCCGAACCGGCCTCGACGACTCCCGCGCCGGCCGCGGTCCGAAGGCCGAGGATGGGGGGACGCCGAAAACCGCGTCGCGCCTGAGCGCCGGCGATCGCCTCGGCGTCGTCCACGGAGAAATCGCGACCGGTCAGCGCCAGCACCGCGCCGCCGAAACCTCCCCCCGTGAGCCGCGCGCCGAGCACGCGCGGATGACCCGCCAGGAGTCGCACGAGGGAATCGAGCGCCGGCGTGCTGTTCTCGAAGAGATCCCGCGAGCTGGCGTGAGAGGCGGTCAGCAGACTCCCAGCCGCGCGCAGATCCCCACCCTGCAGCGCCGCCACCGCGGCGGCCACGCGTGCGTTCTCCTCCACGACGTGGCGCACGCGCCGCAGCGCCGGCTGCGCGAGGATACCCGCGACGCGCGCCAGGTCGGCGGGCGCGAGTTGCGCGAGCCATTCCACGCCGAGCGTGCGCGCCGCCGCGGTGCACTCACGGTGGCGCTCGGCATAGAGGCCGTCGACCAGCGCATGCTTCTCATGGGTGTCGAACACCCAGAGGCGCGCCTCGGCGGGGATCCGCACCCGCGTGAAGACCGGGCCCCGGCAGTCGATGTGCACCAGGTGGTCCGGCGCACCCAACGCGCAGGTGCCCTGGTCGAGGATGCCGCAGGGCACGCCGACGTGGACGTTCTCCGCGTGGCGCCCGATCGCCGCCAGGGTGGCCGGGGTGACCGGGCCGCTTCCGCCGATCTCCAGCAGCGCGAGCGCCGTCGCCAGCTCGAGCGCGGCGCTGCTGGAGAGGCCCGCACCCATGGGCAGGTCGGAAAGCACCAGCAGGTCGAACGATGCAGGCCGGGAATAGCCCAGGGCGCCCAGACTGCGCCAGACTCCGAGCGGATAATCGATCCAGCGCGGCCACGTCGCAGCCATCGAGCCCGGCACCGACGCATCCACCACCACGATCTCGCCCGCTTCTCCGGACGAAAAACGGAGGCAACCTTCCTCCCCGCGCGCGGCGGCAACCCACACGTGACGGTCGATCGCCGCCCCGAGCACGGCGCCGCCATTGTAGTCCGTGTGGTTGCCGATGAACTCGACGCGGCCCGGCGCCCGGGCGACCGTTTCCGGGAACCGGGCGAAACGCGCGAGGAACTGCGAGCGGACGAGGTCACGGGTGAGATCCATGAGGTACGTGCGCCGCCACGCCTAGAACAGACGGGCGCAATTTGCCACCGTCTTTCAGCCGGCGCCGTTGTCAGCCGTGCTCGATCGAGTGCGCTCCGGCGCAGCCGCGGCGGTGAAAGACCAGCGCCCTGGAGGCGTCGACAGCACCCCGGACAAATCTGGCCCCGGCTTCAGGCCCGCATGGTCTCGAGATAGAGCTTCTCGAGATCGGCATGACTCAGTTCGGCGGCAGTGAGGGTGTGGGCGAGCCTGCCGTGCCGCATGATGCCGACGCGGGTCGCGTCCTCCTTCGCCCGGAAGAGGTCGTGCGTCGCCATCAGGATCGCGATCCCGCGCTCGCGGAGCTTGCGCAGGAGCTGGCTGAACTCGTGGCTCGCGCTCGGATCGAGGCCGCTCGTCGGCTCGTCGAGCAGCAGCGCCTTGGCCTGCTTCGCGAGCGCGATGGCGATGCCGACCTTCTGGCGCATGCCTTTCGAGTAGCCGCTGACGCGGCGGTCGCGGGCCTCGGCTTGCAGCCCGGCCTCGGTGAGGAAGCGGCGCAGGTCGGCATCGGCGTAGCGATGACCGGCGAGCTCGCTGAAATACGCGAGGTTCTCCACGCCGCTGAAGTAGCCGTAGAGATTCACCTGCTCGGGGATATAGGCGAGCCGGCGCCTGGTCTCCAGCGGTTCGCGCGCGACGTCGAGGCCATCGATCATGGCACGCCCCTCATCGGGCGTGAGGAAGCCGAGCAGGCAGTTGATCGTTGTCGTCTTCCCGGCGCCGTTGGGGCCGAGCAGCGCGAAGAGTTCTCCGGGCGCAATGTTGAGGTTGAGCCGGTCGACGGCGGTGGCGCCGTTGAAACGCTTGGTGAGGTTCTCGGTGGTGAGCATGGCCGTGTTCAGTCGACGAGGCGTGAAAGATAGGAGTTGGCGTGGAAATCGCGGCGGGACGCGGTGAGCTCGCAGGTCTCGACGGAGGCACCCTTCTCGAGGTGGACGACGCGCGTGGCGACCCGGCGGGCGAACTCGAGGTCGCGCGTCGCGAGCAGGATCGCAGCGCCGCCTTTGCGGATCAGACGAAGACTGGTGATGAGCGGCTCGCAATCGCCCGGTTCGAGATCGCGCAGCGGCTCGTCCAGGAGGAGGCCTCGGGTGCTTCTTAGCGTCGCGAGCGTAAGCGCCAGCTTCCGTTGCACCGCCGGAGGGCAGGCGGGCAATGGCCGGTCGTGCCACTCGTGCGCGATGCCGCCACGGAGCAGCGCGAGGCGCACGATGGCGTCGGGCATGCGTCGACCGAACGCCTGGCAGCGGTGCCGCACGTGGTCGGCCACTCGAACCGGCCCGGCAAACGACACGGTTGCCGGCACGTAGGCGAGCAGGTCGTCCGGACGCTGGAGCAGATTGGCCAGATCGATGCCATCGATGCGGACGCGCCCCGCGCTTGGTCGATGGAGGCCAAGGAAACTTTCGAGCAAGGTCGTCTTGCCCGCCCCGGCGCCGCCGACCACGGCCACGAGCTCGCGAGGGCGCACGTCGAGGTCTACCTGGTCGAGGACCAGGCGGCGATCCCGGTGACAGGAAAGATTTTCAGCGGAGAGCATGGTATCAAAGCAAGGTTGGGCGGCGAAGGAGGAAGGCCGCTGCGGAAAGGCTTGCACCGGCGAGGCCGAGGAGCGGCCAGAGCGGCGGGCTGGACGGCACGCGGCCGGTCCCGGGTTCGAAACGCGGGAACGTCGCGTACTCCGCGGGCGTGAGGCTCGCCTCGGCAAAGAAGAGCGGGTAGAATCTCTTTCGCACGTCGGCGTGAAAGGCGCGCACCCGGTCGAGATAATCGAGGTGAGCGTCCAGGTCGGTGCCGGCGCGGGCGCTGAGGACGAGTTGCGCGTAGGCTGCCGGAGCAATCCAGGCGAGGCGCGTGATCGCGGCCTGACGCGCGCGGAGGTTGCGGCGGTAGCCGGCCGATTCGCGCGCCACCGACCGGTCGCCCATCTCCTGCATCGCGTAATACCAACGCCACGCGAAACGCCCCTGGACCGGCGGCGTGCCCGCCCAGTCGGGGTTGTGCGCGTAGAACTTCTCCATCGTCTCCGCGCGCGGCTTGTCCCACGCCGCATGGCTCTCCTGCCGCTGCTTCACGGTGAGCGCGAGACCCTCGGTCACGGGGAATGCGGTGACGAGCGCGAGATTCAGCAGCGCGGGCACGAGGACGACCGCGGCAGTCCAGGCCGTGATGGCGAGCGCGAGGCTGGCGGCGACGTTGCGCACCACCACTGCGATCACCGCTGCCACGCCGGCCCAGCACGCCAGATGAGCCCACACACCGGCGATCCAATGAAGAGCCCGTCCATCGAGCGGGATATGGAGCCAGCCGGCCGCGAGACCGAACGCGCCCGCCGCCGTGAGCGCGACGGCTGCCGTGCGCACTGCGAGCCGCGCAAACAGCAGCGCCGCGAGCGATCCGCCCTGCACCGCCAGCACCGGGAGCCGGCCGCCGTCACGGTCGCGCGTGAGCAGATCGTGGCACAACACCAGCAACGCGAGTGGAGCGAGCGCGCACCAGACAAAGGCGAAGTCGAGATTACCCAGCGCCTGCACCCAGGGATTGCCGAGATCGCTATCGTAGAGCTGGCCCTCGATCCCGAGCAGCCGGATCCAAATGACGTTGGGCACGACATCGCGCACGCCGAACGCCAGCCCGGCGAGCGGCGTCATGGAGTGGTGAGTCGGATAGAAGGTGTAGTAGGAGATGTAGCCCGCGGCGCCGTCCGGCGTGAACTGCTTCGCGACCTGCTCCATCTGCGTGGCGTAATGCGCCGGCAGCGCGGCAATCTCGCGTTCGTGCGCGGCCAGCCGACGCTGGCCGGCCCAGGTCGCGATCACGCTGGCCAGGAGGAGTCCGCCGCAGATCAGCCAGACTGCACCGCTGCGGACGGCATGTCGCAGTTCCCAACGCGCGAGTGAAACGAACGGGTTCATCGGACGATCGGCCTGAGGCGGAGCAACGCCAGGGTCGGGACGAGCGCCCAGATCAGTACCGCGAGCCACGAAAACGCGGTGCCGCGCAGCGCGTCGGCAAGCGGCAGCGGCGTCGCTCGGAAATCGGCGAACTGCTTCCAATGCTCGGGGGAGAGCTTCTGGTCGCGGTCGTTCGCGAACGTGATCTTGTCGCGGTGCAGCGCATTCAGCTCCTGCACGAAGTGGAAGCGATAGGCCTCCGCCTCCTGCTCGAACTTCAGCTGGGCGCGGAGATCCGTGCCCGCGGCGGCGGCGGAAATGGTGCGGATCGCGAGCGGCACCGCGAAAAGCGAGGCGCGCTCGATCACGTCGACCTGCGCCTCCATCCGGCCCGCCAGCGCGGCGAAATGCCGCGCGAAGGTCTGCGCCGACAGCTCTTCGCCGTGGGCCATCACGACGGCGCCATAGTTGACCGGCAGATCCTCGACCTTGCTGACGCCGTAGCGCGCGAGCGTCTCCTGGCGAAACCGGGCGAAGTGCGGGTCGTTGGGATCGTGCGCATCGCCGAGTTTGCGCACATCCTCCGCCATCGCAGCCGCGAAGCTCGTCTTGTCCGGCAGCGGATGGAGCGTCTCCGCCACCAGCGCCGCGGCGCGCGGGGCGATAATCATCGTCGCGATCCAGAGAGTGACGAGAGTGCCGCACGCTTTCGCGGCGCTCGTCGCGCGAACGGAGATCCAGATCGTCAACGCGAGCCAGGCCAGCGTGTGCAGGGCCACGGCCACGCCAATGATTGCCGTGCGGGCCAGCGCGGAGGCGTCACCCGTGAAGGCGGGATCGGTGAGCAGCGTCGCGCCGCTCACGAGCAGGCCGAGCGCGATGAAGGGCGCCAACGCGAGGCCAAGCCCGGAAAGCTTGCCGAGCACGAGTGCCCGAGCGACCACGCCCTGGCCGAGCAGCAGGCGCAGGCGCCCGCTCGCGGCTTCGTCGACCATCGCGCGATGGCCGAGGACGATCGCCACCAGCGGCAGGATCAGTTGCAGCACAAACGCCAGCGACAACTCGCCCAGCCGGAAAGCCGACGAGAGCTCGCCGGCGGGCGTGAAGTTGGTGGCGTTCTGCCGGTGCGCCTCGAGGTAAACGGAGCGGCCGGCGTAGCTCTCCACGCCCGGATCGAAGGCGGCGAGCGGACCGGGGGGCTTGAACGCGAACGTGCCGTAGTGCGCGACACGGTGCGGATGACGCTCCGGCTGACCCTCCCACTGGGCGCGCACGAGCTGCTGGAAGCTCTGCTGCCTTTCCCGCTCCGCGAGCTGCCGGGTGCGGTTGAGACCGGCGGCCGTGACGAGGATCGCCGCGAAGAGAGCGATCAGCAGCCAATAGCTGCGCCGCCGCCGATGCAGCCGCCATTCGGCTCGCGCGATCGTAAACGTCTGACTCATGCGTGCGCTCCGGAGCGAAAGGTCAGAACTCGAAGCTCACGGAGCCGAGGAAAGCCCGCGCATCACCGGGCGAATGCAGGCTCATCGTGCCGTCGTGCCAAACGTAGCCGTAGCCCTGGTCAAACGCGTTCTTCACGTGCAGGCCGAAGGTCGCCTTCTTCCAGCGATAGCGGAGGTCCGTGTTGACGAGCGTGTAGTCGCCGAACTGCTCCGTGTTGTTCGCAGGCACGAGGTGGTAGTCGCCCTGGCCAATGACGGAAACCGAGAGCGACAACGCCTTGGTCAGCGTCGCATCGACTCCGGCCTTCAGGGTGAAGTCGGGGATGTGGTCGATCTCGGTTCCGCGCAGGGCTACATCGGCGGGCCGCCGGCCGGGGTCCACGAATCTGCCCTCCTGCACCGTGTAAGCGCCCCAGAGCGTGAGGCGGTCATGCGCACGCCAGGTTGCCTCGAAGTCCATGCCGTCGCGCTTCGTTTCGCCGACATTCTCGGAGTCGCCGGAGTTGTCGGGCTTGAGCCGCACCTCGTCGGTCGCGGTCTGCCGCCAGAGGGCCACGCGCAACGTCAGGTCGCGGTGCGGCGTGGTGCGCAACCCGAGCTCGTATCCGTCGTTCTTCGACGCATCGAGCGGCGTCCTTCCGTAGGCCGCGGAGCCGGCGCCAATCTGAAACGCGCGGCCGTAGCTCGCGTAGAGTTGCGTCGTGCGATGCGGCTGCACCGCGACGCTGAGCTTGGGCTGCCAGACCGTGCCGAAGTCGAGGATCGGCGTGCGCGAGCCATTCCCGCGGTTGAGGAACTCGCCGTCGAAGCGATCGCCGCGCAACGCGCCGACGACGCGAAGCCACGAGGCGGGACGCACATCGGCGCTGACGAAGCCGCCGGTGTTCTCCAAGTCGTAGTGATGGTCGCGCGTGGTCGCGGTGCGCGTGCGTGTAACGGTGGCGAAACGCTGGTTGAGCGCATCCTGCCGGTGATGCTCGAAGCCGCCGTCGACGATGATCGGCCACGCACTCCCGGCGGGTTTCCAGCGCGCGGTCAGCGTGGCGCCGTCGTGGACCTCGTCTGCGACGCGTTCCTGCTGGGAAACCGCCGCGGTGAAGCGGACGAAGCGATGGCGCAGGCTTTCGTGACGGTAAAGTTTTGCCGATGCCGTGACGTCGGGTGCGACCTGGGCGTCGCCGTGCAGCGAGAACTGCTCGTTCTCCATCGTGCCGCCGTCGGTGTTCGAGAAAGCGGGCGAGGCGTGCGGCGTGATCGCAGCGTCGGCGCGCGAGAGATAGCCGGGCGCTTCGGCTTCAAACTCATGGATGCGCGCGCTGAGGCCGAGCCGCCAGCGGGCATCGGGTGCGGAGTAGAACCACTTGCCCGCGAAGCTGTGCTTCGTGATTGCGGAGTGGTCGCGATAGCCATCGGACTCACGGTAGCCGGCGAAATAAGTTTGGGAGAAGCCGCCGTGCTTGAAGCCGGCGAGCCCCTGCGCCTCGAACGTGCCGAAGTCACCCGCCATGAACTTCAGCTTCTGACCGGGAAAGACCTGGTGCGTGTGGAGGTTCACGCTGCCGGCGACAGCGTTGAGGCCGAAGCGCGGATCGGCCGTGCCTTTGACGGCTTCGATGCGCTCGATCTCGAGCGGGAAAATGGCGCCGAGATCGTTGTAGCCGTCGTTCAAGTTATGCGGCACGCCGTCCACCAACAGGCGCAGGTGCGGCGAGCTGCCCTCGCCGTTGAAACCGCGCATCGACACATCGGCGGTGATGATGCCCTGGTTGAAGTCGGTCAGGTAGAGACCCGGGATCTTGTTCAGAAGTTCGAGCGGATAATCGACGCTCTCGTTCTCAAGCTGGTCGGCTCCGATCACGGTGACGGACGTGAGCAGCTCCGTGGTGCGCGCGCCGAAGGGCGACGCTGCGACCTCGACTTTGCCGAGCGTCACATAGGTGCCCTCGGGCCCAGGTGCCGTTGCGGGTGCGGTGGTTTGCGCGGTGAGCGATGCCGCCCAGCAGAGCGACAGAACAAGCGGGATGCGGGTGAGGTTCATGACGGAAAGGGGAACGGGCGTGGCGACGGCGTGGGCAATCAAGGCGCGGTGCGCGCCAGCGAGCGGAACGCCCAGACGGCCAGGCACGCTGCAAGCGCCGTGAGGACGAGGATCGCCGGGAGGGTGCGTTGCGCGACGGCGGCGGCCGGCTCGTCGACGAACTGAAAGCGCGGGATCTCGTCCCACGCGGTGAACTTCTCCTTCTTCAGGATGCGCGGGTTGAAGAAGGCACGCAGCTCGACGTGGTGCTGCGCGGCTTGCCGGAGAAACTCACGGTGCCGCGCCAGTCCGGTGCCGGCGGCCTCCGCGAGGGCGGCTTGGGCGACGAGCGCCGGCGAGAGGAACTGCAGCTTCTCCACCAGGTCCTGTTGGCGCGCGATCTGCGCCTCGTAGCGGGCCAGCACGGGGGCGAGCGCCTGGTCGAGGCGTTCGTTGGTGATGAAGCGAATCTCCGCATACTCGGTGGCGGCCCCTGCCTTCGGCGCGAACTCCGGGTGATCCTCGTAATAGGACGCAAGAAGCTTGCTGGTCTGCGCGGAGATCTCGTCGGTCGCCGCCCGCATCGCCAGAATCAGCTCCATCCGCGACGGGACGGGATGCAGCGTTTTCACGGCAAGGTTGATTCCCGCCGGCACGAGCACGACGAGTGCGAGCCATACCGCGGCGAGCGTGAGCGCGTGAGTGGCCGAGCTGCCGCGGCGGGTGATGACGAAGAGGCTCACGCCGAACCAGAACGCGCCGTAGGCCAGCGCCACGGCGAACCAGAGTGCGCCCCGCGCGCCGAGCGGTGCGGCAGGGGCGCCCGCCCC
>CALFZM010000162.1 GCA_937952235.1 uncultured Opitutia bacterium | reverse complement strand
CGCCCACATAGCGCGAAATCACGCGGGCGGCGACGCCGTGCTCGCGGACCAGCATCAGCAGCGCGTCGCGCAGCTCGTGCAGCGAGCCGCCCGCCACGTCGTAGCGCCCGGCCGCACGGCCCAAAGCGGCGCGCACGCGGTCCACGCGCTGGCCGGCGTACCCGATGGCGTCGCTCGTAAGGTCGCCGATCATCACGCGCGGATCGATGCCGCGACCGGGCGTCCGCATGTCGTCGGCATCGTTGCCGAACTGGAGCGCCGGCTCGACACTCCGCGCCAGCAATGCCTGACGCTGCGCGGGGTCATCCATCCGATCGCTGTAGCCGAACTCGATCGCCCACACGTCGTACGGGCCGGGACCGGTGGAATAAAACTGCCCCTGCGCCACGCCCGGCGGCGCCAGGTTGACCGCGGGATAATCCATGATCGAGCCGGTGAGGCCGACGGCCGCCGTGACGGCCGCGTCGTGCACCGTGCGAGGATCGTGGAGCTGGCTCGACTTCATGTTGTGATTCAGACCGAGGGTGTGCCCGATCTCGTGGATCACGAGGTAGTACAGCCCCTCCCGCTGCAGCCGGCTCCGCTCCACGTCCGGCGCGCCATCGAACTTCAGCGCCGCCTGTCCCGCCAGCACGGTCGCGTGCAGTTCGTGCGACAGCCGGCAGCAGGCCTTCGCGTCCGCGTCCTCGGCTGCGGCAGTCTCCCCGAACAGTCGCTCGAACTTCACGCGGTTGGTGAGAAAGCTCCACTCGAGCATGATGTCCGCCCCGAGGATCTGGCCCGTGCGCGGGTTGACGAAACTCGGACCGTAGCCGCCGAACGGCGGGTTCGGCGAGCTGGTCCACCGCAGCACGTTGTACCGGATGTCGCCCGCATCCCAGGTCGCGTCGTCCGGCTGCTCGCGCACCTCGAGCGCGTTCGAGAAGCCGGCCGCGAGGAAAGCCCGGTTCCATTGCAACGCCGCGGCGCGGATGACCGGCCGCAGTTCCGCCGGCGTGGTGTTCTCGATCCACCAGACGATCGGCTCGACCGGGTCGCTGACGGCCGCCCTGGGATCCTTCTTGCGCAGGTGCCACCGGTGGATCAGGTCCCGGTAGGGCGTGGCCGACGTCGAGGTGAGGTCGGTGAGATCGGACGTGAAGTACCCCACGCGCTCGTCGGCGTGCCGCGGCTGGTAGTCGTTCACCGGCATGGCGATCAGGCTGTATTGAAACTGGACGGACACATAACGCGGGTCGGTGACGTCGTCGCCCGTGCGCCCGGCGGGCGCCTTCTCCTCGAACACGTAGTCGACGACGAAATCGCTGTTCGCGGGGTAGTTCCTCAACGCGGCGAACCGCGTCTTCTCCGCGGAAAGTTTGCCCAGGGAAAAACGCTGCGCGTCCTTCTTTTCCGGCTCGCGCGGCTTGAGCTGCTCCAGGTGGTCGGAGAGGAAAATCCCGTCGGCCTCGATCAGGCAGACGCCCTTCGCCTCGTCCTCCGCCACGATCTTCTGCACGGCCAGGGTCGCTTCCGTGAGGTTGGCGCGGCTCGCCCGGCGCAGGGGCGAGGCGGGATCGAAATAGAACGCGGTATTGCGCGCGATGAGGTTGATCTTCTCGTAGTCGCGCTCGAAGACGACGACGCGGGCACCGCGATACTGTCCGCGGAAGTGTCCGACGCCCGGCACGCCGTTCTCGATGTAACTGAAAAGGATGAACTCCCGTCCGAGATGCTCGCGGCTGAGTTGCAGGTGCACCTTGCCGGTCTTGCGATCGCGGAAGAGCGGGACGAGGCCGTCGAGTTTGTCCGCGGCCTTTGTCACCTCGGCGATGGTCTTCGCCTTCTTCTCCTCCGCCTTCGCGCCCGGCTTCTCGCCTGGCCTCGCGCACGCGACGAACAGAAACACCACCATCAGGATCGGCGGGGCGAGCAGCAGGGAACCTCCAGACGACAGGCACGGGAGGAGATGAAGGCAGGAACGCAGAAGCTTCATGGGGACCGGAG
>CALFZM010000161.1 GCA_937952235.1 uncultured Opitutia bacterium | reverse complement strand
GGCCCATGTTGGCCTTGTCGCTCGCGCCGGTGCTGTCATTGGGGAATTCCCAAAGCACCTTGTCCGGGAGGCTTGTCTGTTTGGCTTGGGCGTTTTCTCCGGCCGGGATCGGATCGGTGACGTCGAGCGCGAAAAAGCTCTTGCCGCCGCGGCCGAGGCCGCCGACGAGGATGGTGCGCCAGTCCGCGCTGCCCGAGTTCCTGAAGGTGTTGCCGAAATCCACATCCGCCACGGTCAGGTAGCCATCGACGGTGGCCTCATAGCTCCAGGTCGGCGAGGCCAGCGCACCGAGCTTCGACAGGGCTCCTCGCGGCACGTAGGCCCATTCCTCCTCGCCGTTGTCGGCGTTGAAGGCGTGCAGCATGCCGTCGTTGGCGCCGACGTAGAGCATGCGCTGACGGTTATTCTTCGCTGCGACGAAGGCACTGTAACCGTCGTCGGTGTATGCGTGATCGGGCTCGCGCGCGAGGACCGGCTCGCTGTGGACGATCTCGAGCAGGTCCTTCAGCCCCGCGGTGCCCGTGGAAAAGGCGACGCCATCGTTGCCATTGTAGGTCGCGATCACACGCGAGTCCGGGCCGCGCTCGTCGAGCAGCCCGGAAGCACTGCTCTCGCACGTCTTCTGGGGCTCGCTCGAGCTCGGGCAGCTCAGCTTCCAGACGGGTCGGTCCGTGCGGCGTACGCCGGTGTCCACGTCGATCTCGTAGGCCTTGACGTCGCCCGTCCATGTGCCGGGCAGATAGCTTGTCTCGTAGGTGACGTTGTCGTTGACCGTAACGTTCGGGTTGGACACCGCCGAGGCGGCCGATGCGCTCAGGCGCGACTCGATCTCCTTGAGCATGGTCGCCAGTTCGCCTGCGAACACGTCGGGATCGGAGGTGTTGAAAAACGAGCCGCGCCCGTTGACGGCCGCGTGGGCGAGGTCGTCGAGCTTGGAGGGGTTGCTGAGTATGTTCAACTGGTCTGGCCAGGTGAACTCGTCCGGTTGGTTGGTGAAGGCGGAGTCGATCGTTTCCTCGGAGAGATTGCCCTTGACGCCGAAGCCGATCGTGTGGGTGGATAGGTGCTGCCAGAAGGCCGGATCCCTCGTGTCGGTCGGCACCTCGTTGGCCAGGTCCGTGCGCAGGTCGTTCTTCCAGTAATACATCGCCACGTCGGCCAGGGTGCCCGTCGTCTGGTCGGCGTAGGGATGGGCCGGCTCATAGGTGTAAGGGTCGCCGGCGGCACCGGTGGGGCGGGAGTGGGTGGGGCCGGAGATGCCGTCGATGTTGGAGTTGTTGATGTCCGAGCGCGCCGCGGCGGACTGCGCACTGTCCCAGTAGCCGTCGGTCATCACGATGTTGTAGCTCTTGATGCAGGAAAGTTCGGTGCTGGAGGAGAGCGCCAGATTCTGACGCCAGGGACTGTTCGAGTCGCTGCGCTTGAAATACTGCCCGATGTCGTCCAGCGCAAGGCGCAAGGGCGTCCCCTTCGGCTCGACCGGATGGGAGTAGAGCAGGCTGAAGAACTTCTTGCGCGCGTCGCCTTCAAAGGGCAGCACGCCGCGGAGCACGCGTGAGTTGAGCACGGTGTTGGTGGTGGTGGAGGACGCGTTGAGGGTGGCATAGCCGATGCGCAGGCTGGATTTCTGCTGCGAGAATGCCCGCCCGATGGCGGCGCGCGCGGCGAGCAGGCGCGAGCGATGGTAGGAGAACCAGTTGGCGAAGTTCTGCAACTCCTGTGCTTCGGTGCAGGCGTCGGCGCCGCAGTCGGTTCGCTCCGCATACCCGGGCGTCTTGTTGCCGGGGAAGGAGGCGCTGCCTTCGGGCCCGCCGATCACGTGGCGAGTGAAGTTCTCTTCCTTGTTCATCGTGCCCGTCCGGGTGAGGGGCTCGGCTCCCGTGTAAACAAAATAGACCGCAGGCCAGAAGTAGACGCTCTGTGGTACGGAAGTGGCCAGCGTCTCGTCCGCGTTGATGCTGTAAGGGAAGGTGCCTGCCATATTTGCCTGGAGGCTGACCTTGGGCGCGTTCGCGTTCCCCGGGTTCATCGATGCACTCTTGGGGTCGGCGGCTGGCCAGAGCTTGCCGTCCGCGTCGCGCCAGGGCTCGTAACGCCGCGTCGGGTCGTAGTAAAGCGGGTTGCCCGCGGCCGAACGGAAGAAGCGTGCGTTGCGGTCATCGAGCCGCGTTCCGACCGTGGCGCTCTTGTAGTCCGTACCGGCTCCGTAGATGTTGCTTGCGCGCGGAAAAAGGTAGGCGACATAGTCGAAGGCGTCGGGCTGATCCGGGATCACTTCCCAGTACATCGACCCCGAATCGTCCAGGGTCATCATGATGTTCGGCGCCACCGTGTATTTGACCGCCAGCGGCACCTGCGAGATGTCGGTGGCGGCGGCGGACGCGGCGCCGGCCATGCACAGGGCGGCAGAGAGGAGGGTGGTACGGATGAGGCGCGTGCCCCAACGGGAAGCTGGACGTAGGTTGTTCACGACGCGATCTCCAGTGACGCTTGCACGGCCTCAGCCGCCGAGCATGACCTGCACGAAGGATTGTGCGTTGTTGGGGCCGCTCACGCGGATGGTGACGCGGTAGCGCAGCGACAGCGCCCCGGTGAAGGCTTTTTCGCCGAGTCCGCCGGTCTTCGAGCCGCCGGGTTCGTCGTCGCCTTCGGTCACGCAACTACCGGCGAGGTCGGTGATCGGCGGCGTCCCGGTGCACATGCGGTCGATCAGGTACT
>CALFZM010000160.1 GCA_937952235.1 uncultured Opitutia bacterium | reverse complement strand
CCGATGTTCATCGCCGGTCCGCCGAGGACGATCAACTGGTCGCCGGGATGGATCACGCCCTTCTGCACGTGGTCCGGGCGGATGTTGCCGAGGCCGCCGGCGAGCATGATCGGCTTGTGGTAGCCCCGGAGCTCGGTCGCGGCCTCCGCGGGCGCCGCTCCCGCGGCACCGCTGTCCGCCGCCGCCGTCACCGCGGCCTCGAAGGTGCGGAAATAGCCGTTGATGGCGGGGCGGCCGAACTCGTTGTTGAACGCCGCCCCGCCGAGCGGGCCCTCGATCATGATGTCGAGCGCGGACACGATCCGGCCGGGTTTGCCGAAGTCCTTCTCCCACGGCTGCACGGCGCCGGGCAGTTTCAGGTTGGAAACGCTGAAGCCCACGAGGCCGGCCTTGGGCTTCGCGCCGCGGCCCGTCGCGCCCTCGTCGCGGATCTCGCCGCCGGAGCCGGTCGCCGCGCCGGGAAAGGGGGAGATCGCCGTGGGGTGGTTGTGCGTCTCGACCTTGCAGAGCAGGTGGATGTCCTCTTCCCGCGCCGTGTACACGCCCGTCACGGGATCGACGTGGAAGCGCCCGCCGCGGCTGCCGGCGATGACGGCGGCGTTGTCCTTGTACGCGGACAGGATGCCGTCGCTGTGCTGCTGATACGTGTGCTTGATCATCTGGAACAGCGAGCGGTCGCGCGCGACGCCGTCGATTTCCCAGGTGGCGTTGAAGATCTTGTGCCGGCAGTGCTCCGAGTTGGCCTGCGCGAACATCATCAGCTCGATGTCGTTGGGGTCGCGCCCCAGCGTCGTGAAAGCCTGGAGCAGGTAGTCGATCTCGTCCTCCGCCAGCGCGAGGCCGAGCGTGCGGTTGGCCTGCTCCAGGGCGGTGCGACCCTGCGCGAGCACCGGCACGCTCGCCAGCGGCCGCGGTTGTTCATGCCGGAAGAGCACGGCGCAGGCCTCGAGGTCGTCGAAGACCGCCTGGGTCATCCGGTCGTGCAGACGGGCGTCGAGCCGCGGCCGGTAGGCGGAGAGCAGCGCAGCCTCGCCGCGGATCGCGACCGTGTAGGCGATCACGCGCTCGATCCGCCGCACCGCCGCCAGGCCGCAGATGTGCGCGATGTCCGTCGCCTTCGACGACCACGGCGAAAGCGTGCCCGGCCGGGGCGCGACGACGCGGACCACGCCCTCGACGTGGGCGCCGGCGCGGCTCGGCCCATAGGTGAGCAACTGTTCCAGCACGTGGCGCTGCCCCGATGAAAGCTCGCCCTCGATCTCCGCGAGATGGACGTACTCGGCGCCCACGGCCTGCGCGGGCACTCCCGCCGCATTGAGGTCCTGCAACAGTTTCTGCAGGCGGAACGAGGAAAGGGCCGGTGAACCGCGGAGGATCAACATGGTCGAGGGAACGCGAACCCTCGCGGACATCGGCGCGGCGGTCAAGGGGCGGTGAACCCGGCGCGACGGTTCGATTCGTCGTTGCGTGCTGCCCGGCCGGATGACTCGCTGGGCACGACGCCCTTCGATGCGCTTGCGCCGCTTCCACCCGGAATCCGACTTCCCTCACCGCCCTGCCGAAGGCTGCACGACCGTGCGAAGAGCCGTGCTGGCGGCGGCGTTCTTGTGTGTCGCGGCCGGAGGGGCGGCCAGCGATGACGGTCCGGTGCGGTTCCATAGCGTCAAGGGTTGGCGCGGCACCCTGCATGCGTCGGCTTCGGTCGACCCCGCGGCCGAGGCGGTGCTCGAGGCGCCGAAGCAGCAGGTGCTCCGGAAGGGCGGACGCTGGAATTTCGATTTCGAAGCGATTTATCAGCTCGAGTTCGTCCTCGACGAATACGAGAGCGACCCCTCCGTCTGGCGCGGTCGGGTGACAGGCTCGAATTTCACCGGCGCGTACCGCTTCTACAACTGGCTGCCGCAGGATACGGGCACGCCGAAGGGTTATCAGGAGAGCGAGTGGAAGTACTCGGCCAACGGGGAGATGAAGTTCCAGGCGGGCGACCGCGTCGAGCTGCAGTTCCATCGCGATCGGGGCTGGTCGGTCCGTCTCGCCTCGGGCCGGGTGCCGGCGCCCGTGCACCTGCGCCACTATTTTTCCAGCACGGGGTACACGGTCCGCGACCAGTCGGCCGGGGAGGCGACGGGCATGGGCGGCACGAAGACGCATGCCTATCCGTCCCGTGGACTCGTGCTGAGCGCGCGAGAGCAGAAATCCGGCTCGTTTCCCCTGATCGGCTCGGTGGGGCTCACCCCTGCCGTGCTCTGGACGTATGGCGTTTACCTGGAGCCCACGTCGATGGAGGAGCTGAAGCTGGAGATCGAGGAGACCGCCGAGTACCGGAAGTGGCGGCCCGACGCCCAGGCGGACGGCGGCCTCGGCACGCCGCTGGCAATGAAGGCGCGGCTGGCCACCGCCGCCGGCGGCACCCCGAAGACAGCGGTGGAGAAATTCGTGTGGGAGCTGATCGGCACGTCGACGGTGGCGGGCATCGCGATGAACTTCCCGGTGCAGCCCCAGGACCTCGATTACGACCTCGAGCTCGATGCCACCGGACCGATGTCCGTCGTCGATCAGGGCGGGCAGCGACTGACCCGCGCCGTCCGGTCGGGTTTCACCGATTCCGTCAAGGTGCTTCCGCGCGACTGGGGCGGGTGGGCGGAACTCCAGGTCACCGCCCATCTCGCCGATGGCCGCGAAGTGAGGGGACGCCTGCCCGGTCGAAGGGAGACGGGCGCCCGCCTGCCGCGCCGTGCGAAGGATTCCCACATCGCCGACGCATGGAAGGAGGCGCGGGTATCCGGTCCCGACACGCTCGACGACGAGAACGACCCGGTGGGCGACGGCAACAAGGGCGACGGGTTCTCGCTCTACGAGGAATACCGCGGGTTCTACGTCGACGGCGCGCGAGTCGAGGGGGACCCCAGGGCGAAGGATTTCTTCGTGTACAACCAGATCGGTGGCGACGCCGAGCCCGGGATCGAGCTGTTCGCCGCGCTCTCGGGGCTGCGCGTCCATTCGCGGCTCCGGCCCACGGAGTTCCAGCCGGACGTGCGGGTGATGAATGCGAACAACGAGGACTCGCACCTCGTCGACCAGCACGGCGTGGTGATCGCCGCGGCACCCTCGGCCGAGGCCCTTGCCGGCAGGCCGGCCGCGGTGTTCGGCGCCATGACGTATTCGGTCGACGGTTACCCCAGGGACCAGGCGCTGCGGCCGGGATCGGCGCGGATCATCGGCATCCTGCCGCGCGGCCACGCGGAGAGTCTGTTCTCCACCCCGGGCAACCTCGCCGCGAGCGATGCCGCGAGCACGTTCGATCGTGCGATCGCCCACGAGCTCATGCACACGGTGGGCGTCGAGGAGCATGGCGCCGGCGACGGATCCGCGTCGTTCACGCTCGTCGCGCCGGAGGACGCGGACAATTCCCTGGGCCGACCTTATTTCGCTCTCGACGGCGCGATGGGCAAGGCAACGGAGCTGCGCAACGAAAAGGGTCATGACCTGGCGGCCGTGTTCTATCCCGCCTTCATGGCCGCGCTCACGCGCTGGAAGGACGAGATGCGCTGGCTGTACATGCGGCCTGCGGCCAGCCCCGGCGGACTCCAGCTCACGGAGGAGCAGTTCACCCGCATCGGGTGCGCGTTCCTGCGCGACGCGTTCACGCTCACCGGCCAGGTCGGCGCGGAGCGCGGCGAACATTCGGGCAGCCAGGACTGCATCATGCGCTATCACTTCGCGCGGTTCTATCCCTTCGCCGGACGGCGGGACGCCTTCTACTTCATCGCACCCGGCGCCGAGCGCATCGGGTTCGAACTGTGCCGCTCGACCGCGGGTACCGGGGTCAACGCCCCTGCGTGGGTCCCGCAGTCGCGCCATGGCCCGGCGGCCGACGGCGGCGGCAATTGTGCGGCCCAGATCTGTCCCAACGACCTCGTGCCTCCACGCAAACCGGCGTTTCGGGCCGGGATGAAATGAACGCCGCGCCCTGCGGTCGGACTCTACGCTGGCTGCCGCTGGCGCTGCTCGCGGCCACGGGGCTCGCCGCCGAGGCGCCGGCGCCGAGCCTCTCGCTGTCCTTGCGGGGCGTGCGCGACGGGACGGTGGAACCAGGCGAGCCGCTGGCGGTGGCCGTGAGGCTGGCGGTGCCGCCGCGCACGACGGCCGCGATCGAGCTCGCGCCGGAGGGACGGGCGTGGACGGATGCGATCCGGATCGAGGTCAGTCGCGAGTCCGCGGGGCCGGCCCTGGCGCAGGGCGCCGTCGTCGGCCGGCCCGAATCGGCCCGCCTCACGCTCACGGCGACGGCCGCGGCGGGCGGAGTGTGGCTCGTGCCGTCCGCCGCGATGCAGTCGCTGGCGCCCGGACGCTACTTCGTGCGCGCGCACCTGGCTGTCGACGGTGCCTCCGGGTGGATAGGACGCGTGGAGTCCGCGCCGTTGTCCCTGACGGTGGTCGCTCCCTCCGCGGTGCCGGCGCGCGTCTCCCAGCGCGTGGGCGCGCGGGCGTTCGAGGCGGCGTCGGCGGGACGGCTCGAGGACGCGGCGGGCATCCCCGACGCACAGCTCAGGCTCCCCCCGCAGGACCAGCCGCTCCTGCTGCTCCGCGCCGCCCTTTCGGAGCAGGCGGGCAATCCCACGGCGGCACTCTTCCTGGTAAACCGGGCGGCGCGCAACGTGCCGCCGCGGGCGCTGCCGCCGGCCGACCTGCTGGCGGCCCAGCAGCGGCTGCAAGCGGCCCTGCTCGGGCCGCCGCCGACGGGTCAGTCGCCGGCGTGGGCCCGCGTCCCGCCGTTCCTCCTGCCCCCGGCGGACGCGGCGGTGGCCAAAGCGACGCGCAGCTCCAGCGCTTCCACCGGTGCGGCGGCCGCCAGCCGACCGCCTTCGTCCGCCACGACCTCGCCCTCCGTGGCCGCCCCGGCCGTGGCGGCGACGCCTGCCACCGGCCCGCGGGAGACGGAGCTGACGGCGGCGCCTCTCGACGGCAAGCTCGTGCCGGCGGGCGAGCTCAGCGACGCGATCGTGCGGGGCGACCCCGCCGGCCAGTGGGCGGCATCCGGGCGGGCCAAGTCCTCCTACAGCAATCCGAACTACGGTCCGGGCCAGGCGACCGGCGCACCCGACGTCCCGGTGGGTGGAGACAGTATCCACGCGTGGTGCCCGGGCCAGCAGAGCGTGGGGACAGACTGGCTGGAGGTCACGTTTGCGCGACCGACGCGCGCCACCGGCGTTCGCGTCCGCCAGAATCTCAATCCCGGAGCGATCGTGAAGGTGGAGGCGGAATCCGTCCGGGGCGTCCGTCAGGTGTGGTGGGAAGGCAACGATCCAAGGGTGCAGAGTGCCGCGGCGGAGATCGCGTGGTTCGCCGTGCGCGTGCCGCCGACGGACGAACCGGTGGCACGCATCCGCCTGACCTTGAACCTCGCCGTGCGCCCGGGCTGGAAGCAGATCGACGCCATCCAGCTGGTCGCGGCGCCGTAATCCGCCCGCCGCCGAGCGACCGGCAGCGGCGAAAGGTCGAAGCGATGCGCCTTTTCCTCCGGCGGCGGAAAGACTCCGCCGTTTCCCCGCGCCCGGGACTTCATCCGGCCGAGAAAGCCGTTGACGATTCGATTGGCGTCTTCGGAATCCACGCTTTCTTTCCGGCTGTGACGATCCAGAACGTAGCGCGAGGGAACGCATGAGCGACCGCATCACTCACGAGTGCGGCGTGGCACTGGTGCGGCTGCTGAAGCCGCTCTCCCATTACCAGGAGAAGTACGGCTCGCCGCTGTGGGGATTCACCAAGCTCTTTCTCCTGATGGAGAAGCAGCACAACCGCGGCCAGGACGGCGCGGGCGTGGCCTGCGTGAAACTGGACATGCCGGCCGGCGTGCCGTTCATGTTCCGCGAGCGGAACATCAAGACCAATCCCCTCGACCGGATCTTCCGCGCGCTGCTCTCCCAGTACAACGGGCACGTGGCCAGCGGCGTCATCCATCCGGAGTTCACCGACACGGTGAAGCAGCAGTTCGACTTCGGCGGCGAGCTGCTGATGGGGCACCTCCGCTACGGCACGAGCGGCGGTTACAGCCTTTCGTCCTGTCATCCGTTCTTCCGGCGCAGCCCGTGGCCGACGCGCAACCTGGCGCTCTGCGGCAACTTCAACCTCACCAACACCGACGAGCTGAACCGGTCGCTGATCGCGATGGGCCAGCATCCGATCTTCGCCACCGACACGCAGGCGATCCTCGAGAAGATCGGATTCTTCCTCGATGAGGAGCACGAGGACATCTACCGCTTCCTGCGCAAGCGCGACCTCGCCGGCGAGGAGTTGTCCCGCCGGATCAGCGAGGACCTCGATGTCACGCGCGTCATGACCCGTGCGTCGCAGAAGTGGGACGGCGGATACACGCTGTGCGGGCTGATCGGCAACGGCGACGCCTTCGTCGCGCGCGATCCCTCCGGCATCCGGCCGTGCTTCTATTTCCAGAACGACGAGGTCGTCGCCTTCGCCTCCGAGCGCGCGCCGCTCATGACGGTGTTCGACCTGGCGGCCGAGGACGTGCGCGAGGTGGAGCCGGGTCACGTCGTCGTGATCAAGAAACGCGGCACGGTCTCGTCCGCCCCGTTCACGCCCCCGCTCCCGCGCGCCTCGTGCTCGTTCGAGCGGATCTATTTCTCCCGCGGCAACGACCTCGACATCTACCGCGAGCGCCAGGCACTGGGCGGCCAGCTCGCGCCGCAGGTGCTGAAGTCCATCGGCCGCGACTGGGGCAACACCGTCTTCAGCTTCATCCCCAATACGTCGGAAACCGCCTTCTACGGCCTCATGTCCGCGCTGCGCACGCTGCGCCGCGACGAGGTGAAGTCCGCCATCCTCGACGCCAGCCGCAACGGCACGCTCACCGAGCAGCTCGTGGACGACCTCATCCTGCGCAACTGGCCGCGGGCGGAGAAGGTCGTGAGCAAGGACATCAAGATCCGCACCTTCATCGGGCAGGAGGCGATGCGCAACCAGCTCGCGAGCCACGTCTACGACATCACCTACGGCTCGGTGCGCGCGGGGGAGGACAACCTCGTGGTGGTCGACGATTCGATCGTCCGCGGCACCACGCTTCGCCGCTCGATCCTGCGCATCCTGGCACGGCTGAATCCGAAGAAGATCGTGATCGTGTCCACCGCGCCGCAGATCCGCTACCCGGATTGCTACGGCATCGACATGTCCGAGCTCGGCAAGTTCATCGCCTTCGAGGCCGCGGTGGCGCTGCTGGTCGAGCGGGGCCAGCAGCCGTTGCTGCACGAGGTCTACGAGCTGTGCCGCGAGGAAGTGCGGCGCGGCGGGGCGCACAATCACGTGCGCCAGATCTACGAACCGTTCACGCCCGAGGAGATCTCGCGGAAGATCGTCGAGCTCGTCCGCCCGAAGAACCTGGAATGGCCCGGCGAGGTGGAGATCATTTTCCAGACCGTGGAAAACCTGCACGCCGCCGTGCCGCACCATCCCGGCGACTGGTACTTCACCGGCCACTATCCGACGCCCGGCGGTTTCCGCGTCGTGAACCAGGCGTACGTGAATTTCCACGAGAAGCACGACGGCCGCGCCTACGGCTGAGGGCGGCGCCGCGCGATTCCTTCATGAGCCTGTCCTACGAGTCCTCCGGCGTCCGCTACGACCAGCTCGATGCCTTCAAGCGCGCCTGCCAGAAGGCCGCGAAAGGGACCGCCGGGGCGCTCGCCGCGCATGGCTACGCCGAACCGGCGACGACGCGCGGCGAGAGCGCCTACCTCATCGAGGCGGCGGACCACTATCTCGCGCACGTCGAGGAGGGATTGGGAACAAAGAATCTCGTCGCCGACGCGGTGTACGCGGCGACGGGCAGGTGCTTCTACCGCGAGATCGCCATCGATACGGTGGCCACGATGGTCAACGACCTCGTCACCTGCGGCGCGCTGCCGATCTCGGTGGCGATGCACGCCGCCGTGGGCGACTCGGGCTGGTTCGCCGACTCCGTGCGCACGCAGGCGCTGGTCGACGGCTTCGCCGCCGGTTGCACCGCGGCGGGCGCGGTGTGGGGGGGTGGAGAGACGCCGACGCTCGGTGGCGTCGTCGAGCCCGAGGCGATCGTGCTCGCGGGTTCATCGATCGGGAAGATCGCGCCGAAGCACCTCCGCATCACCGGTGAAGTCCGCGAGGGCGACGCGATCCTTTTCCTCGCCAGTTCCGGCGTGCAGACCAACGGCCTGTCCCTGTGCCGGCGGCTGGCCGCCCAGTTGCCGCAGTCGTACCAGACCCCGATCGGCCACGGCGATCCGCGCACGTTCGGCGAGGCGCTGCTCGCCCCGTCGGTGATCTACGTCGCGTTCGTGCGCGAATGCCAGCGGCGCGGCTTGAAGCTCAATTATGTCGCCCACGTGACCGGCCACGGCTGGCGGAAGTTGATGCGGCTCGAGGAGCCGTTCGTGTACGAGATCACCGCTCCGCGACCGGCGCCGGCGCTCTTCCAGTTCATGATGGAGGCCGGCCCGATCGACCGGCGCGAGGCCTACGCGACGTTCAACATGGGCGTCGGCTTCGCCGCGTACGTGGCGCCGGAAACCGCCGCCGCCGTGCTCGCCGCCGCGCAGGCCACCGGTTACGACGCCTGGCTCGCCGGGCACGTGCGCAAGCAGGGCGCGCGCAAAGCCGTGGTCGTGCCATCGCTCGAACTCGCGTTCGAGGGCGATACGCTCCAGGTGCGCTGACGCTGGTCTGGAGGTGGAGCCGCCTGTCCCCAGGCGGCTGACGTTCGACGGACCGGTCCGCAGCGGCTTGAGGACAAGCCGCTCCACCCTTCGGTGCGGCCGTTTCAGGGGGGATTTGAGGCCCGACGGCATGGTTCGACAGCGAAGCGGCAATCCCGCACAAATCCCGGGGTCCCGCCCCTCGACTTCCCATGCTTCCGCTTCCTCCCTGCGTCCCCGGCCGGCGCCTCGCCCTGGCGTCCGTCTACCTTGCGCTCGTCGCTGCCACGACTGCTCCCGCCCGCACGCCGATCCAGTTGCCCCAGGATCCCACGCTCTCGCCGGACGGCCGGACGCTGGTGTTCTCCTGGCGCGGGGACTTGTGGACGGCTCCCGGCACGGGAGGCGTGGCGCGCGCGCTCACGCAGCATCCGGCGCGCGACACCTCGCCGGTGTTCTCCCCCGACGGCCGGCGCCTCGCCTTCCTGAGCGACCGGGTGGCGGGGCCCCAGGTGTTCGTGATGCCCGCCACCGGTGGCACACCGGAAGCGCTCACCGCCCACAGCGAAGGCTTCGCTTTGGACGGCTGGTATCCGGACGGGTCGGCGCTGCTCGTCAACGCGGAGCGCGACTACTCCCACTATCCGCGCGCGGGCGTGCGGTTTTTCCGGATACCGATCGCGGGACCGGCCGCCGAGGTGCCGGTGTTCGACGACTACGGCCGCACCGGCGAGCTTTCGCCCGACGGCCGCAAGCTGCTGTTCACGCGCGAGGGCGAGCAGAGCTTCCGTCAGGGCTATCGCGGCTCGCAGGCGAGCCAGATCTGGCTGTACGAGCTCGACGGCGGCAAGTTCACCCAACTCGTGGCCGAGGAAACCAGCGCCCGCTCGCCGAAGTGGCGGCCCGACGGAAAGGGCTTCTACTTCGTCAGCGGGAAGAGCGGCGCGGCGAACCTCTGGGAATACGAATTCACGGGAGCGCGGCGCACGCCGCTCACGCATTTCACCCGCGACGCCGTCGTCTCGCCCGCGGTGTCGCGCGACGGCTCGACGATCGTATTCCGGCACGGTTTCGATTTCCACCGCCTCGACGTCGGCCGGCGGGAGCCGCCGGTGAAACTGGACCTGTGGGACGAGTCCGATGTGCGAACCGCCGCCGTCGAGCGCCGCACGCTGTCGTCCGCCACCGAGGTCGCCTTCTCCGACGACGGCCTCGAGATCGCCTTCATCGCCGGCGGCGACCTGTGGGTCATGGACACCGTGCTGCGCGAGCCCCGCCAGGTCACCCGCACGCCGGAGGAGGAACGCGGTCCCGTCTTCGCGCCCGACGGCAGTGCGATCTACTTCGTCAGCGACCAGGAGGGCCAGAGCGATATCTGGCGCGCCGAGCGGAGCCGGCCGGACGACTATTGGTGGCGCAACGACCGCTTCGCGCTGAAGCGCCTCACGCAGGACGCCGCCGTCGAACAGGACCTGCAGTGGAGCCCCGACGGCAAGCGGCTCGCGTTCGTCAAGGAGCGCGGCGACCTGTGGACGATGGACGCCGATGGCGGCAACGCGCGGCGGGTGCGCGCGGGCTGGAGCGTGCCGCAATACGAGTGGAGCCCCGACGGCAAGTGGTTCGCCGCGGCGCTCAACGACGCCGACTTCAACAGCGACATCTGGATCTTCCCTTCCGACGGTTCCGGCGAGGCGGTGAACGTCTCGCGCCACCCCGACAACGAGGGCAATCCCACGTGGTCGCCCGACGGCCGGCTGCTGGCGTTCACCGGTCGCCGGATCGAGAGCGAGGTCGACATCTATTACGTGTGGCTGCGGGCCGAGGACGACGGTCGCGACCGGCGGGACCGGACGCTGACGAAGGCCGTCGAGAAGATGACGAAGTCGCGCAAGAAGGAGACGCCGCGCGCCGAGAAGAAGGATGCCGGCGAGGGCGAGGATCCGGCGCGCCCTGCCGTGGAGACGAAGAAGGGCAAGTCGGTGCCGCGTCCGGTGACCGCGCGGGCCCCGCGCACGCCCGAGGTGCGGATTGATTTCGCGCGGATGCACGAGCGCGTCCGCCGCATCTCCATCCCCAACTCCGCCGAGCGCGAGCTGGTGTGGTCGCCCGACGGCCGGAAGCTCGCGTTCGCGGCCACCGTCGACGGCCGCCGTGGCACCTATACGGTGGAGTTTCCCGACGAGCTGCGGCCGCGTTTCCTTTCGAGCGAAACAGGCGTGCAGGCCCGCTGGCTCGAGACGGGCAACCAGATCGTGTGGCGGATGAACCCCGCTCGCCCGGGCGGCTCCTCCGCGACGCCCGGCACGCCGCCGGGAACTCCGGCCACACCCACGCCCCCCCCGGCACCTACTCCCCC
>CALFZM010000159.1 GCA_937952235.1 uncultured Opitutia bacterium | reverse complement strand
CTACATCGCGACCATCGTCACGGTGGCGATGCTCTACATCGTCAACCACCTCTCGCTGCCGACCAGCCTCACGCACAGCTACCCGATCTTCGCCGGCGTGCAGGACGGGCTCGTGCAGTGGTGGTACGGGCACAACGCCGTGGCGTTCTTCCTCACGACGCCGATCCTCGGCATCATGTACTACTTCATCCCGAAGGCCGCGGAGCGCCCCGTGTACTCCTACCGGCTTTCGGTGATCCACTTCTGGTCGCTGGTCTTCCTCTACATCTGGGCCGGCCCGCACCACCTGCTCAACACCTCGCTGCCCGACTGGCTGCAGACGCTGGGCATGACCTTCTCCCTCATGCTCTGGGCGCCTTCGTGGGGCGGCATGCTCAACGGCCTGCTCACGCTCCGGGGCGCCTGGCACAAGCTGCGCACCGACCCGGTGCTGAAGTTCATGGCCGCCGCCGTCACGTTCTACGGCATGGCGACCTTCGAGGGGCCGCTGCTCTCGATCAAGGCGGTCAACGCGCTCGGGCACTACACCGACTGGATCATCGGCCACGTGCACGCCGGCGCGCTGGGCTGGAACGGCTTCATGGCCGCGGGCATGATCTACTGGCTGCTGCCGCGGCTGTGGAACAAGCCGCTGCACTCCACCGGCCTCGCCAACCTGCACTTCTGGCTCGGGACCGTCGGCATCCTCCTCTACGTCGCCGCCATGTGGGTGAGCGGCATCACGCAGGGCCTGATGCTCAACGCCACGACCGACAACGGCACCGTCCTCGCGTATCCGAACTTCCTAGACACCCTGAATTCGATCCGGCCCCTGATGCTGATGCGCGTGATCGGCGGCGCGCTGTACCTGGTGGGCTTCCTCCTCCTGGCCTACAATCTCTGGATGACGGTCCGCGGCGCGGCTCCCGTCAACGGCTCCATCGAGGTCTACGACGACGAGGCGGACGCGCACGCCCCCGCCGGCGCGCGGCTGGGCCTGCTCGCGACGTTCTTCAATCCGCCGGTCCTGTTCTCCGTGCTCGCCTGCGGCTTCGCGTGCGTGTGGATGTTCGGCAACGACGCCGTCAGCATCGCGGGCCTGGCCGGCACGCTCGTCTGCACCGTCGCCGCCATCGCGCATTTCGAGTCGCGCGGGCGCGCCTGGGCCGACTGGTACGAGCGGCTGCTCTATGCCGCCGCGCCGTTCAGCATCCTGACGTTCGTCGCCGTCGCCGTCGGCGGGCTGATCCAGATCATCCCGACCGTGATCGTGCAGCGCGCCGCCAACATCGAGGACCGCCTGCAGGTTCCGTACACCCCGCTCGAGCTGGCGGGCCGCGACATCTACGTCCGCGAGGGCTGCTACACCTGCCATTCGCAGATGATCCGCACGCTCGTGCCGGATGTGCTGCGCTACGGCGAGTACTCGCGCCTGGGCGAATCGATCTACGACCACCCGTACCAGTGGGGCTCGAAGCGCAACGGCCCCGACCTGGCCCGCGTGGGCGGGAAGTATCCGAATGTCTGGCACCTTCGCCACATGGAGGACCCGCGCGCCCTGTCCCAGGGTTCCAACATGCCCTCGTACGCGCACATGTCGCGGCACGACCTCGACCTGTCGACGCTGCCGGTCCGGGTCGCGGTGCAGCGCAAGCTCGGCGTGCCGTATCCGGCGTGGACCGACAAGGAGGTCCTCGCCCGCGTGAGCGAGCAGGCCGCCAAGGTCTCCGCCGACCTGAAGGCCGCCGGCGCGTTCGTCGCCCCGGAGAAGGAAATCATCGCGATGATCGCCTACCTGCAGGTGCTCGGGAAATCCGAGCCCGTGAACAAGGCCGGCATCCCCGCCCAGTAACCCGTCCTTCGTTCCCATGTTCCGCCGCCTCATCTTCGAGAACTACGCCGCGCTCTTCACGTTCGTCGCGTTCGTGACCGCCGCCTCCATCTACGTCGCCTGCACCTGGCGCGCGCTGCGCATGAAGCGCCCGCAGGTGCAGCGTTTCGAGAACCTTCCCTTCGACACGGAAACACCGCCCGCCCGCCATGAACGTACCTCCGCCTGACGACAAGTTCCGTCCGCACACCTACGACGGCATCCAGGAATACGACAAGCGCCTGCCGAACTGGTGGCTCTACACCCTCTACGCGACGATCGTCTTCTGGGTCGGCTATTGGAGCTACTACGAATGGCTGCGCATCGGCCCCACCGGGCCGGCGGCGGTCACCGCCGAGATCGCGCGGATCGAGGCGAGCCGGCTTTCCGTGGCGAAGCTCGACGACGCGAGCCTGTGGCAGATGAGCCGCAATCCCGCGTACGTCGACGCCGGCAAGGCGACCTACCTCGCGAACTGCGCCGCCTGCCACCTGCCCAGCCTCCGCGGCAAGGCGGAGAGCCCGGCCGCCATCGGGCCCGACCTGAGCGACACGGCCTGGGTGCACGGCGGCAAGCCGACCGAGGTCCACGATCTCGTGACGAAGGGCGTGCTCACCAAGGGCATGCCGGCGTGGGGACCCGTGCTCGGCGCCAAGAAGATCACGGAGGTCACAGCCTTCATCATGAGCAAGCACAAGGAGGGCGAGCCGATCGTCATCGAGAAGCCCGCCACGCCCGCCCAATGACCTTCCTGGCTGTACCACGCCGGCGCCGCCGGATGCCTCCCGACCCGATGTTTCAGTGACGGTCTGCACGCTCGCCCCGGCGTGCAGGTCACCGCACTCCACGCCTCCCCCACATGGCCGCGATCAAGACCGAGCTTCCCAACCGCGATTCCGTCACGACCATCCGGTCCGATGGATCCCGCCCTTTTCTTCATCCCGCCGACGCCCACGGCCGCTTTGCCACCGCCCGGCGCTGGTCGGCGTTCGGGCTGATCGCGTTCTACCTCTCGCTCCCCTGGATCGAGATCAACGGCCATCCGGCGGTCTTCCTCGACGTCGCCGACCGGCGGTTTCACCTCTTCGGCATCACGCTCGCCGCGCAGGACCTGTGGCTGTTGTTCTTCGTCATCACCGGCCTCGGGTTCTCGCTCTTCTTCATCACCTCGCTCCTGGGCCGCATCTGGTGCGGGTGGGCATGTCCGCACACCGTCTTCCTCGACCACGTCTATCGCCGCATCGAGCGCTTGCTCGAAGGTGACGCGGTGGCGCGACGCGCCCTCGACCAGGCGCCCTGGAGTCTGGGCAAGGTCGTGCGGCGCGGGTTGAAGCACACGCTCTACGTCCTGGTCTCGGCCGTCATCGCCCATCTCTTCCTCGCGTACTTCGTCTCGCTGCCCGAGGTCTGGTCGATGGTCAGCGCGGCGCCGGTCGAGCATTGGGGCGCGTTCGCGTTCATGATGATCGCGACCGCCGTCCTGTACTTCAACTTCGCCTGGTTCCGCGAGCAGCTCTGCATCGTGATCTGCCCGTACGGCCGGTTGCAGTCCGCCCTGATCGACGACCATTCGATGGTGATCGGCTACGACGCGAAACGCGGCGAGCCCCGGGGCAGGGCGGCGCCCCTGCGGGCGTCCGGCGAGGAGGCGGCGAAGGTCGGCGACTGCGTGGCCTGCAACCGCTGCGTCGCCGTCTGCCCGACCGGCATCGACATCCGCCAGGGCCTGCAGATGGAGTGCGTCGGCTGCACGGCCTGCATCGACGCGTGCGACGACGTCATGACCCGCCTGGCCCGGCCGCGCGGACTCATCCGCTACGACTCGCAGAAGGCGTTCACCGGCGGCCGCACCCGCTGGCTCCGGCCGCGCACGATCCTGTACGGCGTGCTCCTGCTGATCGGCGCGAGCGTCGCCACCTGGGCGCTGTCGACGGTCAAGCCCGCCAACTTCCTGGTGATGCGCATGACGGGCGCTCCGTACATCGTCGACGACACGTCGGTCCGCAACCAGTACCTCGTGCGCATCGTGAACAAGCGCAACCAGCCCGCGCGCTTCGCGCTGGAGGTGGCGGGCGAGCCGGCCAGCCTGCGGCAGTCCGGATTCGACGGCGTGGTCGAGGTGCCACCGCTGCAGGAGATCGTGCAGCCCCTCATCCTGCAGCAGCCGCGCGCGGACTACACCGGACCCTTCCACTTCGACGTGGTCGTCCGCGACGAGGCCAGGCGCTTCGCGCTGAAGCGCGGGGTCGAGTTCGTCGGTCCCGAGGCCCGGCTGCTGCGCGACGAGGAAAAGGAAAGGGCGCGGAAATGACGCCCGCCGTCCCCGCGAACTCCGCCCCGGCGCGCAAGTCGCGTCTCTGGGTCTGGGTCGTTGCGGCCTTCCTCCTCCAGGCGGGAGCCTGGACGGCGTGGTTCACCATCGCCTCGCAGCACCGCGTGGCCGAGGTCCCGCTGGCGACGGCGGGAAAGGCGAAATGAATTCCTCCCGTCCCGGCCGTCGATCCGCCCACCGAACCCACCGCCGGCGCGGAGACGCCCCGTACCTGCCGTGCGATCCGGCTGGGTCGGGTGTGGCGTGGGCCACTCCGGTCACGGCTTCCCCCGCGGTCGGGCGGGCGCGAACCGCCGCCTGACGCCCATGGAATTCGCCGCCGTCAACTCACCCGCCGCCGCCTTCGTGGCCGGCCTGGTCACCAGCCTGCACTGCGCGGGCATGTGCGGGCCGCTCGCCTGCGGCCTGATGCCGGTGCGGGGCGACCGGGCCGACGCGCACACGGTGAGCACGGCGTATCACGTGTCGCGCCTCGCCGGATACGCGTTGCTGGGCGGGATCGCGGGCGGGCTCGGCGCGCTGCCGCTTTCCTGGGTGTCGCACTCGGCGCTGCGGTGGCTGCCCTGGGTGATGGTGCTCTTCTTCCTCGGCCTCGCGTTTCGCGTCGACCGCCACCTGCCGAAGCTCATGGCACTGACGCGCCTCACCTGGCGGATCCAGGGCTGGATGCGCGGGCGCTCCCGGGTGCAGGCCGCGGTGGCGCTCGGCCTGGCCACGCCGCTGCTGCCGTGCGGTCCGCTCTACTTCCTGGCCGCCCTCGCGCTGCTCTCCGGCTCGGCGCTGCGCGGCGTGGAATTCATGCTGGCGTTCGGCCTGGGGACCGTGCCGCTGCTCTGGCTCGCGCAGTCACAGTTCCAGTGGGTGCGGCGCAGGCTCTCGCCGCTATGGCTCGATCGCACCCGGCTGGCGCTCGCGGGCACCACGGCGCTCGTGATCGGCTGGCGGTTGCGCGCGACGCTCGGCTTTCCCGGGCCCGATCCGTCGAACTTCATCTGCTTCTGACATGAGTGTCGCCGTCCTGGCCCCGCCCGCCGCTTCGTCCGCCACGCGCCCCGTCTGCCGTCACTGCGGCGGCTCGCTGCCCGACGAGCGCAGCCGGGCGAGCGGCTTCTGCTGCGCCGGCTGCAGCTACGTCCACCGGCTCGTGCACGAACACGGGCTTGCGGGTTACTACCGGATCAAGGACGAGGTGACGGCGCCGGCGGACGCCGCGGTGTTCCAACCGCGCGACTACGCCTGGCTCGAGACCCTGCAGGCGCACGCGGAGGCTGGGACGGACCGGATTCCGACGCTGACGCTCGGCGTGCAGGGCATTTCGTGCGCGGGCTGCGTGTGGCTGATCGACCGCGTGTTCCAGCAACTGCCGGGCGCGCGCGACATCGTCGTCAACGCCCAGTACGGGACGATGCGGCTGCGGTGGGTGCGGGGCGAGTTTTCCGCGGTGGAGTTTGCGCGCAAGCTGCAGGCCTTTGGCTACCTCGCGGGGCCGGCCGGGGCGGCGGCGGACGATTCGGAGGTGCGCGGGCTCGTGAAGCGCATCGGGTTGTGCGCGGCGTTCGCGATGAACGTCATGCTCTTTTCCCTGCCGGTGTACTTCGGCATGGAGCCGACGTTCGAGTGGGCGGGGCTCTTTGCGCTGCTCAATGCGCTGTTCGGCACGCTGGCCCTGCTGGTCGGGGGCACCTATTTCATCGGGCGCGCGGTGCGCGCGCTGCGCGAGCGGGCGATGCACATCGATCTCCCCATCGCGATCGGGATCGTCGGCGCCTATGCCGGCTCGGTCTACGGCTGGCTCGCGGGCCAGGAGCACTTCGTGTACTTCGATTTCGTCGCGACGTTCATCCTGCTGATGCTCGTCGGGCGCTGGGCGCAGGTCGCCGCGGTCGAGCGCAACCGCCGCCGGCTGCTCAGCCACCAGCCGCTGATGCAGCGGCTCGAGCTCGCCGCGGGTGGCAGCGTCGCGCCGGAGGAGGTCGTCGCGGGCCAGCGGGTCCGGCTGGCGCCGGGCCAGACGCTGCCGGTCGAAGCGAGGCTGGAGGCCGGCGAGGCCACGGTCTCGCTCGCGTCGATCAACGGCGAGGCCGAGCCGCGCGCCTTCCAGGCCGGCCAGCGCGTGCC
>CALFZM010000158.1 GCA_937952235.1 uncultured Opitutia bacterium | reverse complement strand
GCTCTGGCTCGTCGGCGGCGTGCGTTACGAGAAGACCGAGGATATCGGCGCCGGGCCGCGGGACGATGTGCGCGCGACCTACCGGCAGGATGCTAACGGCAACCTGCTCCGCGACGCGGCGGGGCGGCTGATTCCCGTCCCCGGAACCGCCCTCGAGCTTGCCCGCCTCCGCTACGCGAAGCGCGGCGCCGAGTCCCGCCGGGCCTACTCGGGCTATTATCCCAGTTTCAACGGGACGTTCTATTTCACGGATGAGCTGGTCGCCCGTGCGGCGTATGCCCGCACGCTCGGACGCCCCGCCCTCAGCGAGGTCATCCCCGGCATCACGGTTTCGGATCCCGGCGCGGCCGTGCGGACCGCCACGATCGTCAATTCCGGCCTGGAGCCCTGGAGCGCCGACAATTTCGACCTTTCCCTCGAGGCCTATGGCATCAAGGGCGCGGTGCTCTCGCTCGGCCTCTTCAAGAAGGACATCAAGAACTTCTTCCTGCAGGTCCGCAGCCCGGCGACCCTGGCGCAGCTCGAGAGCTTCGGGCTGAACGACGATTATCTCGACTACGAGGTCATCACCAAAACCAACGGCGGCGCCGCCGCCGTGGAAGGGTACGAGGTGAGCTGGCGGCAGTCATGGGCGTTCCTGCCGCCGTGGGCCCGCGGTTTCTCGACGTTCGCCAACGCCACCATCTCGCGGGTCGAGGGTCAGAACGCGCAGGATTTCACGCCGTTCGCCCACAAGAACATCAACTGGGGCGTCGCGTACGCGCGGCGGGGATTCTCGTTCAAGTACAACGTCGCGTATGCCTACAAGGTCACCGGCGCCGCGGTCGCGGCGAGCGCCACCGTGCCGGCCGGCACGCGCTCGTACGTCGCGCCGCAGATGACGCACGACTGGTCGTTCGAGTACCGGTTCGCGAAGCGGTTCACCGTTTACGGTGGCGCCCGCAACTTCAATGGCGCCAACAAGCGCACCGAGCGCGCCGGTCCCGGTACGCCCGCGTGGACCCGACCGCAGTCGTACCAGAACTTCGGCACCCTGGTTACGCTCGGCTTGCGCTCGCAGTTCTGAAAACGTCCGACCGATGAATTTCCCGCGACCGGATTCCTTCATGAGGTGGAGCGGCGTGTCCCCACGCCGCTTACAGGACGCGGGGCCGGACCGGGACGGTCGCGGTGCTCGAGCCAGCGGCGCGGGGACGCGCCACTCCACCTGGAACTTTCTCGGGCTGGCCGGGGTGGCGTTCGCGTTCGCCGTCGGCGTGACTCCCGCCCGTTCGGCCGATCCGGTCATCGAATCCTTCATCGCCCGGGCGACGACCGAGAATCCGCGCCACACGGAGGCCGATATCCTCGTCCTCCGCGACGGCACGCTCTTGGCGGCCTGGGCGGAGTTCTACGGCGGGTCGCGCGACGATGCGCCCGCGCGCATCACGTCGGCGCGCTCACGGGACGGCGGCCGGACCTGGGGCGCTCGCACGGTCATCCAGGAGAACTCGGGCAAGGCGAACGTGATGTCAGTGAGCCTGCTGCGTTTGAGCACGGGTGACGTGCTGTTCTTCTATCTGCAGAAGAACTCGCTGACCGACCTCAAGGCCTACGTCCGCCGCTCCACCGATGACGCGAAGACCTGGGGACCGCCGGTGCTGGTCACGGCCGAGGACGGCTATCACGTCATGAACAATGCGCGCGTGATCCCGTTGCGATCCGGTCGGCTGCTGGCGCCCGTCGCCTCGACCAAGCAGGTGTGGACGAAGAACGACGATTTCCGGACCTCCGTTTATCTCTCCGACGACGACGGCCGCACCTGGCGACGCGGCCGCAGTCTCCTGACCGCGCCGAAGCGGGGAGCGATGGAGCCGGGTTTGATCGAGATGAAGGACGGCCGCGTGATGCAGATCATCCGCACCCAGACCGGCACCATCTGGCGTTCGTTCTCGAGCGACGGCGGCGATACCTGGACGGAGGCGGCGCCCTGGGACATCGAGGCGCCCGAGGCACCCTCGACGCTCGTCGCGGTGCCCGGCACCGGTGACTGGCTCCTGGTGTGGAATCCCAAGGTGGAGTGGGGCAATCCCGAGAAGACGATCCTCGGCGCCAATCACGGCGGAGCCCGCACGCCGTTGGCCGCGATGATCTCGCGCGATGAAGGCAGGACGTGGAACCCGCCGCGCAACCTCGAGGCCGACCCGGCCATCACCTACGCCTACACGAGCATCACCTTTCACCAGGGACGGGCGCTCCTGAGCTACTATCACTTTCCCAAGGGGGGAAGGCTGCTGTCGCTGAAGTTCAAGAGCGTCCCGCTCGACTGGTTCTACGCGACGCCATGATTCCCCGGGCGCTGCAGCGGTCGATCGCGGGGTGGCTGTTGGTCGCAACGGCCGCCGCGGCGCAGCCGGAACGGGCCGCCACGATCACGTTCGTCGCGAATGCCGAGAATCAGACGGCGCCGCGCGTGCGCTACAGCGGCCGCGCGTGGACCGTCGATCAGGGCGGCTTCCTCGTGGGGGCGGGGCGCGGGCATCGCGTGCTCGCGACGGCCGCGCCCGACGCCGGCGATTTCCGGGTCGAGCTCGACCTGGCGCTGCCGCGCGCCGGCCGCGAAAGCCTGCTGGTCCTCGGTGCCGGCGGCGAACTCGCGCTCGCGAGTGGCAGCCGGAGCTGGAAGCTGCGGGGTCGTTTCTTCCGGGCGGGCGACGCTCCGATCGAGGTGGCGGCTCCCGACGTGAAGCCGGGCCGGAGCTTCAATCTCGTGCTCGAGCGCCGCGGCGACGTCGCGGTGCTGTCCGTGGACGGCCGGGAAGTGTTCCGCGGACCGTGCAGTCCCGCCGCGGTGAGTGAGCTGGGCCTCGATCCGGACCTCGGGCTGGTCCACCTCTACACGATGACGGCGACGGGACGTTTCGGCCCGGTGACCGCCGGGGCGAAGCCGTTTGGAAATCCGTTCGGAATGCAGCTGCGGCCGGCTCCGCGCGACCTCGGCTCCGTCTGGGCGCCGGTCGTCGTGCGGGAGGCGCCCACCAACGAGGCCTCGATCGTGGCGCGCCGCGACGGCTCCCTGGAACTATACGCCATCACCAAGCCGGAGAGCGATTCCGTGAGCGTGCTCCGTTCACGCGACGGCGGGCTCACCTGGGGCGAGCCGGCGATCGCTTTCCGCCTGCCGGGCCGCGCGTACTACGCCCTCGTGGTCCTGGAGGCGGCGGATGGCGCGCTGCACGCGGTGTATCACATTCTCGGCGACGGCCCGGGCGGCTATCGCGGCCGCCTCTATGAGGTGTACCACACGCGGCGTCCGGCCGGCGCGCCCGCCTGGTCGGAGCCACGCAAGGTGGTGCCGGGCTATGTCGGGTCGATCAACGGCTTCATCCAGCTTTCCGGCTCGGGCCGCCTCGTGCTGGCGGTGGCGCGGGCGGTGCCGGAGCGGGAGCAGCCGCCCGCGAACGGTCCGGACCACGGCTGGAACGACACGTTCGTCTACCTTTCGGACGATCAGGGCGCGAACTGGCGCCAGTCGCCCGACCAGCTCAGCCTCGTCCTCGGTGCGCCGAACGTGACGCGCTATGGCGCGATCGAGCCGGCGCTGCTGGAGCTGCGCGACGGCCGCACCTGGATGCTCGTGCGCGATCGCGGCGGGCGGCTCTGGCAATCCTTTTCCCAGGGCGGCGATCGGTGGTCCGCGCTGGAACGGAGCCGCTTCATCTCCTCCGATTCTCCGGCCGACCTGCTCCGGCTGCGGGACGGCCGGATCGTGCTGCTCACCAATCCCTGCCAGAACTGGACGGATCCCCGGAGTTACGCGATGGGCGGAAGGGAGGTCCTGCACGCCGCGATCAGCGCGGACGACGGCCGCACCTGGCGCGGGTTCCGGGAGATCCTGCACGAGACCGATGTCGTCAGCGGCGGCGACCGCGGCACCTCGTACGCCTCGCTGGCGGAGAATGCCGCGGGGAAGGTGGTCGTCGTCAGCGGGCAAGGGGAGGGCAAGCGTGCGGTGCTGATGTTCGATCCGGGCTGGCTGGAAGAGACCGGCGCGACCAACGACCTGGCGCCGGGGCCGGTCGAGTGGACGCAGTACGGCGACGAGGGCCTGAAGGTGGAGCACCTCCCGGACGGACGGGCCGCCGTCGCGATCCCGTTGAAGTCGACCGGGCTCTGCGGAGCGCAATGGAACTTCCCGCTCGCGGCCGCCGGCGAGATCACGACCCGGATCGAAGTGCCCCCGGGGGTGCGCGGGCTGCGCCTGGTGCTGAATGATCACTTCACGCGGATCGACGACGGGAAGGCGGCGGCGCACGCCGTGTTCTCACTCCCGTTGGACATCGCCGCCGCCGGCGCGGCGCCCCGGATGCGGGAACTGCGGCTGCGCTGGACGGATGCCACCCGCGGCGGCGAGCTGACCCTGGAGATCGACGGCCGGCCGGCCGGCGCGTTTGCGGCGCAGCGACGGGCGGAGTTCGGGGTGAACTACCTCCGCGTGGAATTCCGCGGCGGCACCGATCAGGGCAGCGTGCGGCTGGCCGGGCTGGTGTCGCGCCAGGCGCCATGAGCAAAGTACCCACAACGCCAGCCAGGGCGGAGTTCTCCCGCGGACGAGCGACCTCCCGCCGCCGGGCGGTGCGATGGGCGCTGATCCTGACCCTGGCTTTCGGCACGCTGTCCTTCGCTTACGCCCAGGCCCCGCGGCCGCTGCCGGCATTCGGCCTCGTGTTCAACGACGACGCGGACCTTTCGTTCGTCCTCCCCGACCGCGCACAGTCCGAGGCGCTGCTGCGCGCGAACATCGCCGCGCTCGCCGACACGCCGGTCCGCACGTTGGTGTACTGCGTGGGGATGGGCGGCGACCTGATGTATTACGATACGAAGGTCGCGAGCCGCGTCGGCTGGCGGAAGTCGCCGGACGAGACGCCCGGTTCGCTCATGGAGAAACGCATGGAGAACGCGCGGGTCTGCCTCGCGCAGGGCGCGGATGCGGTGCGCACGGCCGGCGAGACGGCGAAGGCGCTCGGGCTGCGTTTCATCCCGAGCCTGCGGATGAACGACGCGCACTTCATGGCGAAGCCGGACGAGCATGCGATGACGAGCGAGTTCTGGTTCCGGCATCGCGACCGGTATGTGATCAAGGATTCGCCGCTGCCCTGGCAGCCGGCGTACGGCAATCTGCTCGATTTCAGCCACGCCGCGGTGAGGCAGCTCCGTTTGGACACGGTCTTCGAGGTCCTCGACCGCAACCGCGACCTGGTCGACGGCTTCGAGCTCGATTTCAACCGCTTCCAGGTTTTCTTCCCTCGGGGCCGCGCGGCCGCGGGAGCGCCGCTCATGACGGACCTGGTGCGCCGCGTGCGGGCGAGGCTCGATCGGCTCGGCGCGGAACTCGGCCGGCCGCTGCACCTGTTCGTGCGTGTCCCGCCGTCGCTGGCCGACTGCACCACGGCCGGCCTCGAGTTGGAGCGCTGGATGGCGGAGCGGCTCGTCGACCTCGTCTCGCCGGCCCAGATCATGACGCTTGCCTGGGACATGCCGATGGCCGATCTCGTGGCCCTGGGCCGGAGGCACGGCGTGGCCGTGCAGCCGTCGCTGTACCCGCGCACCAGTTGGCGGCTGCCGTTCCCGGCAGGTGCCGGAGCGGAGCGGTACGCCGGCAGCCGCCTGGGGCGGGAGGCCAGCCTCGAGGAGATTCGCGGCGCGGCGGCGGTTTACACCGAACTCGGAGTCGACGGCTTCTACCTGTTCAACTTCTACAATGCGTTCGGCTCGCTGCGGCCGCACGACGACCGCCTGTATCGGGTTTTCCGCGACCTTGCCCGGCCGCAGAACCTGGCCGGACAGGCGATGGTGTTCGCCGTCACCAAGAGCTACTACAACGACGGTCCGGGCTCGTACGCGTACGGGAAGCAGCTGCCGGCCAAGCTCGGCCCCGACGGCACGCTGCCGCTGGCGTTGTCCCTTCCCGCCGTTCCCGGGCCGACGCCGTTTCCGCTGGAGTCCTGCCAAGTGCGGGTGGGCTTCCGGTCACTGCCGGCGGAAGCGCGGCTGACGGTGACGGTGGGCGGGCGTCCGATCCCCGCCGCCGTGGGCGAAGGTGGCGTGCGATTCGCCGTGCGGACGATCACGTCGGCGCCGGTCCGGCAGCGGGACGCAGCCGAGGACTACGTGCATGTCGCGCTGCCTGATCCCGGGGCGCTGCGCGCGGGCCCGAACGCGTTCGTCGTGGGCGTCGCGGGCGCGAGCGCGACCACCGAAGTCACCGACTTCGAAGTCCGCGTCGCCTACGGCAGCGACTACGACCGGTTGTGGCGGCG
>CALFZM010000157.1 GCA_937952235.1 uncultured Opitutia bacterium | reverse complement strand
GCACGGTGGCGGGCAGGTGAAGCGGCTTTCCGGCCGCAACGCAAACCGGGGTTGCGCCCGTTTCGGGTGCGCGGGAGGCTGCCGGGCGTGGACGTCGTCGCCGCCAACGAGTTTCTCCCCGTCATCCAGCTGGCGATCACGCCGGTGATCCTGCTCTCCGGCGTCGGCGCGCTCATGATCACGCTGACGAACCGGATGGGGCGGATCGTGGACCGCACGCGCATCCTGGCCGGGCAGGTACGGACGGGACCGCCGGACGACCGGCCGCACGCGCGGGAGCAGCTCGCGATCCTGTGGAGCCGCGCCAAGCTCGTGCGCCGCGCCGTGACGTTTGCCGGCCTGAGCATGCTGCTGTCCTGCGTGCTCGTGCTGGCGATCTTCGTCGATGCCGGCTTCCGCGGCCGTTACGGCGCCGAACTCGTGGTGATCTTCATCGGCAGCGTGCTGTCGCTCATCGCGGGGCTGATCGATTTCCTGCGCGATATCTGGCTCTCCCTCCGCGCGCTTGCCCTCGAGGTCGAGCGCGCGGAGGACAGCATCCGTCCGAGGCCGGGTCCGTGAAAACGGGCACGCGGCGCGACTAGGATTTGTCGCGATCGCGTTCGAGCGTGCGGGTGAGCTCGCGAATCTCCTTCCCGGCCTTGATGCCGATGTAGAACACGAGGATGCCGTACCAGATCACGGAGGCGGCGATCAGCACGGCCCAGAAAAGCGAGGCGAAGGAGCTCATGACTCAGGCGGCGGGGGACACGGAACGGCGGGAGAGCAGGGAGCCGGCGACCATGCCGATCGCCGCGAGCGCGAACGACGACGCGCCGGCGACTTCCGGGGCGATGTTGAAGCGCTTGCCGATGAGCAGGAACGTGACCGGCCCGATCGCGCCCAGCACGAGGGCCGCGGCGGCGCCGGTGGCGTTGGCGCGCGGCCAGTAGAGGCCCGCCACGAGCAACGTGAACACGCTCGCCAGGTAGATGTTGCCCGTCACCGCGAGGTAGTCCCACGCGTTGCCCGGCAGTTCGTACCACAGGCCGTAGAAAAGCAGGAACACGGCGATCGCCAGCACGAGACCGCGGGTGAGCAGCAGCTGGCCCTGTGGCGAAAGCGGGCGCCGGAGCAGCGGCGTGACGATGTCGTTGTAGATGACCGTGGCCCACGTGAGCATGTAGCCGCTGTCGGTGGACATCTCGGCGGCGAGCATCGCCGCTACCACGATGCCGATGATGCCCGCGGGCAGGACCACGCTCAGGAAATGCGGCATCGCGGTGAGCGAGGTGAGCTCGGCGGGCAGCCCACCCTGTTTCGTGAAGTAGACAAACGCGGCGGCACCCCAGAGGCCCGGCAGCAGGAAGCGGCCCACGAAGTAAAACGACGTCTGCCGGTACATGCGCTTCGCCGTGCCGGCATCCCGGGCCGCGAGCACGCGGCTCACCTGCGTCTGCCAGGTCGTGACCGCGGCGAGTTGGAACACGAACTGCCACGCCAGGTAGCCCCAGCCGAAATTGGAGCTGTGAAACGGATTGTACGGGTGCGGCCGCGGCTTGTCGCCGCCGGCGGCGTACGCGTCGTAGAGCACGCGGGTGAGATCGTCCCACCCGATGTGCAGCACCACGATGACGGAGGTGAGCACGATGCCGAGGCCCATGATGAGGAACTGGAGGTAGTCCGTCACGAGCACGGACAGCATCCCGCCGAATGCGGTGTAGAGGAGCACGATCCCCAGCAGCGCCGTCATCACCCATTCGAGCCAGTGAGGCGGCAAGCCGGTGGCGAAGACGAGGAACTCGCCGCCCAGGCGCAGGAAAATGCCCATGTTGAGCAGGCCGCCGAGCACCACAAACAGCCCCGCGAGCCAGCGCACGCGCGGGCCGAAGCGCTTCTCGAACAGCTCGGGGATCGTCATCACGCCGGCCTGACGCAGCGGGCCGATGACGAAGCCGGTGCGGCCGACCAGCCACATCACCACGCACATGATCACGCCGATGGTGGCGCCGGCGAAGCCCTTCTCGTAGCCGAGCTGCGCCGTGTACATGATCGTGACCAGGCCGAGCTCGGTGGCGGCCAGCGACGCGACGCCGAGGTTCACGTTCATCTCGCGGCCGGCGACGGCGAAGTCGTGCACGCCGCGGACGTAGCGCCGCATCCACAAGCCCGCGGCCATGCAACCGACCAGGTAGACCAGGATGATGATCCAATCGAGGGTGGAGAGGGACATCGCGGTGCCGCGACGTTGGCGGCTCCCGCGGGACGGGGGAAGCGCAAAGACACGCCGCCGTCCGCGCCGCGGCCCACCGGCGTGCGGGCGGGCCCGCGGCGGGCGGGCTACAGCGCCGCGCCGAGGGCGGCCAGGTCCTGAAATACCGCGTCGGCCCTCGCCTCGGCCAGTTGCGCGGCGTCGTGCGTGCCGGTCGTGACGCACCAGCAGGGAAACCCGCCGCGGTGCGCGGCCTCGACGTCGAAGGGTGAATCCCCGACCAGCAGCGTCGATTCCGCCTTCGCCCCCAGGGCGGAGAGGACATGGGCGGAAAACTCCGGCTGCGGCTTGAGCCAGGCCGTGTCGCGCGCGCCGAAGACGCCGCGGAGGAAAGGCGTCACGCCCAGGTGGGCGCAGATCGCGCGCGCGTGGTCGCCGCGCTTGTTGGTGAACACCGCGAGCGTCACGCCCGCGGCCGCCTGCGCCTCCAGCAGCGCCCGGGCGCCGGGCATCAGCGTCACGTCCTCGAGCAGGATGCGGTCGGTGAAGGCGACGTGTCGTCGCACCGCCTCGGATACGAGATCTTCGGGCACGAACTTCCGCATCGCGTTCTCCAGCCCGCCACCGACGGCGCGGCGCACCTGCTCCATGGTCGGAGCGGGAAAGCCGAGCTGGGGCAGCGTATCGACGTAGCTGCGGTGGATGGTCGTGAACGCGTCGACGAGCGTGCCGTCGAGATCGAGCAGGAGCGTGGCGAAGCGCGGCATGAAGGCCGGCGAGAATTGGTTTGGCGCGCACGGGTGTCACGAGTGAAGTGGCCCGATGGCGGTCCGAACGGAGTCGAGCGAAGCCCAGGCCACCGCGCACGAGCGCGACGGCGGGCTCGAGGTCGTGCTCGGCGGCGCCTGGCAGGTCACCGCGCCGCGGCCCTCCTGGCCCGCCCTGCTGGCCGGGCGCCGGCCGGCGTGGGTGCGGCCGCGGGTGGACGGCGTGAGCCGGTGGGACACGTCGCTGCTGCTGTTCCTGTTCGAGGCCAGCGAGTGGTGCCGCCAGAGCGGCGCCGCGTGGGAGCCGTCGGCTCTGCCGGAGCGGGTCTCCGCCCTTTTGCAGCAGTTCGTCTCCGCCTGCGAGAAGAGCGTCCCGCACGATCGCAGCGACTCGTTCCTCACCAGCGTGGGCGAGACGACGATCAATACGTGGGTGCGCGCGCGCTCCGCGTCGACGTTCATCGGCGAAACCGTGCTCGGACTGCTCCGGCTGGCGCGGGCGCCCGCGCGCTTCCGCTGGCGCGACTGCCTGCACGAGATGCAGCA
>CALFZM010000156.1 GCA_937952235.1 uncultured Opitutia bacterium | reverse complement strand
GGGATGCGCACGATCAAGGCCGAGATGTTTCCCGAGTTCAAGGTGATGCCCTGGCTCGGCGGCGTGCTGATCGGCGTGGGTGTCCTTGGTGCGCTGCTCGGCAGCCGGCGGTGGCTGCGGACCTTCGCCGGCCTGTTGTGCCTGACTGGCATCCTCGGTCTGGCGGACTACTATCGCTGGGGTTACGACTACGGGCACAACCTCGACCCGAAGGCGGCGATCAACGTCCCGGGGATGTCCTACCAGCCCCCGCTGATCGGCTACAAGAACCTGCTCAACTTCGTCGCGTATTCAGGTCCCGACTACGGCGGCTGGGTGTTCATCCTCGTCGGCGTCACCGCCGTCGCGCTCGTCGCGTGGGACTGGTGGCGCACCCGCCCCGCGCCGGCCAAGGCATGAAACGGAATGGCACATGGTGGGTGAAGCGCCCCTTTGCCTTGCTCGCGCTCGTGATCCTGCTCACCGGCTGCGACTCCGGCCCGCGGCCGATCCGCTACGGCCGGGACGAATGTGCCGAGTGCAAGATGACGCTCGTCGACCGCCACTACGGCGCGGAATTCATCACGGCGCGCGGCCGCGTGTACGTGTTCGACGACCTCAACTGTCTCACCGCCTTCGAGCGCAAGCAGCCCGTCGCGTCCGGAGCCGGCCCGCGGGCGGTGGTGGTCGACTTCAAACGGCCCAATCAGCTCATCCCCGTGGAGAACGCCTGGTTCCTCCACCATCCGGACCTGCGGTCGCCGATGGCCAGCGGGCTCGCGGCGTTTGGGTCGGAGGCGGAACTCGAGCCCGTCCGCCGGGAACTCGGGGGCGGCCGCGTCCTGCGCTGGTCGGAAGTGAAGGCCCTGCCCCCATGATCGCGATGCGCCGTGCGTTTTTCGCCGCCCTTTGTGCCGTCACCGCTCTGCCGCTCGGCGCGGTGGAGTGGCACGTCGGCCCCGGTCAGCGTTTCGAGCGGATCAGGGACGCCCTCACCGCCGCCGCGGCGGGCGACACCGTCACGGTGCACGGAGGCGTTTATCGGGAAGGGAACCTCAGTGTCGACAAGCCGGTGACGCTGGTGGGGGTCGGCTGGCCGCGCCTCGACGGCGAGGATCGGGTCGAAGTGCTCACGATCACGGCCTCCGGCGTGACCGTCCGCGGCTTCGAGATCGTCCGGGGCGGGGCGGGCAGCCTGCACGATCTCGCCGGCATCAAGGTGGCCAGCGCGAGCCGGGTCACCGTCGAGGACAATCGCGTGTTCGGCTGCAGCTTCGGCATCTACTTCTCCAAGGCGCGGGACGGAGTTGCCCGGCGCAACGAGATCCGCGGAACCCCCGTGGGGGAACAGGAGAACGGCAACGGCATCCACGCCTGGTCGTGCGAGCGGCTCGTCTTCAGTGACAACACCGTGGACCGCCACCGCGATGGCATCTACCTCGAGTTCGTCTCCGATTCGCACATCGAGCGGAACCGCGTGACCGGCAACCTTCGTTACGGCCTGCACTTCATGTCGGCGCACCGGAACGTGTATCGGGAAAACCACTTCATCCGGAACGGCGCCGGCGTCGCCGTGATGTATTCCCGCGAGGTGACGATGGAGGCCAACCGCTTCAGCCACAGCTGGGGCAGCGCGGCCTACGGACTTCTGTTGAAGGACCTCACCGACAGCCGGATCAGGGGGAATGTCTTCGAGCGCAACTCCATCGCCGTCACGATCCAGAGTTCGACCCGGATGGTTTTCGAGGGCAACCAGCTGCGCGCCAACGGCTGGGCGCTCCAGGTGGAGTCGAGTTCGACCGACAATCTGTATTCAAAAAACAACTTCGTCGGGAACGCGTTCGACGTCACCACCAACGGCGAGCTCGAACTGAACCGTTTCGAAGGCAACTACTGGGACCGGGCCGAACTCTACGACCTCGACCGCGACGGTGTCGGCGACGTGCCGCACCGGCCGCTGAGCCTCTTCGCCAAGCTGGTCGACCGCGTGCCGGCCGCGCTGCTGCTGCTGCGATCGCCGCTCGTGCATTTCCTCGACCGCGCCGAGCGGATCTTTCCCACGCTGACGCCGGACAAGCTGCTTGATCCGCATCCCGTGATGAGGCCGCATCCGCTCTGAACGCCCTCCGCCCGGCCCGCTTTCTCTGTTCAACCCGCAACCTCCGCTCCCGGATACCATGAAACGCATCACTCCCTCCCGTTTCCTCTCCGCCGCCCTGCTCGCGTTGCTGCTCGGTGCCTGTGCCCGGCAGGAACCCGCCCCGGCCGCCGCCGCCAGGTCCGAACCCGCCCCGGCCGCGGTCGCCGGCCAGGCCGCCGTCGCCGACAACGAGTCGCAGAAGGACATCGTCAAGGTCGCGGTCGGCAGCCAGGCCCACACGACGCTCGTGACCGCGGTCAAGGCGGCCGAGCTCGTCGACGTGCTGGCGAACACGGGCCCGTTCACGGTGTTCGCGCCGACGAACGACGCGTTCAAGAAGCTGCCGGCCGGCACGGTCGAGAACCTGCTCAAGCCGGCCAGCAAGGAGACGCTGCGCGACATCCTGCAATATCACGTTGCCGTGGCCGTTTACCGGCCCGATATGCTGAAGGACGGAATGACCCTCAACATGGCCAACGGCGACAACGTGAAGATCACCGTCAGGGACGGTAAGATCACGCTCAACGGCGTCGCGACGGTCGTCGGCACGGTTCCCGCGGCCAACGGCATCGTTCACGTGGTGGACGGCGTGCTCACGCCGCCGGGCGCCAAATAGCGCCCCCCGCCGCATGCTCGAAGCCTCGCGCCTCACCAAGTCATTCGGCCGCCTTCGCGCCCTCGATGATCTGACCGCCACGCTGCGCCGCGGACAGTCCGTGGCGCTGATTGGGCCCAACGGCGCCGGGAAAACCACGTTGCTCAAGTGCGTGCTCGGGCTTGTGCGGCCCGATGCCGGCACGCTCACGCTCGACGGCGAGAGCCTGCTCGATTCGCCCGCCCCGCGCCGGCGCATCGGCTACATGCCGCAGATCGGCCGTTTCCCCGATCACCTGCGCGTGGGGCAGCTGTTCGAGATGATGCGGGAAATCCGCCGCGGCACCCACGAGCGGACCGACGAGGATCTCATCACCGCGCTGCAGGTGGACCGTCTCGCGCCCAAGACGGCGCGCACGCTCTCCGGCGGCATGCGGCAGAAGGTCAGCGCCTGCCTCGCGTTTCTCTTCGACCCCGATGTGCTCGTGCTCGACGAGCCGACCGCCGGACTCGATCCGGTGTCGGTCGAGATCCTGAAGGAGAAGATCCGGGCGCAGCGCGAGCGCGGCAAACTCATCCTCGTCACGTCGCACATCCTCAGTGACCTCGATGAGATCGCGACGGACGTGCTCTACCTGATCGAAGGCCGGATGCGGCTGTATCGCCCGATCGCGGAGTTGAAGGCCGAATCGGGTGAGACCCGGCTCGACCGCGTCATCGCCGGGATTGCGCGCGCCACCGCCGACGAGCCGCCTCCGCCCGGAAAGGCCGCGTCATGATGCTGCGCATCGTCAAGTACGTCGCGATCGAGATCCTGCGCGGCAGGATCGCCCTGGCGTATGCGGGCTTCCTGCTCGTCGCCTCGCTCGGGCTCTTCAACCTCGGCGGCGACACGGCCAAGGCCCTCGTCGGGCTGCTCAGTCTCGTGCTGATGATCGTCCCGCTGGTGAGCCTCGTGTTTGCGACCACGCATTTCTACAACACGCAGGAGTTCGTCGAACTGCTCGCCGCGCAGCCGCTGCCGCGGACCACGATCCTGTTGGCGCAGATGATCGGCGTGATGCTGGCGCTGGCGGCCGCGCTGCTCGTCGGCATCGCCGTGCCGGTGCTGCTGTATGCCGGCACCGTCACGGGTCTCACGCTGATCGCCGTCGCGCTGCTGCTCACAGCCGTCTTCACCGCGCTGGCGTTCGTCGCCGCCGTGCTCGCGCGGGACAAGGCTCGCGGCATCGGTGCGGCGCTGCTGATCTGGTTCTATTTCGGCCTGCTGCACGATGGGGTGACCCTGTACGTGCTTTTCCTGCTCGAGGATTTTCCGCTCGAGGGCATCAGCCTGACCCTGCTCGCGCTCAACCCGATCGACCTCGGGCGCGTGCTGGTGCTGCTGCAGATGGATGTGTCCGCGCTGATGGGTTACACGGGCGCGATGTTGAAGGACCTGCTCGGCACCGGCACCGGCAAACTCTTCGCCACCCTCGTGCTCGGCGCCTGGATCGCGCTGCCGGTCGGCGCGGCGGTGTGGATCTTCCGGCGGAAGGATCTCTGAGGCGGGGTGACTCAGTTGAGAGTCTGAAGTTGAGAGTTGAGAGACCAATCCGCCGAGTCGGTGTAACCACGGCCGCCGGGGAAAGCGCCGCGCGCGCTTCGTCGTGGCCCTCAACCCTCAACTCTCATCTCTCAACTCGATTCCTGGCTCAGAGCGACACGTCGAGCTTCACCCACGCGAAACGGCCGGGCTCGTTGACGCGCCTGGTCTGCACGAACCCGGTCACCATCGCGCCAGCGCGGCTGATGTGTTCCGCGTAGGTCCGGTCGAAGAGGTTGTCGACGCCGCCGCTCAGTCGTGCCCACGTGGATACGCGCCAGCTCGCATGCAGCGCGAGCACGCCGAAGCCCGGCGTGCGGCCGAGGTCCTGGCCGACGATGTTGCCCTGGTTCAGGGCGTACCGGTCCTGCGCGGCGACCGCCCGCCACAGGGCGCCGGCGGACCACGTCGGCTGCTGGTAGGCGAAACCGAGGCGGCCTTCGAGCGGCGGGAGCTGGGCGAGAGGGCGCGCGTCCGTGTCGTTGTCGCCCCGGACATACGCCAGACTCGCATCCACGCGCCAGTGCTCGGCGAAGCGCCAGCCGAGGTCGGCCTCGCCGCCCCAGGTGGAGGCGTCGATGTCGCGGGTGATCGTGGCGACGCGGGTGGTGGCCGCGGGCATGCCACCCATCGCGGGCATGCCGCCCATCGCCGGGGCGGACACCATCTTCGTCACGCCGCTCTGGACCAGGATGAAGTCGTCGATGCGCGACGCGAACGCCGCGATCGTGAACTGCAGCGGGCCGCGGCGGTGCATCACGCCGACATCGAGCTGGGTCGTGGTTTCGGGCCGGGTGCCGAAGGCGGTGACGCTCGTGGCGCTCTCGTTCTTCACCATCTCCCAGTAGTCGGGAAAACGCTGCAGCCGCCCGACGCCGGCGAAGAGCGTGGCCGCCCTGCCCGCCAGTTCGTGCTCGTAGCGCGCGAAGCCGCTCACGAGGCCGCTGCGGCGCGTGTGGTCGCGGCTTGGGTTGGCGGCGGTGCTCATCATCGAGATCCCCACCGCCGCGCGCGGATCCGTCGCGCGCCAGTGGTCGAAGCGGGCGCCGGCGTAGACGCGGCGGGTTTCACTCAGCGAATAGGCGCCTTCCGTGAAGAGACCGAGCTGGCGGAAGGCGGCGTCGCGGGTCCTCGTCTTCGCGGCGTAGGGGTCGGTCGTTTCGCTGGCGGTGCTGCGGACCGTGTGCGTGTTGCGCTGGGTGTCGACGCCGGCGGTGAGCCGGGCGGGAGCGGACGGAGTGAGCACGACCTGGACGAGCCCGCCGGTCGTGAGGCGGTCGGGGTTCGAGACGGCGCGACCGCTCATGCCCGCGGACGGCGCGAAGGGCCGCAGGCTGAAGTTGTCCATCACGTGGTCGACGTAGTTGCGATAGAGCCGGGCCTCGACGCTGGCGACGAGCGGCGTGAGTGCGGTGCGCTCGAAGCGCAGCCCGTAGTTCTCGCGGTCGAAGAGGACGCCGTCCATCGAGCGGTCGGCGTAGGCCGCCTCGCCGTCGCTGCGGGCTACGGAGAATTCGAGCGTCGTCCGGGCATCGGGCGTCCAGGCGGCGTTGGCGTTTGCGCTCCAGCGGCGGTACGAGGAGTGCACCGTCCGTCCGTCGCCGTCGCGATAGTCGCCGGCCCGTGTATCCGTGGCGGTGAGACGGGCCTGGACCAGCGGCGTGGCGGCGCGGGCGTCGAGGGCGGCGTCGAAGCGGCCGAAGCCTCCCGCGGTTGCGGACGCGAAAAGCCTGGCTTCGCGCGCGGCGGGCCGGTGCGGGTCGCGCTCGAACCGCACGACCCCGGCCGAGTTGCCCGGACCGTGCAGCACCGTCTGCGGACCTTTGACGATCGTGATCCGGTCGTAGGCGGACGGGAAGACGTACGCGGTGGGCGGGTCCATCCGGTTGCCGCAGCCGCCGAAGATCGCCTCGCCGTCGATCAGGATGCCGAGCCGGGAGCCGGCGAGGCCGCGCAGGACGGGATCGCCGTCCGTGCCGCCTTTTCGCACGACCGAGAACCCCGGCACGCTCTTGAGCACGTCGGCGCCGTCGTGGGCCGGGACCGGCTGGGCGGGGGCCTTGGGGTCGACATGGACGTGAAGCGGCTCGGCGCCGCGGCCGATCGTCGTGACGACGGGCTCGAGCATGACCGGGGCATCGGCCGCAGCGGCGAGGGCGCGGAACGGGACGAAAAATCCGCTGGCGGCGAGTGCGGTCGCGGGAAGAAGAAATTGAAGGCGGGAGGCGGGAAGCGAACGGAAAGAGTTCATGACGGGCAGGGCGGTTGCGGGTGGCGTCCGGACGCGCACGTGGGCGCGCGGACAATTCTCGCCGGCCGGCGAGCGGGCCGGGTAGCGTCGGGCGCCGTTTTGCGGCGCGACGGGAAGGCGCCTCAGACCCGCGGGGGAGGCACCGGCACGGACTCGGTTCGACTGGGCGCCGCGCGCGCAAGCGCGACCGGCCAGTCTCCGGCCTCATGAGTCAGCACGATCGGTTCGGACCGATGGAGCGCGAGCTGCAGTTTCTCGGCCGAACGTTCGACGGCCTGGGGCAGTTGCTGTTTCGAGGCCTCCTTGGCGGCGGAGATGCCGAGGCACATGCCGCAGGGCTTCTCGGCGTCGAAGGTGGCATCGAGCGCGGCGGCGAAGCTCATCGAATTCGAGTACCCGGCGAACATCTTCGCCCAGGCCAGCACCTGCGCCGCGTCCAGCAGCACGCCGTTGGCGCAGAGCCAGGCGAAGAGGAGGGCGAAGATGGCGGGCTTGTTCCGCATGTCGGGTCTGTTGCCACAGCGTGCGCAGCTCGCGGCCGGCCTCAAGCGGTGGATCGCCATCACTTGATGTGGCTCAAGCCGGGGCGCGATGCGGCCGCCTCGACGGCCGAAAAAAAGCCCGCACGATGACGTGCGGGCTCGAAGCGAGGCCGGAGGCTCGCGGGATCAGAACCGCGCGCGCAGGCCGATCTCCCAGTTCCAGGAGTCGAACGGGCTGCGGCGGATGTCGGTGCGGCCCAGCGAGGTGTAGACCGCGGAGGTCCGGCTGTACCAGTAGTTCACCTCGACGGAGGTGGTCCACGCCTGGCTGCTGCGCGACGAACCTTCGAAGTCGTCCGCGTAGCTGATCCGCGGCGTGACGGTCACGACCCCGGCCGGAATCTCGACGCCAATCGCGGCGCCCCAGACGGCTTCGTCGTCGCCGGCGCCGAAGCGTGCGCTCGTCCACTGGTAGCCGAGCGCGGCGGTGGCGAACGGACGCACGCCAGCCAGCGGCGTGTAGGCCGTGGCGTAGGCGCCGATCGTGTTGGCGTGGCCCTTGAACGGGCCGCGTATCCACGAATAGCTATACGTGGCGCCGGCATCGAGCACGCCCGGAATGAGCGGGTTGTTGGCGCTCGCACTGACGCTGTAGCCGTGGTTCGAGAGGTGGTCGATGTTCTCCGCGCCGAGGCTGAGCTCGGTGTAGCGGTGACCCAGCAGGCCGGAACCCGTGGTCGTGGGGGTGGCCGTGGACGTGGCGGTTTGGGCATAACCCGCGCCGGTCGCCAGGACCCCGAACGCGAGGATGATTTTCTTGGTCAGTTTCATGTTTGGTTTGCCCCGCTTTGGTCAGCGGGGGCGGACGGAGGTATCGGCCGGAATTCATCCGCCAAGAAAATTAAGTGCGTCATCGGATGGAACCCGCGGCCGTGGGCACAGTCGCCGCGCCGTGTTTTGCTGGCCACGGCTGGCACCGACCGTAACTTTCCGGCATGCGCATTCTCGTCACCGGCGGTGCCGGCTTTCTGGGCTCACACCTCTGCGACCGTCTACTCCGCGACGGCAACGAGGTCGTCTGCCTCGACAACCTCTTCACCGGCCAGAAGGCGAACATCGCGCACCTGCTGGCGAATCCAAATTTCGAGTTTGTCCGCCACGACGTCATCGACCCCTTCAAGTTCGAGGTCGACCAGATCTACAACCTCGCGTGTCCGGCGTCGCCGCCGCACTACCAGTACAACCCGATCAAGACGATCAAGACGTCGGTGATGGGCGCGATCAACTGCCTCGGCCTGGCCAAGCGCGTGCGCGCGCGGGTCTTTCAGGCGAGCACGAGCGAGGTCTATGGCGACCCGCACGTGCACCCGCAGCCGGAGAGCTACTGGGGCAACGTGAACCCGATCGGCCGGCGCTCGTGCTACGACGAGGGCAAGCGCTGCGCCGAGACGCTCTTCTTCGACTACCACCGCGAGAACAAGGTCGATATCCGGGTGGTGCGGATCTTCAACACGTACGGCCCGCGCATGCATCCCAACGACGGGCGCGTCGTATCCAACTTTATTGTCCAGGCCCTGCGCGGCGACGACCTCACGATCTACGGCGACGGCACGCAGACGCGCTCGTTCTGCTACGTCGACGACCTGATCGAAGGCTTCGTGCGCTTCATGGCGCAGACGGAGACGGTCGGCCCGATGAACCTCGGCAACCCGGGCGAGTTCACGATGCTGCAGCTCGCCGAGCTCACGCTGAAGCTCGTCGGCGGCAAGTCGAAGATCGTGTTCAAGCCGCTCCCGGCCGACGACCCGAAGCAGCGCCGGCCCGACATCACCCTCGCGCAGCGCGTGCTCAAGTGGGAGCCGCAGGTCCCGCTCGAGGAGGGCCTGAAGCGCACGATCGAGTATTTCCGCCGCCGGGTGTGAGGGCGGTGGAGCGCGCCGGCCCCGGCGCAGGGCCGTACCGACGCCACGGGGAGGCGCCGTGAGGCCACGACGCTTAGCCTGGTTCGCCCGGCAACGGGCGCGCCGGCCTTACCGCGCCGCGACGGCGGCGTCGGTCGACGCCGCCAGGACCTGGAGCGATTCCTCCAGCGCCTCGCGCGTGATCGTGAGCGGCGGCGAGATCTTCACCGTCTGGCCCCACGCGCCGACCGGGGCGAAAAGCAGCAGGCCGGCCTGGTAGCAGCGCTCGATGATGGCGTGGGCGAGGTCGTGGTCGGGCTCCTTCGTCCCCGCCTTCACGGTCTGCATGCCGGCGACGAGCCCGCGGGCCGTGACGTGACCGATGACCTGCGGGTGCTTGGCCTGGATCTGCCTCAGGCCCGCGAGCAGGAGCGGCTCGAGGCGGGCGGCGTTGCCGGTCAGGTCCTCGGCGATGATCTTGTTCACGCTGGCGAGCGCGGCGGCGCAGCAGACCGGGTTGCCGGTGTGCGTGCTCGTCATCGAGCCGGGCGCGTACTGGTCCATCACGCTCTCGCGGCCGATCACGGCCGAGAGCGGCAGCGAGCTGCTGATGCCCTTGCCGCAGCAGATGAGATCGGGGGTCACGCCGTAATGCTCGAACGCCCAGAACTTGCCCGTGCGGCCGAAGCCGGCCTGCACCTCGTCGAAGGTCAGCACGATCTGGTGCTGCTTGCACCAGGCGGCGAGCTCGCGGACGAACTCCACCGGCGCGAAATCGGGGCCCACGCCCTGGTAGGTCTCCATGATCACGCCCGCCACGTTCTCGGGCTTCATCCCCTTCGCCTCGAGGCTGCGGAGGAACGCGCCGAAGCTCGTGTCGGTCTGCCAGTAGCCGTCGGGAAACGGCGCGGTGACGATCGCGGGATCCTCGTTCACGATCCACGACTTCTGGCCGGCCATGCCGCCCGCCTGCTGCGAGCCGAGCGTGCGGCCGTGGAACCCGCGCTCCCAGCCGACGATGCCGATCTTCTTCTTCCCGCCGACCTTGATGCCGTGGGTGCGGCTGAGCTTGATCGCGCATTCCGTCGCCTCCGAGCCGGTGCTCAGCAGGAAGACCTTCTTCAGCCCCTCGGGCGCCACCGCCGCCAGGCGCTCGACGAGCGCGGCCCGCTCCTCGTTGGGGAAGACGTAGCTGTGGAGCAGCCCGCTGTTCACCTGGTCGATGATCGCCTTCCGGATCTCGGGGGCGCCATGGCCCGCGTTCGTCACGAGCACGCCCGACGACCAGTCGATCCACTTGTTGCCGTGCTTGTCGTGGACGAAGATGTCCTCCGCCTTCTCCCAGACGATCGGCGGCTGGCCGCGCATCGAGATCGGCTCGAACGTCCGGAGCTTCTCCAGCGTGGGGAGGGAGTCCGGATGCGGGATCTTGGTGGCGATGCGCCGAAACTTGGTTTCGACCCGCGGAACGTCGCGGGGAGTGATACTGAATTCCTTGCCCATATGCGGTGTGCGTTGAAAGCGGTTGCGGTGCGTCAGATCGGACGCGTGTAGATGCGGTGGAAGACCCGGTCGGCGCCCTCGGTGGCCCGGCAGGGATCGATGATCGTGATGCCGTCGGACCCGAAGCGCGCGGTCACCGGCGTGCCCTTGCCCTCGTTGAGGTACTTGAAGTTCAGGTCGCGGACCACCGCCGCGGCGTGCACGATGGCGACCGTGATCCGGGCCTCCTCCGCCGTCGGATAGAGGCCCGCCACCGCCTCGAGCGACTCGCCGTGGAACTTGATCCGCGAGACCGCGACGAGCCCGACCGTGAGCGAGTCGACACCGTATCCGACATAGCCGCACGATCCGTCCGGGCGCGAGATGTCGCGCGTGAAATGGTTGTTGGCCGTGCGCGAGCCGCCGCCCTTGTTCCACCAGCGAAAGCCCCGGTACTGCTGGTCGCTTTCCACCTTGCCGTCCGCGCCGACGATCTCGTGGCCCTGGTTCACCGGCGCCTCGAACTCGGGCGGCGTGATCCAGTTGTTGTGGAAATTGATGCTCATCCCGTTCTCGAAATCCACGCGCACCTGCACCGCGTCGTAGGCGTTGATCCCGTCGCGCACGAGGCGCTTCTTCTGGCCCACCGCGGTGAGCGCCGCGGGCTTGCTCCGGTAATAGCTGTAGATGAGGTCGGTCCAGTGCGGCCCCACGTAGCTGAACGGGTCGCTCGACTCCACCCACTTGAACGTCGAGGTCGACACCTCCAGCGGTTCCTCGAGGTAGGCCGTGCCGTAGAGCGGGGCGCCGATGCGCTCGCGGATGTCGTCGCGCACGCGCAGGTGGTCCGGATCGTACCGCTTGTGCATGTCGACCGCGACCACCCGGCCCTTCGCCTTCGCGGCGTCGATGATGCGGTCGGCCTCCTCGATCGAGAGGCACATCGGCTTCTCCGTGAGGACGTGCACACCCTTCGCCAGGGCGGCCAGGATCGGCTCGGTGTGCAGGTGGTCGGGCGTGGCCACCGCCAGCACGTCGAGATCGGGAAAGTCGCGCAGGATGTCGTGCCACGGCTCCGCGCCGAAATACGCCTTCGGCTCGTGCCCGGTCCATTCCTTGAACGCCGCCTGCGAGCGCTTCGCCGACGCCTCCGACCGGGTCGCCACCGCCACAAGGTCGAACTTCACCCCGGCCAGGTCGCGGGACCACTTGTCGAGGCCGACGCGGGCGAGCTGGCCCGCGATCCCGAACCGCTGCAGGTCGGCGTAGGCGCGGAGATGGACGTCGCCGCCGAACATGCCGGCGCCGGCGAGGGCGATCTTGATCGTGCGGTCCATGAGGAAGGGAAGGGCGGCGGTGTGGAGCGGGAAAGTAACCGGACGGCGAATTACCGGCGGAGGAAAACCGTCAAGGCAACGGTGGGCGCCGCGTATGACAAGAGTATTGTCGCCCGCTGGACCGGCACCATTTGCCATTTGCCAAGGTCGGCGGGCCTCCTAACGTTCGCCCCTCCGCATGCTCTCGTTCCTGCTCAAACGGTTTTCCGGCCGTCACTATAAGAAGTTCCTCGAGAAGGCGCGCCCGACCGTCGCGCGCATCAACGAGCTGGAGAAGTCCTATCAGTCCCTGACCGACGAGCAGCTCAAGGCCAAGACGGTGGAGTTTCGCGCCCGGATCGCCGCGGCCGCGGACAAGCGCGCCGCGCTCGAGGAGGTCCTGCCGGAGGCGTTCGCGACGGTCAAGAACGCCGCCCGCCGGCTGGTGGGCCAGAAGATCCTGGTGTGCGACCACGAGCTCACGTGGGACATGGTGCATTTCGACGTGCAGCTCATCGGCGGCATGGCGATCCACCAGGGCAGGATCGCCGAGATGGCGACGGGCGAAGGCAAGACGCTGGTCTCGACGCTGCCGCTTTATCTGAACTCGCTGACCGGCCGGAACACCCAGCTCGTCACGGTCAATGACTACCTCGCCCGCCGCGACTCCGAGTGGATGGGCCACCTCTACAACTTTCTCGGGGTCTCGGTCGGCTGCATCCAGCAGCAGATGGCCTCCGACGTGCGGCGGGAAATGTACGGCCGTGACATCACGTACGGCACGGCCAGCGAGTTCGGTTTCGACTATCTTCGCGACAACGGCATGGCCACGCGCCGGGAGGACCAGGTCCAGCGCGACTACTGGTTCTGCATCGTCGACGAAATCGACTCGATCCTCGTCGACGAGGCGCGCACCCCGCTGATCATTTCCGGCCCCGCCCCGATCGAACGCGAGCAGCCGTTCACCCGGCTCAAGCCGCCCGTCGAGCAGCTCGTCAACGACCAGATCCGGCTCTGCAACAAGATTGTCACCGAGGCCAAGGAACTGCTCGAGAAACCCGCCGCCTCCGACGAGGACAAGGTTCTCGCCGCGCGCAAGATGCTCCAGGTGAAGATGGGGCATCCGAAGAACAAGCAGTTGCTGCGGCTGATGGAGAACGGCGACTGGCGGAAACGCCTCGACCGGATGGAAACGGAGCTGAACTCCGACCTCAACAAGGAGGAACTGTACCGGCTCAAGGAGGACCTGCTCTTCGTCATCGACGAGCGCCAGCACCAGGCCGACCTGACCGAGATCGGCCGCTCCCGGCTCCGGCCGGACAATCCCGACGCGTTCGTCCTCCCCGACCTCGCTACCGAGTTCAGCGACCTGGACAAGGACGCCTCGGTGTCTCCCGAGCAGCGCGAGGAGCGGAAGCTCGTCTCCCAGCAGCGCTATGCCGACGTCTCCGAGGAGATCCACGCGATTTCCCAGCTGCTGCGCGCCTATTCGCTCTACGAGCGCGACGTGGAATACGTGGTCTCGCCGGACGGCAAGGTGCTCATCGTCGACGAGAACACCGGCCGCGTCATGCCCGGCCGCCGCTGGTCCGACGGTCTCCACCAGGCGGTCGAAGCCAAGGAAAACGTCAGCATCGAGCGGGAGACGCGCACCTACGCGACGATCACCATCCAGAATTACTTCCGCATGTACGAGAAGCTCGCCGGCATGACGGGCACGGCGGAGACGGAAGCGACGGAGTTCCACGACATCTACCGGCTCGCGGTGCAGGTCGTGCCGACCAACAAGCCCTGCATCCGCATCGATCGCAACGACTCCATCTTCAAGACCCGCCGCGACAAGTACACCGCGGTCGTGAAGGAGATCGAGGAGGCCAACAAGCGCGGGCAGCCCGTGCTGGTCGGCACCGTGAGCGTCGAATCCTCCGAGATCCTCTCCCGCATGCTCAAGCGCGCCGGCATCATCCACACGGTGTTGAACGCGAAATTCCACCAGCAGGAGGCCGACATCGTCGCCCGCGCCGGCCAGCGCGGCGCCGTCACCATCGCCACCAACATGGCCGGTCGCGGCACCGACATCAAACTGGGCGAGGGCGTCCGCGATCTCGGCGGCCTCTACGTCATCGGCACCGAGCGCCACGAGTCGCGGCGCATCGACCGCCAGCTGCGGGGCCGCTGCTCCCGCCAGGGCGATCCGGGCCTCACGAAATTCTACCTTTCCCTCGAGGACGACCTCATGCGCCTCTTCCTCCAGGGCAACCTCGCGTCCAAGCTCATGGAGGGCTCGATGAAGGAGGGCGAGGAGCTCGAGCATCCCTGGCTCAATCGTTCGATCGAGAGCGCGCAAAAGAAGGTCGAGCAGCAGAACTACTCCATCCGCAAGCGGCTGCTCCAATACGACGACGTGCTCAACCAGCAGCGCGAGGTCGTCTACGGCATCCGCAATGCCGCGATCCACGCGGAGAGGCCCAAGGACATCATCTTCGAGCAGATCGGCGAGGAGCTGCACAACCGGCTCGAGGTCGCCGGCTTCGCCGAAAAGGCGGGCCCAACCCAGACCGCGCTCGAGGGCATGGTCGGCTGGCTCAACTCGCATTTCCCGATCAGCATTCGCATCGAGGAGCTCAACTCGCGCGACCCGGAGGCGCTGGTGGCGCTCCTGCTCGGCCGGATCAAGGAAGCGTACGCGGTCAAGGAGTCCGTCGAGATCCCCGAGGCGCTGGGCTCGCTCGAACGCTACGTGGTCATCAACGCCATCGACCACCACTGGCAGGAGCACCTCACCGAGATGGAGGAGCTCCGCCGCTCCATCGGCCTGCGCAGCTACGGCCAGAAGGATCCGCTCGTCGAGTACAAGGGCGAGGCGTACAAGTATTTCGAGGAGCTGATGAACAATGTCCGGCTGCAGATCTGCACCGGGCTTTTCCGCAGCGCGTCGAATCTCGAGTCCTTCGAGAACATGCTCGCCCTGCTGAGCCGCACCGCCCGCGCCGTCGGTCCCTCCGACGCTCCCCCTGCCCCCGCCCCGACCGTCACGGCCACGGTCACGAGCAGCGGCCCCGCGCCCGGCGTCGAGGCGCCCGCGGCGGAACAGGAGATCGTGCTGCCCAAGGTGACGATCCGGCGCGACACGCCCAAGGTGGGCCGCAACGACCCGTGCCCCTGCGGCAGCGGGAAGAAATTCAAGAACTGCCACGGGGCCTGAGCCGGAATGATGCCGTTGCGGTGGAGCCGCCTGTCCCCAGGCGGCTGACGTGC
>CALFZM010000155.1 GCA_937952235.1 uncultured Opitutia bacterium | reverse complement strand
GCCGTAAACCGGCGGCATCCGCATCACGGCGCCGAAGTCGCTGCCATGCGCGATGAGCTGGGCCCCCTGCTTCGCCAGGGCGGCGATGTCCTCGGCGGAGCCGGAGGGCCGGCCCCACGCCTTCCCGTGGCGTTTCGCCGCCGCGGCCACGGACGCCTGCGCGGCGATCATCTTCGGATTCTGCCAGTCGAGCGGACACCCGAGACGCAACGAGAGGTCGCCCGGGCCGATGAAGAGTCCGTCGACGCCGGGCGTCGCGGCGATCGCGTCGATGTGGGCGAGCGCCTCGGGCGTCTCGATCTGCACGATCAGGAACGTCTCCTCGTTTGCGGCGGCCGGATAGGCGGCGGTGCCGGCAAGATAGAAGTCGTTATCGAGCCCGGCGCCGTCCAGCCCGCGCTGGCCGACGGGCGGGAACTTCACCGCCTGCGCCAGCGCCGCGGCGTCTGCCGGCGTGTTGACCAGCGGAATCATCAGCCCGGTCGCCCCGTCCTCGAGCAGGTGATACAGGTCCGTGGCGTTACGGCTGCCGGTGCGGACGATGCAGTCGATGTTGGCGAGGTGATGCAGCGCGATCGCGCGCTGCAGTTCGCGGCGTTCCCAGGTGCTGTGCTCCGCATCCAGCCAGATGGCGTCGAAGCCCGCCGCCGCGGCGTGGGCCGGCAGCATGGCGGTCGGATAGTAGAGGCACGCGATGCGTGCGGCTTTGCCCTGGCGAAGGCGGGAACGGAGGAGGGAGGGACGCATGAGCGGGAGGGACTGCCGCGACCGTGGCGAGGGGGCGCGCGGGCGACAATCCGCGAACCGGTGGTATATCTTGTGACCAGTGGGCCGGGGTTGCCGCGGTCCCGCCGCGTGGCGAAGTCAGCCCTGCTTCGAACTCCGCGGTCGGATGACCCGGCCGGCGGGCGCGCGAAGCGAGCCTGGCCGTGTTCCGCCCCAACGTATCGCTCCGCCTCCTCGCCCTCCTGGCGCTGGCTGGCGGCGCCGTCCGCGCGGAGGTGAGCCTGGCCCCCTCCGTGCGGATCGGTGCGCCCGAGTGGGCTGGCCCACTCGTGCGGTCCGGCGACGGGGCGTGGTGGGCGGGCGAACCGGGCGGGATGCGCGTTTCGCGCGACGAAGGCCGCACGTGGGAGCGGCGCGCCATCCACGATTCCCAGCGCTTCCAGTCCCGGCCGGAACGCGCGCTCCTCCGCACGAAGGAAGGCGTGATCCTCTACGCCTTCCTCAACCAGCGTGAATACGCGTTCAAATGGGATGACACGAAGGGCGGCCCGCAGGAGGGATGCCGCCTGCCGGTGTACCTGGCACGGAGCGCCGACGACGGCCGGACCTGGGCGGCGCCGGTGTTGTTGCAGGACGGCTGGTGCGGCGCGGTGCGTCAAATGATCCAGTTGCGGACCGGCCGCGTGCTCCTGGTGTCGCAGCTCGCGCGGGCGAATCCGGGGCGGCACGTGACGGTCGTGCACTATTCCGACGACCTAGGCGTGACCTGGAAAACGGGCGCTCCCATCGACCTCGGCGACGAGGGCAACTACCGCAATCCCGAGACGGGGCTGCGCGCCGGCACCCATGGCGGCGGCATCGAGGGCACGGTCCTGGAAAAGCAGAACGGTGAGCTGACGCTGCTGCTGCGCGTGCCGCACGGTTGTTTTTTCACCTACGCGTCGCGGGACGGCGCCGCCTGGAGCGGGCCCGTGCCCTCCGTGCTGGAGGCGAGCGATTCCCCCGGCATGCTGCACCGGCTGGCGAGCGGTCGCGCGGTGCTGGTGTGGAACCGCTATCGCGATTCCGCGCTCCGGCGCGGCCGGCGCGAACAGCTCTCGATCGCCTTCTCGGAAAATGACGGCCTGACCTGGACGACGCCCCAGGTGATCGCCACGAATCCCGCGCCCGCGGGTCAGCCCGAGGCCCGCTATTGGATCGCCTATCCCTACATCTTCGAACCGTCGCCCGGCCGGTTGCTGCTCTCGACCATGCAGGGGAAGCTTTTGCTCGACCTGGACGAGCGCGATTTTCTCGCCCCGGCCGTGCGACCGCACGCGGGACCGGTCGTGCGGATCGTGACCCTCGGCGATTCCATCACCCGCGGGGCGCGGCGCGGCGTGCTGCCGACGGAGACATTCAGCGTGCAGCTCGAGCGGCAGTTGCGGGCCGGAGGGTGGGACGCACAGGTCCACAACCTCGGCATCGGCAGTGAACGCACGGATCTCGCCCTCGCGCGGCTCGAGCGCGAGGTGATCGCGCAGCGTCCGCACGTCGTCACCGTGATGTACGGCACGAACGACAGTTGGGTCGACCGGGGAAAGCGCGCATCGCGGCTGACCGAGGCGCAGTATGAGGCGAACCTGCGCGAACTGGTGCGCCGCCTCCGGGCGGCCGCGATCACGGTCGTGCTCATGACCCCGCCGAAGTTCGGCGAGGAGAACCCGCGCAACGGCCTGGACGAGGAGCCCAACGTGCGCCTCGGGCGGTACGCGGCGCTCTGTCGCCGGGTGGCGGCGGAGACCGGCACGCCGCTGGTCGATCACTTCGGCGCCTGGGAGGCGGAACAGCGTGCCGGCCGGCGCCTGCAGCCCTGGACGACCGACGGCTGCCATCCCGGGCCCGCGGGGCATCAGGATCTGGCCGGTCGGATGGCGGGCGTCATCGGCCCGCTGCTGCGGCGGCTCCCTTCTTCTCCATGAAACTCCAGCTCCTCCCGCTTCGCGCCCGGCTGCACTCGTGGCTCTGGTGCGCTCTTCTCCTGCTGCTGCCCGGACGGGCCGCGGCCGCCCCGGCGGCCGTCGCTGGCATCGAAGGCCGGGTCGCGAACGCCGCGACCGGCACTTTCCTGAACAACGCGCGCGTGGTCGTCGAGGGCACGAGCGCCGAGGTGTTCACCAACGAGAACGGCGAGTTCCGGCTCGGCGGTGTTTCCCCAGGCGAGGTGCGGCTGCGGGTCAGCTACGCCGGGCTCGAGCCGCAGACGGCGGCGGTGAATGTGTCCGCGGGTGCCGTGGCCCGGCGCGACTTCGAACTCGCGCTCCCGCGCGGCCAGACCACGGCCGGCGAGGCGGGCACGGTGCAGCTCGACCGGTTCGTCGTCGAGTCGACCGCGCTGAGTGCGCAGGCCGCGGCGATCAACGAGCAGAAGTTCGCCCCCAACATCAAGAACGTCGTCGTGCTCGACGAGATCGGCGACCTGGGCGACGGCAATATCGGCGAGTACCTCAAGTACACGCCGGGCATGTCGATCGTCTTCGGCCCGCAGACGGCCGCGACCGCGTCGATCCGCGGCATGCCCGCGGGCGGAGTCGTCTTCATGATCGACGGCGCGGAGGTCTCGTCGCCCTCCGCGGATCGCAACTTCGACCTCGCGGCCAGCTCGTCCGGCAGCGTGGACCGGATCGAGATCACGAAGGTGCCCACGCCCGACCGCCCCGCCAACGCCGTCGGCGGCACCGTGAACATCATCGGAAAAAGCGGGTTTGCGAACCCCCGCCGGCTGGTGCGGCTCAACACCTACCTGGCCTACAACTCCGACAACCGCCTGCAACCGCCGGGCCTGGGCGCGCGCGTCGGCAGCGACCGCCACTCCAGCGAGCGGGCGATCCAGCCCGGCTTCGATCTCAACTATGCGCAGCCGGTGAACCGGTCCCTGGCGTTCACGCTCAACCTGAGCAGCATGCTCCGGGTGTACGACATGGATTACGACTCCCCGACCTGGGACCTGATCCGCGGCGTGCAGACGACGTCCACGCTCCAGAACGTACTGCAGACGACCGAACGACAGCTTGCCTCCGGCACCCTCGACTGGCGCATCAACCGCGAGCACGCGCTCCGCCTCAATCTCGAGCACGTGCAGATCAACACGCCGACGCGACAGAACATCTTCGCGACCGCCTGGGGCGCCGGCAACACGGGCGGAGCCACCTTCACCCAGGGCGGTGCGGCCGGCAACGACCTCGTGCGGCAGACCGTGACCTGGGGCGACCGCACCCGCGGCACGTCCTCGGCCGTGCTGCGCTACACGCACGAAGGATCCGTGTACAAGGTTGACGCCAGCGTGAACTATTCCCGGAGCTGGGACGAGCGGAAGGACCTCGAACATGGTTTCTTCCGGACGATCGGAACCGCCTCCCTCGGCTCGCTCCTCGTGCGGGCCGACCGGCTCGACGGCATCTACAACCGCTACGCTCCGCAGCTCACCGTCACCGATCGCGCCGGCCGCGCGGTCGATCCGTATGACAACGCCGCGCTCACGCTCGGCAATCCGACCAGCCAGCCGGAAATGATCAAGACCGACATGAAGGGCGCGGCGGCGAACGTGAGCCGCAGTTTCAGCGCACCGTTTCCCTTGACGCTCAAGACCGGCTTTGCGGTGAACCGGCAACGCAAGGACCGCGAGACCGAATTGAAGACGTGGACCTTCGCTCCGCCGGCGACGGTGAGCCGGCTCGGCGGCGCGCATGACCTGACGAACGACCGGCTGTCGGCGCAGGCGTTCTTCAACGACACGCTCAAGGTGACGTGGCTCAGCCCGGAAAAACTGTACGATCTGTACCGCGCGAACCCGGGGTGGTTCGTGCTCAATGAGGCGGCGGCGTACCAGTCCGACGCGACGAACTCGCGCTACTTCGAGGAGACGATCTCCGCGGCTTACCTGCGCGGCGATGTGAAGCTGCTGCAGAACCGGCTCTGGCCCTGGGCGAAACCTTACGTGTGCTGCAAACACCGATCAATGCCTATTTTGAGCGTGTTCTGGTCAATGCCACCGAGGAGTGGCTGCGCAACGCGCGCCTAGCGCTTGTGC
>CALFZM010000154.1 GCA_937952235.1 uncultured Opitutia bacterium | reverse complement strand
CAAGCGCTCTCGGGATGTGAAGACAGAGCCCGAAAGGGCTCTGTCTGTGTCAGGCAGGACGCAGTCGGCCGCTCTCGGCGCGTTGGTCAATTTTCGGGGCTACCAGCAGCCCGTCATCCGCGACCACAAGACGAAGACCGCGATTCTGCACTGGTCGCGCCAGATCGGGAAGAGCTTCACGCTGGCTGGCTGGGCCGTCGATCGGTTGCTCCTGCAGTTGCAGAAGCACGATTCCTGGCTTGTCACGGTTCTTTCGAACTCTCGGGCCAACGGTGGCGAGTTCGTGCTGAAGTGTCACGACGTCTGCCGCAAGCTGGGGCAGGCATTCGTCGAAGAGGGCAATCGACTGGAGCTCGAGGGCAATGTGTCGGACTCCGAGGACACGAAGCTCGAGCTGATGCGCTTCGAAATCCGCCTCGAGGTGAATGGTCGCCTGGGTCGAATCATCGTCCTTGCGGCCAATCCTCGCACGGCTCGCGGCTTCTCGGGCGATCTGATTCTTGACGAGTTCGCTTTCCATCAGGACTCGACGGCGATCTGGGAGGCTGCCGAGCCGATCATCTCGGCCAACCCGGAATTCCTCTGCCGCATCAGCTCCACCGGCAACGGCCGGCGGAACATGTTTTACCAGCTCATCGCCGAGGGTAGGATTCCGTACTACCGCGTGCGTCGGTCCGATGCCCACAGCCGGGGCGAGATCAAGATTTACTCCGTCATCACCGGCAAGGAGATCACTCCCGCGGAAGCCCGCGCCGAGGCCAGCGACAAGCGCGCATACGATCAGAACTACGAATGCGAGTTCAACGATGAGGCGAGTGCGCTGCTGACGCAGGAACTCATCAGCGCGGCAGAGCGCGAAGGTGTCGCGATCGAGCGGCAGGAGTGGAGCGAAACGACCATCGCGCGCCTCCGGTCGCTGACCGCGGACCTGTACCTCGGGCAGGACGTCGGACGCCGCCGGGATCGTTCCGTGCAGACCGTCCTTGCCTCCGAAGGCAACACTCGCCGCGTCGTCGCGATGCTGCGGATGGAGGGCATGCGGTTGCCCGCTCAGCAGGCGCAGCTCGAGCGGATTTGCACCCTGCCCACCTTCCGTGGGGCGGCTATCGACATGACCGGCCTCGGGCTAGGCTTGGTCGAGTATTCCCAGGATGAGCCCTGGGGCGGGGACCGGATCGAGGGCGTCGACTTCGGCACCACTGAGCCGCTGACGCAACGCCTCCGGGCTGATGGGCGCAAGGGTGAGACCGCGCGCGTCACGGAGATCATGGCGACCGATCTGCTCGGCGACTTCGAGGATCGCTGCATCGAGATTCCGCAGGACTCGGAGCTGCGCGACGATCTGCGCAAGCCCGAGCGCCTGGTCTCGCCGTCCGGCAGGGTGAGCATCGCCGCGGAACGCGAAAAAGGGGGCCACGCCGACCACTTCTGGAGCCTCGCCCTTGCCCGCCGGGCAGCCACCCGCCGGGTGCCCACCTACTTCGCCGCCGTCGCATGACCCCCGATTCCGCTCAATTTCCGGCCTGTATTTTCCCCAGGGGGGTATTGGGACCCATTCCGGGCCTCCGATGCCCGGAAACCGGGCACTTAAGGATTCCTAAACCATGCCGGAAGGGAGGCCTGAAGTGAAAATCGGGTCTCGAATTGCCGCAGCCGGGCTCCTGGTCGCTCATGCCGGGCGTGCGCTGGTCGGCAAATCCTTCTCGACCTCGGTCGCCAGATGGCTCCGCGGCGATGATCTTGAGGGGGGGCCGGCCAACCGGCTGGCCGAGCCTTACGCCCAATCCGCCTGGATCCGGTCTGCCGTGCACCATGTGGCCAGCCCGATCTCCGGGCGGGCGCTCAAGTTTTATCGCGGGGACAGCGAATTTACCGACGCGGCGCTCGCGGATTGGTGGCGCGCGCCCGCTCTCGGGCCGAAGGTTGCCGGCTCCCGCGAAAACCGGCTCAGCCTTGAGCAGGCACTCTTCGATTTGGCCGCTTGGGAGCGGCTCGAGGGCGAGTTCTTCCTCCTTTTCGATGAGAGCTGGCTGATCACCGCGGGCCGCACCGCAGCCCTCGGCGCCAAGCTGCCGCCTTTCCTCATCCCGAACCCAAGCCGCATGCGCCTGGTGGTCACCGGCGGCGAACTGCAGGCGTACGAGTACGCTGCGCCCGACGGCCGGCGGCACCAGTTTCTGCCGGAACAGGTGGTGCATCACCGCACGTTCAACCCGTACGACGAGTGGCGGGGCGTCGGTTGCCTGCAGGCGGCTCGGATCGCTGCCGAGGGTGCGTTCCTGACGGGCGCTTACATCCGCAACCTCGCACGAAATAACGGCGATCAGGGGATGATCGTCATCGCGAAGAATGGCCGCATTGACGACCCGCAGCGGGAGCAGATTCTCTCGGCGATCCGTCAGAAGCGGGCCGATCTGAATCGCGGGATCGCTCGCGATGTCTTGCTCGGCGGGGAAATCGAAGTCGACCGGCCGAAAGAGCAGGCTGCCAGTTCTGAGCTTCTCGGGTCAAAGGCGATGTCGCACGAGGAGGTGTTCGTTGCCTTTCAGGTGCCGCCGTCTCTCTCCGCTGTAAAGCAGGCATACTCGATCGGCAAGGAGAGCGATAAGTACCAGCTCATCACCGACACGTGCCAGCCCATCGGGAAGGCGATTGCCAGCGTACTGGGCGGAGTCGCATCTCGGCAGGCCGGTGTTGCGCTCACCGCCGAGCTCGAGTGGGACGATCACCCGGTGATGGTGGAAGTGCGGCGCTCGGGCCTCGACGCGGCGCTGAAACTGTGGGGCGTGGGAATGCCGATGAAGGCGGCGAACGACTTCCTCGAGCTCGGCATGAAGCCGTTCCCTGGATGGGATGTGGGGTATCTGCCGTTCTCGGTCGCTCCGGTCGAGGCGATGCAGGAGCCCGCGCCCGTGCCGACGGAGGATCCGGCGCTCGCCGAGCCGGGCCAGACCGTCGACGAACCCGACTCGGTCAAGGTGCTTCGCGCGCTCGTCGCGCTGCGCCGGCGGCAGGCTGCTCCGAAGTGCACCTCGGTGGCCAAGGAATTCGAGGCGTACGCATGCGCGCACGGGGAGGGGCACTACGTCGGTAACGCCGAGAAGGGCCGCAGCGAAAAGGAACTGGCGCAGTGGCGCACGCTGATCGCAAAACGGCGCACGACGGTGCGGAGCTTCGAAAGCGCTTTCGGCCGCGTGCTGATGAAAGCACGGCAAGAGACCCTCCGAAATATCGAGCGCCTGATCCCGAAGAGCGTGGCCGCCGGCGTGATCACGAAGGCCGCCGTTGCCGATCTGCTCTTCGACCTGACGAAGTTCGCCGACAGTTTCCTGGCCGTGATGCGCGACCGATCCCGTGACGCGCTCGACACGGCGGGGAAGCAGTTTTTCGAGGAGGTGAGCAAAGACGACCCGTTCCGGTATCCGGCTGAAGAAGTGCTCGAGTACCTGCGCGCGCGGGAGAACAAGCTCCGCGATACGCCGACAGCCATCCACGAAGAGATCAAGGCGACCCTCGAGGAAGGTATTGTCGCAGGGGATACCACTGACCAGCTCTCCGCCCGCGTCCGCCAACGCTTCAACGGGATCTCCGCCGAGCGCGCGCGTCGCATTGCTATGACGGAGACTGCCGCTGCGTACGGAGCCGGGCGGGATGAGGCGATGACCCAGGCGGGCGTGCAATTCAAACAGTGGCTCACGAGCGGCGGATCGAACGTCCGTGCGGCGCACGCCGACGCCAACGGTCAGACCGTGCGCGTCGACGAGCCGTTTATTGTCGACGGTGAAGCGCTGATGTTTCCCGGCGATGACGCCGGGTCGCCGGGCAATGTGATCAACTGCCACTGCGTCAGCGTCGCCGTGGCCGCTCCCTCTGAATCATGAATCCTCAAATCGCCGCCCTCATCGCCAAGAACGGTCAGCCGCTCCGCCGCGAGCTTCCGGGCTTTACTCCGAAGGTGATCAACGAGGACGAGGGCCTCGTGCGCTACGTGGCAAGCGACGAGACGCTCGACTCGTATCGCGAAATCGTGCGCGTCGTCGGCTGGCGCTTCACTCATTTTGCGAAGAACGCGCCCTTTGTCGATTCGCACGATTACTCGTCCATTCGCACCTTGCTCGGCCAGGTCGTCACCTTCGGCATCGAGTCGAAGCAACTGGTCGAGGATGTGAAGTATTCGCGCCAGCCGGGCACCTTCGGCGAGTGGGCGTTCAAGATGGTGCGCGACGGATTCCTGCGCGCCGTCAGCGTCGGCTTCATCCCGCTGCGCGCCGTGTCCAAGTGGGACGCGGATCCGAAAGACTTCGTTGCGCAGGTGCAGGAGATGAGTCTCGACGCCAGCACTGCCGCGCAGCTCCGCGTCGTCTACCTCGAGCAGGAGCAGATCGAGCTTTCCCAATGCGTCATTGGAGCGAATCCCAACGCACTCGCGAAGGCGTACCGTGCCGGGACGCTGAGCGACGAGGACGTGCACAAGTTTTCCGCAGCGATCGTGAGCGCCACCACCGTGACCTCGGCCGAAACCCGCGCCGATGCCGAGGCCACCCGCCGGCGCAGGCAGCTCGCGCTACTCGCGGAGATTCAAACCCACCTGTAAGATCATCATGAAAGCAATTCGTCTGAAAACGCACTTCGTGCTGCAGCTCCTGGCTGCAGTGACCTTCATCGTCGCGCACAATCTGCTCAAGCGCGGCGGTCTTCATACCATGCCTCTCGCCTTCGGCGTGGTCGACGGGAGCCTCGATGAGAAGATCGAGAAAAGCCTGGGCGAACTCACGAAGCGATTCTCGCAGCTCGATGAAGTCGTGAAAGGCGTCGAGAAGAACCGCTCCGATTACGAGGCCGTCACGAAGCTGATCGCCGAAGTGCAGAAGGCGCACCTCGATCTGCAGAAGCGGCAGCTTGAAATCCGCGCCACGCGCCAAAAGCGCGGCGGTGAAGTCTCCGACGACTGCGCGAAGTTCGTGGGCGCCGTCTACCTGATGGCCGCGATTCAGCAGGGCAAGGTCGTTGCCCCGGAAGAGTCGCAGGCGGCCACGATCGAGCGCTGGAGCAATGTCTGCCGCAGCATCATCGGCAAAACCGCGCTCACCACGACCGACATTCCGCTGCCGCAGCAGTTCTCCGGTGAAGTCGTCGAGCTGGTGAGCGAGTACGGCAGCGCCCGCCGTTACGGCACCATCTTCCCGATGGGAGCCGGCACGGTGAAACTGCCGAAGCTCAAAACCTCGCCCGCCTTCGGGCTCGTGGCGATCTCCAACGGTGGCGCGGAGAAGTCGCCGCAGATCGAGTTCGTGACGTTCACCGCGTCCAAGTGGGGCGGCCTGATCCGGCTTCCGGCCGAGATCGATGAGGATTCGATCGTCGCGATGGGGCAATTCCTCGCGCGCTACGCGGCGCGGGAAATGGCGCTGATCGAGGACACGGTCTTCTGGCTGGCTGACGGTTCGGGCACGTATGATTCCTTGTCCGGAATCCTGAAGCAATTCGACGCCGCTGCTTCGCGCGTCGTCCTGGGCAGCGGCGAAACGAACATCGGCGCCGCTGACTTGGACGAGTTCCGCGCGATGCGTCCGAAGGTCGCTGCGACGGTGCTGCGGCGGGGTAAGTACTTCTTCCACCCGTCCATCGAGACGATGCTTGTGGCGTTCAACTCGAGCGGTGACACGCCTTACATCGCCAACGGCACCAACGGCGCCCGCCTGGACGGCTTCATGATCGAATGGGTCGACGTTCTGCCGGCCTACTCGACGAGCCCTTCGGTGAGCCAGGTGTGGGGAGCCTTCGGCGATCCGAGCTTCACCTACCTCGGTCTTCGCGGCGGCATGCGCCTCGACACGAGCAAGGAGGCTGGCTTCACGACCGACGAGATCCTCGTGCGTGCGCTCGAGCGCTTCACGATCGGGCACATGGCCACGAATCACATGGCCGTCATCAAGAACGCCGCGAGCTGATTCCTGAAGAGTCATTTCCGAGCCCCGCTTAGGCGCCGCTTAGGCGGGGTTCCATAAACGCCTCCGAAGACCACGAAACGACCCATGCCGCAGCCGGCTCCGCGCCCGCCTGGCCCCATCCTCACCCGCTGATCCCATGGACCTTGGTCTCGGCAATCTCACCGACCTGAAGACGCACCTGCTCAACGCGGCGCTGCGCTCCAGCACGGACTACGATGCCGCCATCGCCACGCTCGGCCGAGGTGTCGCCGCCAAGTTCGAGGCCCACTGCAACCGGAAATTCGGTCGTGTGGTCGACGACACTTTCGAAACGGGCGCCGATAAGGACTTCGTTTCGCTCCCGCGCTATCCTGTCGAAGAGGTGTCCGCGATCGCGCTGCGCGAAACCCTGGAGGCCGGCTGGGTTGACCAGGGCGACGTCGACCAGGTGCTCGCCAACATCAACGAGGCTGCGGGGCTGCTGCACTTCGACGCTGCTCCGGGCGGGTGGAAAGATCGGCTCAAGATCACCTTCACGGGCGGCTATTGGTATCCGACGCGGGGCACGACGACTCTCCGCCGTGGCTCCGTGGTTCTCACCCCAGGCGACGAATCGGCCGCGGTCGAATTCTCCGCCGCGTTTGGCGCCGCTCCTGCG
>CALFZM010000153.1 GCA_937952235.1 uncultured Opitutia bacterium | reverse complement strand
GTGGTCGACGCGCCGGCTGCGGCTGCCGCGCCAGCCGACTCGATCATTCCCGCCACGCCGGCGCACCCGCGGTCATGAATAACGCGCCCGTAGTACCCGGAAAGCGGACGCTCTCGTCGCAGCCGTGCGTGTGCTGCCGCGAGCGCAAGCACGACAGTATCCCTGACGCGGACCTGGAGGGCTACGTCTGCCGGCCGTGCAAGCGCCAGCTTTCCGCGGTCGAGACGCTCCTGAAGGCGCAGGGCTTCACCGGCTGCACCCCGGATCCCGCATGAGCGCCGAGAAGCACACGCTCCGCATGTGGCTCATCTTTGAAAACGAGCGCTCGCTGGTCCTCGCAGAGGCCAACCGCGGCGCGCGCCGCGAGGTCTGCCTACCGCGGAGTCTCATCGATCGGTTGACGAAGTTTCCCAGGCCACCGGAGCCGCTCAGCTTCCAGCCCGTCGAGTTCACGCTCCCCGAATGGAAAGTGGAGGAGCAGCAGCTTTGGGACTGCGTCGTCCCGTGATTTCACCCTCAGCCCCCGTCACCATGCCGAAAATCGAAGTCAACAAAGTCGCCGAGATCCTGAAGAAAAACGAGATCTCGCCGGGCACGCTGCGCCGCGTCGTCGAGGAAATGAACCTCGCGGTGCAGCCCGATCCCACGGACGCCGAAACTCCGCCGGCCGTAAAGAAGCAGTTCGTCATCCTTGTCAGCGATCCCGAGGGCCGGCTGCCGAAGCACGATTTCGTCGGCTGGGTGCTGCAGATCCCAGAAAGCGAGAGCGTGGCAACGACCACCGACCGGATTCTCCGCTCCGCGTACGATTTCAATACCACGAAGAAGGGCCGGCTCCTGCCGGTAAAGACCGTGGGGGAGGCGCTCGAGCACGTGTCGGCGAAACACTTCAAGGAAGCCGACGTGTGGGTGAAGACGAAGACCCCGGTCCTGATGCTTCGCACCGACAACGAGATTCCCCGCGAATGAAATACGTCGTCCTCCAACACCCCGACAAGATGCCGCTGGTCGTGCTCGGCATGATGGTCACGCATCGCGATCTCGCGGAGCCGTGGATCGCACGCGGATATCGCCCGACCAGCGCCGGCTTCGTGGCCGTCCTGCCGTCCGGCCGATTCCGCACTTTCGGCTTCAGCGAATCGCTGCAGCTCACGCCGGATCGTTTCGACGACCGCATGCTCGCATCCATGCACGACGCGACCGTCCAGACCGCCCCGAGCACTGACTACGCCGCGCAACCCTCCAAGCCATGACTGACCACAAACTCCGCCTTCTCGTCACCGAAGCGGTCAAGATCGACCGCTCCATCGCGCTCCTCGAGGAGCAGCTCAAGCACCTGAAACGCCAGATCGCCGACGAGGCCAAGACGCGTGGCGAGGAAGCGTCCAGCACCGACGGTGGCGGTTCCTCGATCGTCTTCGAAGGCGACGATGGGTGCGTCGCACGCGTGACGCGCGCCGGCGCCACGCTCAAGTCCGGCTTCAAGCAGGACGACAAAAAGCTCCCGAAGATCCGTGAGGCGGCGCGCGGACTGTTCGCCCGGCTCTTCGACGCCGAAACCGTGTACAAGCCGGTGGCGAACTTTCGCGACCAGGCCGCGGAGCTGCTCGGCAAGGATGCCGCGAAGCTCGTACGCCTCTGCCAGAGCGACGGGAAGACGACGGTCTCGTTCGAGACGAAGGAAACGCCTGTCTGATCCGCGGACATGACCGCCTCCACCGAAGCGCTCGAAGCGTTCAACACCGCGTATCGCGCGATGCTGGACGCAGCGCGTCGGCTGGAGGCGGCGCTCACCGCGGATGTGGCCGCCGGGATCACCTCGGACCGCGCGCGGGTTGATCAGCGGGACATTGTGCTGATCCAGCACCTGGTCGCGACGCAGTACGGCCTCACTCCTTTCGACCTTCTTTCGCAGGCCCGTCCGGGCCACATCGCGCAGCCACGGCAGGTCGCGATGACGCTGTGCGCGATCTTGACGAATCACAACCTGAAGACCCTCGGAGCCGCCTTCAACCGCGCCCACTCGACGATTCTTCACGCGAAGCGCGCCGTCGCAAACCTCTGCGCCACGGACGCCGCCTTCCTGCGCCACTATAACATCGTGCACGCGCTCGCCGTCGATGCGCTCGCGGCGCACTACGGCACGCCAGGGGGACCGACGAACTTGCCATGAGCAGCCCGCTATCCAACGAGCAAAAGGGGATTCTCTGCCGGCTCGCGCGCGAAGCGTACGACGCCTGGTCCGGACGCGATGCGTTTGAGGAATGCAACCCGGAGCTTTCGCGGTCGAAGTGCTTTGAGGCGTGGCGGCGGGTCGAGCAGGGCAAGGCCGTCGGGATACAGCGGCTCACGGCGTGCTCGCAGGATCACTTCCTGCCGCTCCGCGCCCACTTCAAGGCCATCCTCGGTAACGGCGCAGGTGCCCTGCAGGATCACCTCCGCGCCCAGGAAGAGCCGCGGATCCGTGCGCGGTGGAAACTCCAGCAGGCGCTCGATGCTCGCGGGCTGGATGAAGCTTACGCGGCCTCGATCTGCCGGCGGCAGTTTCGGTGTGAGCTGGGCGACGCGAGTGAGAAGCAGCTCTGGGCGCTCTTTTTCACCGTGACCAATCGAAGGAAGCCGAAGGCCGGCGAGCGGCCGGCGCGGCCGCGCTACGTGAAGACGCAGCTCGGGACGCTCAGCGTCGCGGGAGGAAACCCTTTCTGACGATGGCAACGAAGCGAAAGATGATCGGGGCTCTCCGGCATCGACGCGTACCAGGTGTATCGCCACACCTCGAACAACTTCGCCTCGGCGTCGTATCTCGGGCTCGTGTACGCCGCCGTGTTCGAAGACTCGGACCCGGCCGTCGGCACGACCTACTACTACTGGGTCACCACGGTGAAGAACCTGCTTGAGAGCGATCCCAGTGCGCCCGACACCGGGGTGCGGCCACTCGTCCCGCCGCCGCCGCCCGCTTACGTGTCGGCCACCGATGGCACATCGGGGGATGTCATCGGCGTCACGTGGCCCAGCGTCTCCGGGGCGACCGGGTACGAGATCTGGCGGGGACTTTCATCCGACAGCGCATCTGCTTCGTTCCTGGCCGACGTTGGGGCGGTCACGAGCTACGACGACGACTCACCCACCGACGGCACGAATTACTGGTACTTCATCAAGGCGGTGAACGCAGCGGGCGCCGGAGACTTCAGCGCGGGCGACATGGGCTACGCCGTGGTGCCGTACCAGCCGGCGATGCCCAGCACCTCCGTGGATAACCCCAATTACGTGCGCGTCACGTGGCTCGGGACGACGCACGCCCGGCACTATTCGGTCTGGCGAAACACTGTCGATAACTTCGCCACCGCAGTAGAGATCGAGACCGACAACACGTCGCTGGCCTACGATGATGTGGACGCTCCATTCGACCAGAACCTCTACTACTGGATCGTGGCGCACAACGACCTCGGAGCCGGACCTGAGAGCCCGTCTGCCGTGGGGTACTCGCCGGAGACTCCTCCAGCCGTGCCCTTCATCAGCAATCTCTTCGCGGGCACGGGCGTGGTCATCATCCAATGGGCCCAGGCGCTCAACGCCACGGACTATGAGTTCATCGCGTGCTACTCGAATGACGTGGCCGACGTGGCCGGCCAGGAGCTGACAGGCGACGGCACGGAGTACATTTGGCCGGCTGGCGTCAGCGGGGTCACGTTCTGGGTGGGTCTCCGCTCGGTGAATCGCGCCGGCGCGAGCGCGTGGTCGTCGCTGCTCACGGTCTACGTCCCGTGAAGACGCTTCCGCCGATCTACGTCCGGATGCGCCGGCAGCTCTGCGAAACCTGCCGCCAGCCGTGCGCGGCTTTCCAGGAGGGGAAGCTCGAGCTGCAGAACCCTGCGGCCGCGTGCCCGCTTTCCACGCCCAGGTGGAGGGACGCTCCCGGGGGAGCCTGGACGATGGGCCTCGGCGACGCCGTATCTCTGGTGGCTGGACCGATCGCGGCTGCCTCAGACGCGATCGCGGGCACCGGATTGTCTCGCTGCCTTTCGTGCGGCGACCGCCACGTCGCGCTCAATGAGAAGGTGCCGGACCTCCTGAAGCCTTTCCGTCGGCGGCAACGATAGGGCGCCATTCTCCCCACCTGCGCCACCGCTTTTGGCCGGGGAAAGGGCTCATCGGCTACCGTGGCAGCGTCATGCCCTGGGACCGCGCGATCGATCTGTACATCAACGTCGGGAGTACGCCCGACTTTGTTTTGCTCGCCTCGCGCTCGTCGGCGGAGCCGGCGGAGCGGCCGCTCCTGGTCTCAGGCGACAAGCACCTGGTGCGGCTCTGGTTCATCCAACCGAATGCAAGCGCCACGATCTTCACCCTGACGACGCTCGCCGTCGGGGACGCTGTGGTGCTCGCCGGCAAAGTCAGCGCCGCGGCCACGGCTCTCCTGTTTTCCGCCACCGGGTTCGCCCTGGTGGACAGTGGCGACGGCGCGCACTACGAGGCGGTGCTGGATCTGACCCCGACGGCGCTGCGGGACGCGTTCGGCGAGGACTCCGCGCTCGTGTGTACGGTCGAGGTGGAAATCCAGAACAGCACCAATTCGCAGCGGCGCACGCGGCAGTTCCAGGCGCGGGTCAAGAAGGGTGTCTACACGAATGAGGCGACGCCAACGCCCGCCGAGCCTGCTTATCCCGCGCCCACAGCGCTCCTGACGGGCGGAGCGGACACGGATATCCTGAAGCGGGGCACGAAGCAGCTCGCCGCCGGAAATTATCAGGGCGTGGCTGTTACCTTCGCCACCCCGTTCTCGGCGGCGCCGACGACCGTGCTGGCCTGGCTGCTCAAGAAGGCCGGCGCCGAGGCACTGCGTGTCGACGTGAACTGGGACGACGTGGACGAGGACGGCTTCACCGTCGACCTCGGTGCGGCCGTACCGGACGACGCCGCGCTCGGGGACTACCGCATCGGCTGGCTGGCCATTCTCTGACCCATTTCACCATGAAGCGACTGCTTTGCCTGTTTCTCGCCTCGATCGTAGCCGCCGGCGCAGCCGAGCGCATGACCGACCTCACCCTTCGAGGGTTGCTCAATCGCATCCAGAGCGGCGCGATCCTCACCGTGCAAGGCGGTGGCGAGATCGTCATCGCCTCCGGCGGCAAGCTCACGGTGATGGACGGCGCCGTCATCACCGGCCTTTCGGGCGGCACGTACGCCTTCGCTGCGGCGGACTTCGATGTGGCCGGGTCGAACGTCTCTTTTGACTACACGAACGCCCAGAAGGCCAGTTCGGTCGTGCCTGGACTCATGTCGGCCGCCGACAAAGCGAAGCTTGACGCCATCGCTGCCGGCGCGACCCAGAACTCCACGGACGCGCAGCTCCGCGATCGATCGACGCATACCAACACCCAGGCGATCAGCACGATCACGGGCCTGCAGGCGGCGCTGGACGCCGGCGCGACTTTCGCATCGCTGATTGCGGTCAACGGATCCGGGCCGAACTCTGGCACCGGCCGTGTCCACTGGTCGCAGCTCGAGGGCGTGCCCACTGACATCGCTGATGGGGACGACACCGGCGCTGGCGGCAGTGCACTGAGCTTCAACTTGCCTCTGGCGAAGTCGGGCGACGTGGTCTCGATCAACGGCGCCACTACCTCGCTTCCCGGCTCGATGTCTGCCGCCGACAAAGCGAAGCTCGACGGCATCGCCGCGGGTGCGACGCAGAATGACACGGACGCGAATCTTCGCGCGCGGTCCGGTCACACCGGCGAGCAGGCGATTTCGACGGTGACTGGCTTGCAGGCCGCGCTCGACGGCAAGGCTGCCACGAGCCACTCGCATTCCAACGCGACGACCAGCTCGGCCGGCTACATGAGCGCAGCCGACAAAGCGAAGCTCGACGGCATCGCCGTGGGAGCGACGCAGAACGACACCGACGCGAATCTTCGCGCGCGGTCCGGTCACACCGGCGAGCAGGCGATTTCGACTGTGACCGGCTTGCAGACCGCGCTCGACGGAAAAGCGAGCACGAGCCATTCGCACGCGATCTCGGATGTGACCGGACTGCAGACCGCTCTCGATGCGAAAGCACCGACGAGCACCGCGACGACGAGCGCCGCGGGGCTGATGAGCGCCGCCGATAAGACCAAGCTTGATCGGGTCGACAGCTACCAGGCGCATGGGAACGTTGGCGCGAGCGAGACGATCAGTTGGAACGTCGCTTATCACGTACTGACGCTCGACCAGGCAACCGCCGCGATGTCTTTTGCGGATGCGCCCGCGGCCGGAGACCCCCGGACGATCACGCTCGAGGTATGGCAGGACGGGACCGGCGGCCGGGCGGCCACGTGGCCTGGCGCTGTGACCGGCTCAAACGAGATCGACCCAACGGCCGATAAGGTTACGTTCATCGCGCTCACCACGCGCGACGGTGGCACGACCATCCACGCGCTGTCGACGTACTCCTCGAGTGCCGGCGGCAGCCAGGATGCCTTCACGCGGGTGAAGGTGGCTGGGCAGTCGGACATTGTGGCCGGCTCTGCGACGGCGAATTTCACGGTCGCGGGCGCGGGCGGGATCAGCATCGAGACCGGCTGGCCGAGCATGGCGGCCTCGGCC
>CALFZM010000152.1 GCA_937952235.1 uncultured Opitutia bacterium | reverse complement strand
GGGCGCCGAAGCCGGCGGAACGTTCGTGACGGGACCCGCGGCCACGGCCGCCGGCTCCACCGCCGGGGCGGCCACGGGGGCGGTGGGGACATTGAAACCGGCGGTCGGGGGCAGGACGGCGCCGCCCGACGCGCGCGGCGCCGCAGCTTTCCGCAGCGCCAGGGTCTTTTCCGTTCCGTTGATTTTGACCACGACCTGCTGGCGCTGCTCGTCGTAATTGAGCACCGAGATCCCTTCCTTCGTCTCCCCGCGCGCGATCCAGTGGTTTTTCTTCGTGGTCTTGTCGTGCAGGATCAAGTCCGTCCGCTTTCCCACGGTGGAGATGCCGGCAAACTCCACGTTCTCCGTCGTGGCGGCGGGCGCGGTGCCCGCGGCCGTAGCCGGGAGGAAGGGCGACGAGCGCGGCAGTCCCGCGGGGTCCGCCGCCTGCGCCAGCCCGGCGCCGAGGATCAGGAAAAGCGATGGGCGGAGCGGCGGCATGTTCAGGATAGCGTCCCGGATAGAAGGAGCGCGGAACGCTGGCGACGTCAAATATGGGTGAGAATCGCCGCCGGGGGCCTCCGGCCCTGGGATCGGGTCACGGCTTGCGCGCGGCCACGAGCAGCGCGCTCCCGTGGACGTTGGGATGCACGTCGGTCCGGAAGTCGGTGAAGCCGAACTGGCGCAGGGCTCCCAGGATCTCGTCCTGCTCCATCCAGTAGCTGTACACGTCGCCGCCGCCGCAAAAGCCTTTCCAGTCGAGCGACGGACCGTAGTTGAAACGGTGCACGGTGTGGGCGAAGCCCTCCGTCTCCATGCGCAGGGCTTCGGAGAATTTCGCGCCCGGCACGGGGTTCTGCGCGACGAACGCAGGGTCGTAGAAGACGGTCCAGAGGAAGATCGCGCGGCAGCGGCGCCCGAGGAGGGCCAGCAGCTCCACCGGGTTGGTCAGGTGGTAGAGGATGCCGCAGGCGATGCCGACGTCGAAGACCGTGTCTCCGGCCTTCAGATACGCGAGGCAGTCGCCCAGCAGGAACCGGGCATGAGGCATGCCGAACGTCTCCTTCGCGATCAGGCACTTCAGGTAGGCGCGGGCGTTGGCCTCGACCGCGGTCACCGACTTCGCGCCGAGCCGGTCCAGCAGGTAGGTGTGCCCGCCCTCGAGCGGGCCGAGTTCCAGCACGTCCCGGCCGGTCACGCCGCCGGCGATCCCCATATCCATCAACTGGTGATGAGCCCACGCGATGCGGGGATCGTCGAACAGCGGCGTTCCCCCCGCCTTGAGTTCCGGGCGGCTCGCCGGCGGCTGCGACGACCACTCCCCGGCGAAGAGATCGAGGGCGTTCTGGTCGGAGGGCGCGACCCCGAAGAAGTGCTTGAAGTCGGACATGGACGGAAGCGGAACACGAAACACAGCGCCGCCCGGAAAGAAACGCCGAAATAAGTCCTCCCCATTTCGGGAGCGCGACCGTCCCCGGCCGCAGGGAACGAAATGCGGCCGGGGACGGCCGCGCTCCCAGGCGACGCCGATCCGCGCGCCTTATCCCTGCCGCTTGCGCCAGGAAGCGACGATCTGCCGGATCGTCTCCTCGAGCGACTGCGTGATGTCCCACGCCGGATAGTGCGCCCGCATCTTCCGGAGGTCGCTGTAATAGCAGATGTGGTCGCCGGCCCGGTTCTGGTCGACGTAGGTGTAGCGCTGCGCCCGACCCGAGAATTTCTCCGCGAGCTTGAACGCCTCCAGGATCGAGCAGGAGTTGTCCTTGCCGCCGCCGAGATTGTACACCTCGCCGGCCCGCGGTGCCGCGACGAAGGCCGCCATGAAGCGGGCGACGTCGAGCGAGTGGATGTTGTCGCGGACCTGCTTGCCCTTGTATCCGAAAACCTTGTATTCGCGGCCCTCGAGATTGCACTTCACGAGATAGCTGAGGAAACCGTGCAGCTCGACGCCGCTGTGATTCGGCCCGGTGAGGCAGCCGCCCCGGAGCGCGCAGGTCGGCAGGTTGAAGTAGCGACCGTACTCCTGCACCATGACGTCCGCGGCGACCTTCGAGGCGCCAAACAGCGAATGCTTCGACTGGTCGATCGTGAAGGTCTCGGCGATGCCGTGAGCGTACGCGGCGTCGGCGTAGTCCCAGCGGGTCTCGAGTTCGCGCAGCGGGATGCGGTTGGGCGCGTCGCCGTACACCTTGTTCGTGCTCATGTGCACGAACGGCGACTCCGGGCAGGCCTGCCGCGCGGCCTCGAGCAGGTTCAGCGTGCCGACCGCGTTGGTGTCGAAGTCGTCGAACGGGATCGCCGCCGCGCGATCATGGCTCGGTTGCGCCGCGGTGTGCACGATGACGTCCGGCTTGATCTCGCGCACAAGCGCCAGCACGCCCGCGCGGTCCCGGATGTCGAGTTCGTGGTGCACGAAGCCCGGCAGGTCCTGGGCGAGCCGCTGCTGGTTCCACCGCGTATCGCCCTGGGGGCCGAAGAACACGGCGCGCTGGTTGTTGTCGATCCCGTGCACCGTGTAGCCCAGCTCGCGGGCGAAATAGGTGCAGACTTCCGAGCCGATGAGGCCCGAGGAACCGGTGACGAGGAGGCCCTTGCGGTGCAAAGGAAGCGTGGGTTGAGGGTGGGTGGAGGAATCTCCGGCGACGCGACGGAAAACCCCGGATGAGGGCGCACTTCCCGCCGGCAAGCAAGCGAGCATCGGCGCGACGCTGCGCCTCACCGCGCCCGCCCGCAGCCAGCCATCCAGGTGGAGCCGCCTGTCCCCAGGCGGCTGACGTTCGAC
>CALFZM010000151.1 GCA_937952235.1 uncultured Opitutia bacterium | reverse complement strand
GGGCGTGCCCGGCCCGGGGCGGCTGGCCGGCATCCGGAAGGCGGATACGCATTTCCGGCCGTGCGGCCGGCGGCGGGGGCCGGGCCGGCATTGAAATGTGGATACGGCGGAACCGCGGAAGTGCCGGGCTGCCAGCGCGTAGGCCCGGACTGCTCAATAAAGCGTAAATACGGGTCCGTATCAGCAAACGTACCACGTTTGTGGTTGTAACGCCCGATGAGTTGCTGGCCACACTGCCACCCGATCGCGCCGCATGCTTTTCCAGAAAAAGTCCAAGGGATTCTTCGTCGAGCTGAACGACCATTCGGTCCTCTTCGCCCGCACCTCCTCGCCGGAGGCGCCGTTCGTCGTCGAGGAACTGCGCGAATGCGCGCCCAATGATCCGGCCGAGCTGGCCGCCGCGCTGGCGCAGCTCCAGCCGAAGAAGGGCCCGAGCGGCTACCTCCACGCCACCGTCGGCGTGTACCCGCCGAAGCGGGTGATCCGCCGCCACACCGTCGAGTCGAAGCGGGTGCGCGAGAACGGCTACATTTCCGAGATCTGCACCCAGCAGTTCCGCATCGACCAGGACAAGTACGTGCTGGCCATGCTCAACGCGAGCGACGGGCTCGACTTCGAGGCGGGGCGCTCCGCGCAGAAGGACGTCATCTTCTGCGGGCTGCCGCTCGAGGACGCGAGCGCGCTGCAGACGGCGCTGCTCGGGGCCGGCATCTACCCCGAGCGCATCGAGCTCGGCTCGGTCGCGACGCTGGGCGGAGTGGCCGACTGGCTGGCGCACAGCAAGTCGAAGACCCCCACGCTGCTGCTCGAGATCGGCACCGAGAGCGTCAACTCGTTCATCGTCTCGGCCAACGGCATCGAGGCCTCCCGGCCGATCCCGCAGGGCCTGGATGCGATGGTGCCGATCGTGCAGAAGGAGCTCGGCCTGAAGGACGAGGAGTCCGCGCGAAAGCTCTTTTATTCGAACACCTTCGACTTCACGGGCATGGGTCCGCTCCTGATCAAGCGGCTGCTGAAGGAGCTGCAGTCCTCGATCGGCTTCTACGAGGTGCAGACCGGCCAGTCGGTCGGACAGCTGCTGAGCACCCAGCTTTCACCCAAGCTCCAGTGGCTCGACGCCGCCATCGCCGGCGCGCTCGGGATCAAGAGCGTGCGGCCCGACGTCCAGTCGTGGCTGCAATCGCGGCAGATCACGCTGCCGGAGGAATTCGCTGCGCAGGTTCAGGACCCCCGCTGGTTCGGACTGCTGGCGCTGATGGCCCAATACGACGCGGAACATGCTGTCCTTGCTGAAGAAAAAAAGTGAAGCGGTCGCCGCGCCGGTGCTCCCGGCCTGGCATCCCAACTTCCGCAACTACGAGAAGCTGCCGGACGTCAAAGTCGTCCGGACGGCCTTCTTCGTCAACGGGCTCGCGGTCTTCCTGGCCGTCGCGCTCCTCGTCTACACGGGTTTTCGCGAGTGGCAGATCCGCGTGCTGGGCGGCCAGGTCGTCGAGATGCAGCGGCAGATCGACCGCGACAAGGCCGCCAGCGACCAGGCGATCGCGCTCTACAAGAAGTTCCAGGCCGACGAGGCGCGGATCACCGAGGTCAACGCGTTCCTCGCGTCCAAGCCGGTGGTGTCAGCCCTGCTGATACGCCTGGCCCAGACCCTGCCGAAGAACGTCGCGCTCGATGCGTTCGAGCTCCGCGACCAGGGCCTCACGCTGCGCCTCTCCGTCCGGGGCGACGCCGCGGCGGCCAGCGGCCACGCGACCGCGTACCTCGAGCAGCTGCGGGCGGACAAGGAGCTCGCCCAGTTCGACCAGTTCACGTTCACCAGCACGCCGACGCGCAATCCGTCCACCGGCCGGATGTCCGTCGAGTTCCTGCTGCGGCTCAAGCCGGCGACGCCGGCTCCGGGAGGAAAGAAATCATGACGAATCAAGAGGCCCTGGTTCTCATCCGGAAGAATCCGCTCAGCTTCGCCTGCGGCGCGCTGAGCCTCGTGCTCGCCCTCGGCTCCTACCTCCGGATGGAGGCGCTGCCCGACGTGGAGGCCGAGCTCACGCAGAAGACCGCCGCCTCCGAACGGCTGGCGCTGAACATCAAGCTGTCCAACCAGCTCAAGGAGCACACCGAGACGCTGCGGTCCGCCACCGGCGCCGTCGAGGGCCGGATCGTCCGCGCCAGCGAGCTCGGCAACAACACGCAGTATTTCTACAAGCTGGAGAACGCGACCGGCGTGAAGATCCTCGATCTGCGCCAGACCACCGCGACGCTCGCGAAACCCGCCAAGGGCGCCTTCGGCCCGGTCGCCTTCGCCGTCACCGTCCAGGGCACCTTCCCGCAGATCCTCGGCTTCCTCCGGCAGCTCGAGGACGGCGTGCACTACGGCCGCGTGCTCACCGCCTCCTGCACCGCCAACGCCTCCGCGCGCACCTCGCCGCTGACGCTGGCGCTCACCCTCGAACTTCTCGGCCAGCCATGACGACCCGCCTCCGCCGCTATCTTTCCGGCGCCGCCCTGCTCGCGGCCGCGCCCGTCGTCGTGCTGGCGAACCGCGTGAAGCCCGACCTGCCCGCGCCGCAGCAACGGCAGGCGTCGCTCGCCGTCGCGGAACGGCTCGCCGAGAAACGGACCCCGGCCCCGCTGCCGGCCGGCCTGCCTTCGCCGTTCAATCCGCCAGGTTTCGACCAGCCCGACGGCCCCGTCGCGCCGGTGGCCGGCCCGGCCCGCAACACCGCGCCCGCGCCCCGCGTCCTCACTGCGCGGGAGACGCTCGAGCTGCTCGCCGCGCAGATCACGCCCTCCGGCATGATCATGCTCCGCGACAACCCGCGCCTGATCATCGGCAGCAAGCCCTTCGAGGTCGGGACCCGTTTCACCGCTTCGTACAACAACCAGGACTACGAGCTCGAGCTCGTGGCCATCGATCGCACCACCTTCACGCTCCGCTACCGCGGCGAAGACATCACCCGGCCCATCAAACCTGTTCGATAACATGAACACACGCACGCCCCAGACCATTATCCTTGCGCTGCTGGCCGCCCTGCCAGCCTCCCGCGTGCTGGCGCAGCAGCCGGCCGCACCCGCGGCCGCGGAAGCGGCGGCACCCGATGCCGCCCCCGCGCCCTCCGCCCCGGCCGCCGAGGCCGCGGCCGACGCTGCCCCCGCGGCCGCGTCCGCGCCCGCCGCGCCCGCCGCGGCCACCACGCGCAGCCGCGACGGCTCGGGCCGCGACACGCTCTCGGTCGACTTTCCCGACGAGGATATCCGCAACATCCTCCGCAACGTCGCCGACCTCTTCGAGCTGAACATCATCATGCCCGACGCCCTGCAGGGGAAGACGACGATCAAGCTGCGCGATGTCACCTGGCGCCAGATCTTCCAGAGCGTCCTCCAGCCGGTGAACTTCACCTACGTCGAGGACGGCAACATCATCAAGATCGTCAGCAACGAGAGCCTGACGCAGGAGCCGCTCTCGACCGAGGTGTTCCTCATCAACTACGCCAAGGCCGGCGACATCCTCCCCACGGTCAACTCGCTCGTCGATGCCGCCGCGGGCGGCAAGATCGTGGTCGACGTCCGCAGCAACAGCCTCGTCATCACGGAGCGCCCGTCGCGGATGAACCGCGTGCGCCCGATCATCGAGCAGCTCGATCGCGCGACCGACCAGGTCATGATCGAATCGAAGTTCGTCGAGGTCAGCGACACCGACGTGAAGAACATCGGCGTCAACTGGTCCTCGCTCGCCGGTTACCAGATCGGCGTCGGCGGCATCAAGAACGAGTACCTGCGCAACCGCGACTCCATCGCGCGGGCCGACCGCAGCGAGAACAACGGCAGCTCCAACGGCAGCACCAACGAGGTGCGCAACACCAGCGGCACCGCGCGCGACACCACGCAGCGCAACGGCTCGACCACCGCGAGCACCGTGACGGCGAGCGGCGGCGGCACCACCACGACCTCGACCACCGGCACGACCGGCGACCTCAGCAACACGAGCACGCAGAACAACGGCACGGTGACCACCGGCACCACGCTGAACAGCCTCACCAACACCCTCGACAACCTCAACTCGCTGCTCAACTCGGGCGGCACGTCGCGGGCCCTGAGCGCGGTGTTCTCCGCCTCGGACTTCAACGTGGTCCTCAGCGCCCTGCAGTCGCTGCAGAAGACGAAGGTCGTGTCCAACCCGACCATCGTCACGCTGAACAATTCGCAGGCCGTGATCAACGTCGGCCAGGAGCGGCCGATCCCGAACTACACCTACAACTCCGAGCGCGGGGTGTACGAGGTCAGCGGCTTCACCTACCGGCCGATCGGCGTGATCCTGAAGGTCACCCCGCAGGTGAATTCGCGCGGGCTGATCAAGCTCACCGTCGAACCCGAGGTCAGCCAGTCCAACCGCGACGCCAACTTCAACGGTGCCGCCATCCCGATCGTCGAATCGCGCAAGGCCACGACCACCGTGTCGCTGCGTGACGGCTTCACCATGGGCATCGGCGGCCTCGTCCAGTCCCAGTCGAACAACGGCTCCAACAAGGTGCCCGTGCTCGGCTCGATCCCGGTCGTCGGCCGGCTCTTCAAGTCGGAAAGCCGCAACTCGGATTCGACCAACCTCATCATCTTCATCACCGCGAAGACGATCAGCGCCGAGGGCGCGACGGTCGAGCAGGTCTTCGATTCCGAGCGCGTCCGCGGCCTCGACCTCCGCCGCGAGGATCTCCCGGGCCATCGCGACGGCTCGAATCCGTTCGTCTCGGCCCTGCCCCCGACGCAGCGGAAGTCCTGATCCCGCGTACCGCCCAACCAACCTCGGACGCACATGAAAACTCTCCTTCGCCTCCTCGGCCTCGGCGCCGCCGTGGCACTCGCCGTGCCGCAGGCCGCCCACGCCCAGGCCGAGCCGGTCTTCGCCGCCGATATCACGGGCATCACCGTGAACAACGGCGAAACGTTTCCCGGCACGTATCCGCTCAACGAGTCCTTCGGGCCGATCGGATCGTACATCACCATCGAGGCGCTCGCCCGGGGCACGTTCCCGGTCGGCGGTTTCACGTACAACTTCTCCGTCAACGGCATCGTCATCGGCCAGTCGACCAACCCGCAGCCTCCGGGCGGCGGGCCCGGCCGCGTCTCGTGGCTGCCGGTGGTGCCCGGCTCGTACGTGCTCACCGTGACCGCCTCGGACGGCACGCACACGGTGACGACCCCGCCGGTGCGTTTCTTCGCCTACGGCACCGCGATGGTGGGCCCGACCAACAACACGATCGTGCCCTACGGCTCGTCGGTCGTGGTCCAGGCCACCGCCATCGCCCAGCCGCTCGGTCCCAACGCCTTCGTCAAGCGCGTCGAGTTCTTCGTCGACGGCACGCGGGTCGATTCCGCGACCGACACGACGTACCCGTACTCGTTCATCTATTCGCCTTCGAGCACGTCGCCGACGGAGCATACGGTCGAGGCGCGCGCCTTCGACAACAACGAGAACCAGATCTCGCCCACCGGCACCGCGGTGCTCCGCGTCCGCACGGTGGCGCCCATCGGCATTCCGCCCGAGGTCGTGATCGCCAATCCCGCGACGGGCAGCAGCGTCCAGGCCGGCACTCCGGTCCCGGTGATCGTCAACGCCACCTCGGTCGGCGGCTTCATGCGCAACGTCGAGTTCTACGTGAACGGCGTGCGGCTCTCGGCCACCCAGACGTTCCCCTTCACCGCGTCCTATACGCCGCAGGTGCCGGGCAGGTACACGATCGTGGCCATCGGCACCGACGACAAGGGCAACGCCGTGGCGTCCGCGCCGGTCTCGTTGACCGCGACGGGCGACTTTCCCACCGTCAGCATCATCGATCCGCCCATGAGCGGCATGACCGTCGTGCAGGGCTCGACAGTCCCGGTCACGGTGCGCGCCTTCGGCGCCGAGGGTGGCGTCGCCTCGCTGCGCACGCTCGAATTCCTCGTCGACGGCCAGGTGAACGACTCGCTGCCCAAGGCCGCGGCCCCCACCGGCGGCGACACGCCGCCTCCGCCGCCCGTGCTCGCGCCCCCGTTCATCTTCAACTGGAAAAGCAACGTCGGCATCGGCACGCACCGCCTCGCCGCCCGCGTGGTCGGCACCAACGGCATCTCCATCACCTCGTCCGAGATCACGGTCAACGTCGTGGCCAACCAGCCTCCCGTCGTCGGCATCACTTCGCCGGCGAACGAAAGCTCCGGTGGCGTCAACGTCGCGACCACGATCGTCGCCTCCGCGGCCGACTCCGATGGCACGATCGAGTCCGTCGAGTTCTTCGCCAACGGCACGCGCATCGGCGCCGCGACGTCGAGCCCGTTCCAGTATGCCTGGACGCCCTCCGTGGCCGGCACCTACAGCCTCACGGCCAAGGCGACCGACAACGGCGGCAAGGTCACGATTTCCGAGGCGGTCGTGATGATCGTCGATCCGCCGACGGTCGGCGGGCCGGCGCAGGCCAACGTCACGGCCACGGTCTTCCGCGGCGACTACGGTTCGCTCGCCGAAAGCGGCAAGTTCGCCCTCGCGGTGAACCGCAACAACCGCGCGACGTTCATCGGGTACTCGACCTCGCCCACGGGACGCCATTACTTCTGGAACGACATCGCGGTGAATCCCGACGGCACCTTCGCCGTGCGCGACGCCGCGGGCGCCGTGCTCGTGAGCGGCCAGACCTCGGCCACGGGTGTCTCCGGGACGTTCGGCGATCGCACCTTCATCGGTCCGATCACGCCCTCGACCGGCTCCTTCCTGCCGCTGCTCGTCAACGGCACGGTGACCGGCGTGGCGGGCAGCCAGATCGTCGCGATCGTCGGCGGTGACAGCTCCATCACGCTCGACGCCGCCACCGGCGCGAACCGCGTGGTCGGCAGCGCCGTGCTCTCCGCCACCGGCGCCTACACGATCGCCGCTCCCGGCGTCGGGTCGTTCACCGGCACGGTCGCGAACAACGTCGCCATCGTCAGCGGCACGGTCGCCGGCGGAGTCGCGGGCAACTACCTGCTCCGCCTCCAGACCAGCCGCATCACCAACATCTCCACCCGCACGCTCGCGGGCGTCGGCGATCGCACGCTCATGGCGGGCTTCGTCGTCGCCGGCAGCGGTTCCAAGGCCCTGCTCGTCCGCGCGGTCGGTCCCACGCTGGCCAACTTCGGCGTGGCCAACCCCCTCGCGGATCCGAGCATCGAGGTGCTCTCCCGGCTGTCGCTCCCGGTCGCGTCCAACAACGACTGGGGCAGCTCGGCCGCGCTCACCACGCTCTTCGGCCAGGTGGGGGCGTTCACCCTCACGCCCGGCAGCCGCGACGCGGCGACGCAGGCGTCCGTCGTTCCGGGCTCCTACACCGCCGTCGTCGGCGGCGGCACCGCCTCGCCGGGCGCCGCGCTGATCGAGGTGTACGACACGGACTCCGGACCCAATGTCGCCGCGCGCATCACGAATCTCTCGACGCGCGGCCAGATCGGCACGGGCGAGTCGCTGCTCGCGGGCTTCGTGATCTCCGGTGACATGCGCAAGCGCGTGCTCATCCGCGCGGTCGGTCCGACGCTCGCCGGATTCGGCCTCACCGGCCTGCTCTCCGATCCGAAGCTCGACGTGATCGCCGGCGGCGCCGTCATCGCCGGCAACAACGACTGGACCGACTCCGCGTCCATGAGCCAGGTGCTCGCGACCGCCCCGGTCGTCGGCGCCTTCCCGCTCGAAGCCAACAGCCGCGACGCCGCCCTCGTGCTCCAGCTCGCGCCGGGTGCCTACACGGTCCAGGTGTCGGGCGCCGGCGGCTCGACCGGCACCGTGCTGCTGGAAATCTACGACGCCGACCGCTGAGCCTTGGCCGGCATCGGTTTTCGAGGCCGCGGGACACCCCCGCGGCCTCTTTTTTTCCGCGAGAGGGACGCCCGGCGCACCCGGCGGTCGGGGCTTTTGGATTCCTCCCGCGGGGACGCGGCCGGGCCGCGCGCCGTCGCCTGCGACCCCGCCGAAACGGCGCCCGCCGGAAAACGGCTGCAGGATTTCTTTAGCCGGGCTACTGCCGCGAGTATTGGGTGGTCATTTCGGATTTCACACCTAGGTTCGCGCTCCCATGAGCAGCCTCGCGAGTCCGGCCGTCGCTCCTAAACCCCATGCGTTTGGGCGGGTGTTCGGCTTGCTGACGCCGCACCTCGCGGAGCTCGACCGGTTCCTTCACGCGCAGCTCGGCTCGTTCGAGCCGGAGATCCGGACGATGGTGGATTACTGCATCGACACCTCCGGCAAGCGCATCCGTCCGGCCTTGGCGTTCCTCAGCGGCTGGCGGGGGCCCGCCCAGGTCCAGCCGGAACTGGTGCGCGTGGCGGCCGTCGTCGAGCTCGTGCATCTCGCCACCCTCGTGCACGACGACATCATGGACGAGGCGGACGTACGCCGCAGCCGGCGCACGGCGGCGCGCGAGTACGGCCCGACGGCCGCGGTGCTGCTGGGCGACGCGCTGTTCGCGCACGCGCTGCACCTCGCGACGCAGTTTCCCACGACCGAGGTCTGCGCGGCGGTGTCGGCCTCCACGCGCCGCGTGTGCGCCGGTGAGATCGTGCAGACGCTGCGGCGGCGCTCGACCGACATCACGCGCGCCGACTACCAGCGGATCGTCGATCTGAAGACGGCCGAGCTGTTTCGGGTCTCGTGCGAACTCGGCGCCCGCCTGGCGGGGTTTGCGGGAGGATTCGTGGATGCGGCCAGCCGCTTCGGCCGTCATCTCGGGATCGCGTATCAGATCTACGACGACCTGGTGGATTTCTTCGGCGAGGAAAAGCGCATCGGCAAGACGCTCGGCACCGACCTGGCGAGCGGAAAGTTGACTCTGCCGCTGCTTGTCCTCCTCGAGCGGCTCCCCGCCGGCGAAGCCGCGGACCTGGCCGGCGAGGTCGCTGGCGAACGCCCGCCGCAGCTGGTCCTGCGCCTCCGGCAGATGCACGAATTCGGCGTCTTCGAAGCCGTCGCCCAGGCGGTGCACGAGGAGGTTGACGCCGCCGCCTCGGCCCTCTCGCAGTGGACGGATGAGGCACCGACCCCGCTCCTGCTGGGGCTCGGCGACATCCTGCGCGAACAGGTGCAGGCCCTGCAGGCCCGGCGTTGACCGATGCTTTTCGGTTTGCGCCCTGCGCGGGCTTGAATTTCCGTGTGGCCGTGATCGAGGCGACGAAAGTTCTCGGCAAGAGCCTGGTGGCGTCACCTGAGCGCCGCCTGGAAGCCGATGCCGACCTGGAGGTCGTGCGCCAGGTACAGGCGGGCGACGTGGCTGCCTTCGACCGCCTGATCGTGAAGTACCGGGAGCGGGTTTACGGCGTGATCTATAACATGACGGCCAACCGCGAGGATGCCGCCGATCTCACGCAGGACACCTTCATCAAGGCGTTTCAGTCCATCCACCGCTTTGGCGGCCAGTCGGCGTTCTTCACCTGGCTCTACCGTATCGGGGTCAATTCCACGCTCAGCTTCCTCCGGAAGGCCCGCCTCAGGGCATTCTTCAGCCTCGAAACCCTGGATTCGGAAGCGCCGGTCGCCAAGGAGGTCATCGCGGCGCTGACGGACAAGACGGGGGCGGAGCGCGACACCTACGTGCGGGAGCTGCAGGAAAAATTGAACGATGCGATGCAGAAATTGTCTATCAAGCATCGTACCGTGGTGACCCTTTTCGAAATCGACGGCCTTAGCCATCAAGAGATTGCCGAAGTCATGGAGTGTTCGGTGGGCACCGTCCGCTCCCGCCTGCACTACGCGAAACAGCTCCTTCAGTCCGAGCTGCAGCCTTACATTCGCCGATGAATCCTGAGCGGAATCGTCCTGTCTCCCTGGAAGACTTGTTGCGTCTGAAACAGGCGGAACGTCCGCCGGCTGAATTCTGGGGCGAGTTCGACCGCAAGTTGCGGGAAAAGCAGCTCGCGGCCCTCGTAGCCAAACGGCCGTGGTGGCAGCGCCTGCCCCGCCTGGCGCCGGTGCTGGTGCGATATCGGTTGGTGCTCGGAGGCTCTACGGTGGCAGTGCTCGCCCTGCTGGCCCTGCCTGACCGCTCTCCTTCGTCGGACCCCGCGCCGGGTTCCGATGGGTTGGCCCAGGTCCAGGCGGTCGAGGCGGTGCCCACGGCCGAGTGGGCGGTGACCGGCCTGGCGCTGGCACCCGAGGTCGCTCCGGCGCTCCCGGCGGTCGAGTCGGCCCCCACTCTCGGCGCGCCTGCCCTGGCGGTGGCGGAAGCCGGGCCGGCCGAGCCGGCGGCGACCGAGGCCGTGGTGGTGGACACATTTCCGGCGATCGTGGCTTTGGGCGGGGGGGCGGTGAGTACGGTCGAAGACGAAGAATCGCCGTCCGCCCGGCATATTGCCGCCAATCTCGCCGCCCTCCGCGATCCTGACCAGGCGGTCGCCGGTCGCGTGCTCGTGGGTGCAAATGGCTTTGAGTCGCGGGTCATGCCCGCGCGGACGAAGGTGGATCCCCTGCAGCAGATGACGCCCCCCGGCGAGTCCCGCCGCTCCCGCCTGCTCACCGCGATGGTGTCGACCGCCGCGCTCGAGACGTCCTCCCGGTCCACGGAACGGGCGGCGAACCGGTTTGCGGAGGAAGGGGTTTACGACCAGATCCAGCGCTTTGGCGCCCGGGGCGATCGCCTGCAGGTGAAGTTTTGACCACCCTTTCCCGGCCCTTTTCCGTACCCCGCCTTCCGGCGGGGTTTTTTTTGGCGGCCTGCCGGGCCACACAAATTTCGACCGGTCGGTCCTGTGCTTCCGCCCGATTTCGGGCTACGCTGTAGCATGCGCACGGAACGCGATTCGATGGGGGAAATGTCGGTGCCGGACGACGCGCTCTACGGCGCGAGCACGCAGCGTGCAGTGCTCAACTTCCCCATCAGCGGGCGGCCGATGCCCGAGGCGTTCGTGCGCAGCCTTGGCCTGGTGAAACTGGCGTGCGCGCGGGCGGCGGAGGAACTCGGGCTGATGCCGTCCGCGCGGAGCGGGCCGCTGCAGGCCGCCGCCCGCGAGGTCGCCGAAGGCCGGCTGACCGCACACTTTCCGGTGGACGTCTTTCAGACCGGCTCCGGCACCTCGACGAACATGAACGCCAATGAGGTGATTGCCCGGCGGGCGCTGCAGCTGGCACCCGACGCCGGCCGCCCCTTCCATCCGAACGATGAGGTCAACCTGGGGCAGTCCTCCAACGACATCATCCCGACCGCGCTGCATGTGAGCGTGGCGGTGGCGCTGCACCACCGGCTGGCCCCCGCGCTGCGAAAACTGGCCGCGACCCTGGACGCGCGGGCCGGGGATTTCGCGGGGATCGTGAAGCTCGGCCGGACGCATCTCATGGATGCGACGCCGCTCACCCTTGGGCAGGAGTTCTCCGGTTACGCCGCGCAGGCGTTCAAGGCCGCGGACCGGGCGGAACGGGCGGCGACGCGGTTGCGCGAGCTCGCCGTGGGCGGCACCGCCGTGGGCACGGGGCTCAATTGTCCGCCCGGCTTCGCCACCGCCGTATGCCGTATCCTGGCCGCGGAGACGGGCCTCCCTTTTGTCGAGGCCGCGAACCATTTCGAGGCCCAGGCCGCGCGCGACGATCTGGCCGAGGTGGCGGGCGCCCTCGCCGCCATCGCCGCGGCGCTCACCAAGGTCGCGAACGACATCCGCCTGCTCGGCTCCGGCCCGCGCGCGGGCATCGGCGAACTCCGGCTGCCGGCCACCCAGCCCGGCTCCTCGATCATGCCGGGCAAGGTCAATCCGGTCATGAGCGAGATGCTCGTGCAGGTCGGCCTTTACGTGCAGGGCCTCACGCAGACCGCCCTCCTGTGCGCCCGCGAGGGGCATTGCGAGCTCAACGCCACGCTGCCGCTGCTCGCGCACTGCCTGCACGAGTCGATCCAGGTCCTGGCGAACGGCACCGAGACCTTCGATGCCCGCTGCGTCGCCGGCCTCGAGGCCGATCCCGCGCGCTGTCGCGAACTGGTGGACCGCTCCCTCATGCTCGTGACCGCCTTGAATCCTCTGATCGGATACGACGCGGCCGCCGCGGTGGCGAAGGAGGCGTTCGCCAGCGGCCGCAGCCTCCGTGAGGTCGTGCTGGAGCGCGGGCTGCTCGATGTCCAGACCCTCGACCGCGCGCTCGACCCGCGCGGCATGACCGGGCCTTGAGGAGTGCACAGCGCCCCCAGCCCCCAATCAGATTCCCATCGCCGCATCGCCCGCTCCGCCCGACCCTTTTCCCATGCCCGTTCATCAGGCCACCCTCACGCTGCCGACCCGCGGCGCCGGCACCAGCGAGATCACGGAGCTGGTCGCGCGCGAGCTCCAGCGGAGCGGCCTCCGGCACGGGGTCGCGACGGTCTTCTGCCAGCATACGAGCTGCTCGCTGGTCATCATGGAGAACGCCGATCCGCCCGCTCGGCGCGATCTGGAGGCGTGGCTCGACCGGCTGGTGCCCGAGGACGCCCCGCATTTCACGCACACGCTCGAGGGCCCGGACGACATGCCGAGCCACATCAAGATGGCGCTCACCCGCACGAGCGAAAGCGTGCCGTTCGCCGGCGGCCAGTTGTTGCTCGGGACCTGGCAGGGAATCTTCCTCTGGGAACACCGCCGCTCGCCGCACACCCGGCGGGTGATCGTGACCGTGGTGGGGGAATAGGATGGGCCGCCTGGCCGTTTTTCCGCCGCCGTGCCGCCCGGGCTGAGCGGACTCATGCAGCGGGACTTCAAATCAGCCATGAAGACGGCCGCACTGAAAGGTGGAGCGGCTTGTCCTCAAGCCGCTGCGGACCGGTCCG
>CALFZM010000150.1 GCA_937952235.1 uncultured Opitutia bacterium | reverse complement strand
CAGAGTGTTACCCATGTCTCCGAACATGTGTTACCCTTGTCTTCGGTCCAAAGAGTCCTCAAGCCGCTGCGATCCGGTCCGTCGCACGTCAGCCGCCTGGGGACAGGCGGCTCCACCGCCCATTCAGTACAGTCGCAGCCCATCAAACCGGGATCCTAAACGCAAAGGCGCGAAGGAAGGCAAAGACTCGCGAAGAGAACTTGGCGAAGCTTCGCGCTCCTTCGCGACTTTGCGTATAGGTTGGGGCTACCGAATTAAATCTGCTGTAGGCTTGCCGCCCCGGGCTGCGGGCGTCTTGTTCCGCGCTCTTTACCCGATCTCCCATGGCCAAGCCGGACAGTTTCATCGAAAAGCTCCTTGAACGGTCGATCTTCGCCAGCCGGTGGCTGCAGGCGCCGCTCTACGTCGGGCTGATCGTCGCCCAGGGTGTTTACGTCTACCAGTTCTTCGTCGAGCTGTGGCACCTGGTGCACATCACCATCGATGGAGTGCCGGAAGGCGGCCCGGACCTCAGCACCACCGTGATGCTGATGGTGCTCGGATTGATCGACGTGGTCATGATCGCGAACCTGCTGATCATGGTGATCATCGGTGGCTACGAGACGTTCGTGTCCCGCCTGCACCTCGACGATCACGACGACCAGCCCGAATGGCTCAGCCACGTCAACGCGGGCATGCTCAAGGTGAAGCTGGCGACCGCCCTGGTCAGCATTTCGTCCATTCACCTGCTGAAGACGTTCATCGAGGTCCGCAGCCCCCAGGTCGCCTTCACCAATGACGGCGTGATGTGGCAGGTCATCATCCACATCGTCTTCGTCGCCTCGGCGATCGCGCTCGCCTGGACCGACAAGCTCATGATGTCCGGTGCCAGGGAAGCCGGCGACGCGAAGCACTGAAGGGTGGATCCGCCTGTCCCCAGGCGGCTGACATGCGACGGTCCCGTCCGCAGCTGCTTGGGGACAAGCCGCTCCCCCTATCCGTGCGGTCGTGCTCACCCTCGCGTGAGGGCCCGCGGCCTCGCTCCGACGGGCGTGCTCCGCGAGCGCGTCACCGCCGCAGCTTCAGCAGCCGTTCGCCCGCCGCGTGCAGGGTGGCGGGGCGTTTGGCGAAGTTGAGGCGCACGTAACGATTCTCGCCGTGCGGGAAGAAGCTCGAGCCCGGCACGGGCGCGACGCCGATCTCGCGCGTCATCCAGTGGGCGAACTCGACGTCGCTCGCGTAGCCGAAAGGCGAGATATCGAGCATCACGAAATACGCGCCCTCGGGCCGCGTGTAACTCAGCCCGGTGCGGTCGAGGTAGCCGAGGAGCACGTCGCGCGACTCCGCGTACTCGGCGCAGAGGCCGTCGTAGTAGCTGACGGGGAAATTCAGCGCCGTGACGACGGCGTGCTGCAGCGGGGCCGCCGCGCCGACGGTGAGGAAGTCGTGCACCTTGCGCGCCTGGGCGATCACGTCCGGCGCCGCGTGCACGTAGCCGAGGCGCCAGCCGGTGATCGAAAACGTCTTCGACAGCGACGAACACATCAGCGTGCGGCGCGCCATGCCCGGGAGGGTCGTGAAGTAGGTGTGCCGGTGCGGGGCGTACACGATGTGCTCGTAGACCTCGTCGGTCAGGATCCACGCGTCGAACTCTTCCGCCAGGGCGGCGATCTGGAGCAGTTCCTCGCGGGTGAAGACGCGGCCGCACGGGTTCGACGGGTTGCAGAGCACGAACGCCTTCAGGCCGCCGGCGAATGCCGCGCGCAACTCCGCGGGATCAAAGCGATAATGCGGCGGATGCAGCGGCACGTGGACGGGCTGCGCACCGGTCAGGATCGCGTCGGCCGAGTAGTTCTCATAGAAGGGCGAGAAGAGCCCGACGCGGTCGCCCGGGTCGCAGACCGTCATCATCGCGACCATCATTGCCTCGGTGGCGCCGCAGGTGACGACGAGTTCGCGGTCGGCGTCGACCGGCACGGCGAGGTGACGGGCCAGTTTCGCCCCGAGCGCGGCGCGCAGCTCGGGGGAGCCCCAGGTGACGGCGTACTGGTGGCGGCGCGCATCCATCGCGTCCTTGGCCGCCTGCACCAGCGCGGCCGGCGGGTCCCAGTCGGGGAAACCCTGCGCGAGGTTGATCGCGTGGTGGCGCGCCGCGACCCGCGACATCTCGCGGATCAGCGATTCGGTGAAGACGGACGTGCGGTGGGACGTGCGCGGCATGCGGCAGGAAGAGGAAAACGTCCCGCGTTTGCCCGCGGGGAAGGGGGCACGGAAGCCATGCGCCTTGTCCGCCGCCGGCTCACCGTTCGGCCGGCGGGATGCGCAGCACCATGCCCGGCCGCAGGTCCGTCGGATGGCGCATGCTGTCCCGGTTGGCCTGATAGATCGCGCCGGTGCCCCGTCCGTGGCCGTAGTACTGCATCGAGATGCCGAAGATCGTCTCCTTGGGCTGCACCGTGTGGCTGCGCGCGCCCGCCGCGGGCGTGGGACGCGCCGGCGGGGTGGCCTTCGGAGCCGGCGCCGGCGCGGCCGGCGGTGCGACCAGCGCGGAGGGGGCCGGTGCAGGCAGGGTGGTCAGCCGCGGATCCTCGCCCCGGGCCGGGCGGGGCGCCGGAGCCGCTTCGTCCGGCAACGTGATCATCGGGGCCACGCGACCCGCGGTGCCGGAGCCGCTGCCGCGCAGCGTGGCGATCTGGGCGCGCAGCTCGGCATTCTCGCGCTGGAGCCGGTCGACCGTCTCCTGGATCTCGAGCCGGGCCGACTGGTCTTCCAGCGGCCGGGCCGGCAGCGTCTTCGCGAAATCGCGCTGGGCCGCCTTCAGCATCCCGCGCACCTCGACCGCCTCCTTGGAATTGGGCTTGAGCACGAGGTAACGCCGGAAGTGGTGGTAGGCCTCGACCGGGTCCTGGATGTGCGTGAGGTAGATGTTGGCCGCTTCCAGGTTGGATTCGGGCGCGCCGCGCTCCCCTCGCCGGTCGATCACCTTGAGAAAGGCGTTCAGGGCCTCCGCCATCCGGCCCTGCTTCATGAGCTGCTTGCCCTGGACGTAGTAGGGATCGTCGATCTCCGCCGGCAGCGTGTCGGCGCTCCGGTCGCCGCAGCCGCTCGCGCCCAGCGCGCCGAGCAGCGCGAGGAGCGCGGCGGCGACGGAAAAAGCGGAGCGCAGCGAGGTCACGACGGAAAAGGATTTGAACGGTCGAACGAGGGGGTTAACTTCCGCGCTCCGACCGACGACTCAAACTCTAAATGGCGCTGCTTCCGAAATCCGTCCTCTCGCGTGCACGGGCGTGCATTCGCATCGAGGAGGAGGCGATGCGGGCGACCGCGCGAGCGCTCGGCGCGGAGTTCGTCGCGACGGCGCGCGCGGTCGAGGCGGCCAGGGCGGCGGGCCGGAAGCTTATCTTCAGCGGCGTGGGGAAGAACGCCGCCATCGCGCAGAAGATCGCGGCGACCTTCAACAGCACCGGCGTGTCGTCGTGTTTCCTCGATGCGACCCAGGCGCTGCATGGCGACCTCGGGCTGGCCGAGGAGGGAGACGTCGCGCTGCTGCTCAGCAACAGCGGGCAGTCGGAGGAGATCCTGCGGCTGGTCCCCGTATTGCGCCGGTTCGGCGTGCGCATCGTGGCCTTCACGAGCGCCCCCGACTCCGATCTCGCCCGCAACGCCGACCTCCGGCTGCTTTACCGCGTGCCCCGTGAGGCGTGCCCCTTGAAACTCGCGCCCACCGCGAGCACCACGGCCGCGCTCGCGCTGGGTGACGCGCTGGCGATGGTGCTGCTCGAGGCGCGCGGCCTTACGCGGGATGATTTCGCCCGGTATCACCCCGCGGGCAACCTCGGACGGGTGCTCTTGCTGCGCGTGAAGGACATCATGCGGACCGGCGACCGCCTCCCGGTCGCTCCCGACAGCGTGTCGACCCAGGACGCGATTCTCGCCATGACGAAGGCCAAGAGCGGCAGCATCGCCCTCGTGGCGCGGCGCAGCGGCAGGCTCACGGGCATCCTGACCGACGGCGACTTCCGCCGCAGCGCCTTGAGCGGGCCGGATTTCCTGCGCCGGCCCGTGGCGGACTTCATGACCCGGCAGCCCAAGGTCATCGGCGAGGATGCGCTGGGCGTGGACGCGCTGCGGCTGTTCGAGGCCCACAAGATCGACGACCTCATCGTGATCGACCGCCGGTGCCGGCCGGTCGGCCTCGTCGACAGCCAGGACCTGCCGCGCTTCAAGATCGTGTGAAGCCCGCCATCCGCATCGGCATCGTCGGCCTCGGCGGCTTCGCCGCCTCGCACCACCAGGCCATCGCGCGGCTGGAGGAACGGGGCCATGCGCGGCTGGTGTGCACCTGCGATCCGAAGCCTGAACGCTTCGCGGGCGAGCAGGCGTCGCTGAACTTTTCCAGCCGCGGCGTCCAGGTGTTCCCGGACTATCGCGCGATGCTGGAGGCCTGTCACCGCGAGCTCGACCTCGTGGTGATCCCGACGCCGATCCAGCTCCATGCCGAGATGCACGCGGCGGCGACCGCACTCGGGCTGTCGACGTACGTCGAGAAACCTCCGACCCTCGACTACGCCGAGCTCGAGCGGATGATCCAGGACGACACGCGGGCCCGGCGCGCGTCGCACGTGGGTTTCAACTTCATCATCGAGAAACGCCGCCTCGCCCTGAAGGAGCGGCTGCTCGCCGGGGAGTTCGGCGCGGTGCGCAGCGCGACGCTCGGGGCGCTCTGGCCGCGCCCGGCGAGCTACTTCGCCCGCAACGACTGGGCCGGCCGCCTGTTCATCGGCACGCAGCCCGTGCTGGATTCGTGCTTCGGCAACGCCATGGCGCACTTCGTCCACAACCTGCTCTTCTGGCTGGGCGGAGCGGAGCTGTTCCACTGGGCGCAGATTGCGGCCGTGCGGGCGGAGCTCTACCGGGCGCATGCGATCGAAGGGGCGGACACGTTCTTCGTGGAAGCCGATACCGCCACGGGCGTCACCTTCCGCATCGCGGTCTCGCACGCCTGCGCCGGCCCGAGCTCCCACTGCGAGGTGGTCCTCTGCGAACGGGCCGTCCTGCGTTACACCGTGGGCGGGAACGTCGAGATCCGCTGGAACGACGGAAGGATCGAGCGCCTTCCGCCCGAACCGTTCGACGCGCTGCAGGAAAACCACCTCGATTTCTTCCGCTACCTGCGGGGGGAGACGCCCCGGCCGGCCACGACCCTCGTCGACTGCCGCCCGTTCGTCACCCTCAACGACCTCGCCTACGTCTCGAGCGGGCGGATCGCGCCGATCCCGGACGACCAGGTCAGCGGCTTCCGGGACGAGAAGGAGCAGAAGGATTACCTCCACGTCGCCACGATGGCGGCGGCGCACGAACAGTTCCTCGGCCGCGGCCTCTGGCCCGGCGCGGCCGGCTGGACTCGCGAGCCCGGCGAAAGGGTGACGCCTTCCGATCTGCCGCGCTTCCACGGCACCGTGCGCGCGATGGCCGGGTTGCAGCCGGACACGTAGGCCGAAAGCCGGCGCACGGCCGCTTTACTCGCGCGGGATTTTTTCCAAGGTTTGCCCGTCATGCCGACTCCCGCCTTCACCTACCAGGATCCCCTGCCCCTCGGGGACGACGAGACCAGCTATCGCCTGCTTTCCACGGAAGGCGTGACCACGGCGACGTTTGAAGGGCGCGAAATCCTGAAGGTCGCCCCCGAGGCACTCGCCTACCTTGCCCGCGAGGCGTTCCACGACACCTCGTTCCTGCTCCGGCCCGCGCACCTCCAGCAGGTCGCTGCCATCCTCGACGACCCGGAGGCATCCGCCAACGACCGCTACGTGGCGCTCACGCTCCTGAAAAACGCGGAGATCGCGGCCCAGGGCATCCTGCCGATGTGCCAGGACACCGGCACCGCCGCCATCTTCGCCAAGAAGGGCCAGCAGGTCTGGACCGGGGCGAACGACGCCGAATGGCTCTCGCGCGGCGTGTACGAGTGCTACACGAAGGAAAACCTCCGCTACTCGCAGACGGCGCCGCTGGACATGTGGAACGAGGTCAATACCGGCACCAACCTCCCGGCCCAGATCGACCTCCACGCCACCGAGGGGGCGAAATATGAGTTTCTCTTCGTGGCAAAGGGCGGCGGCTCGGCCAACAAGATGTACCTCTTCCAGGAGACGAAGGCCCTGCTCAATCCGAAGAGCTTCGAGAAGTTCGTCACCGACAAGCTGCCCCTGCTCGGCACTTCGGCCTGCCCGCCCTACCACCTCGTGTTCGTCGTCGGCGGCACGAGCGCCGAGTCCTGCATGAAGACCCTCAAGCTGGCGTCGGCCAAGTATCTCGACGCCCTGCCCACCTCCGGCAACGCCCACGGTCGCGCGTTCCGCGACCTCGCGATGGAGGAAAAGGTGCTGCAGCTCGCCCGTTCCACCGGCATCGGCGCGCAGTTCGGAGGCAAGTACTTCGCGCTCGACGTCCGCGTCGTGCGCCTGCCCCGCCACGGTGCGAGCTGCCCGGTCGCGATGGGCGTCTCCTGCAGCGCGGATCGGAACATCCGGGCGAAGATCACGAAGGACGGCATCTTCCTCGAACAGATGGAGCGCAATCCAGGGCGGTTCATTCCGGCGGCGAGCCGGACGCTGAAGGACGACAACATCGTGCGGATCGACCTCAATCGGCCCATGGCTGACATCCGGGCGGAACTGTCGAAATACCCGGTAACGACCCGCGTCTCGCTTTCCGGTCCCCTCATCGTCGCCCGCGACATCGCGCACGCGAAGCTCAAGGAGCGGCTCGATGCCGGCAACGGGTTGCCGCAGTATTTCAAGGATCATCCCGTGTACTACGCCGGTCCGGCCAAGACTCCCACGGGCTATGCGTCGGGATCGTTCGGCCCCACGACCGCGGGGCGGATGGACAGCTATGTCGATCTCTTCCAGGGCGCCGGCGGATCGATGGTGATGCTGGCCAAAGGCAACCGCAGCGCGCAGGTGACCAACGCCTGCAAGAAGCACGGCGGGTTCTATCTCGGCAGCATCGGCGGGCCGGCTGCGATTCTCGCCAAGAACAATATCCGGAAGGTCGAAGTGCTGGAGTATCCGGAACTCGGCATGGAAGCGGTGTGGAAGATCGAAGTGCAGGACTTTCCCGCGTTCATCCTCGTCGACGACAAGGGCAACGACTTCTTCGCCAGCGGCTGCGGTGCATGCCTGCCCGCGAAGAACTGATCCTGGACCCGGCGGGGTGGAGCCGCCTGTCCCCAGGCGCCTGAC
>CALFZM010000149.1 GCA_937952235.1 uncultured Opitutia bacterium | reverse complement strand
CTCCTCCCCGTCGCGGTAGCCCCACAGCTCGGCACAGGCCATGTAGAACGTGCGCCAGTACGACCACCACTTGGTCTCCTGCCCGGCGCCATAGGTGTCGGCAAAGAGTGGCAGGATCTCCTCGCGATGGGAGTCCATGTTCTGGAGCCAATGCTCCGCGGTCTGCTGGTAGTGCCGGCCATTCACTTTCCAGTCGGCCACGAGATGGAGGTCCTCCTGGAAATGCGAGAGCAGGCCATGGGCGGGCATCTGGCCACCGGTGAAAAAGTAGCGCGCCATCCAGTCGGTGGCGTCGCGCGGGACAAAATGATAGGAGAAGCGCGCGTGCGTGAAGATATGCACGAAGAGCAGACCCTCGGGCTTCAGCCAGCAGGCAATGTTCGCCAGCAGTTGCCGGTAGTTTTTCATGTGCTCGAACATCTCGACCGACACGACCCGGTCGAATTTGCCGGCGGGCGCCTCGAACCCGTTCATGTCGCACGTCACGATCCGGAGGTTGCCGAGCCCGCGTCGGCGCGCCTCGCCCTCGATGTGCTCCCGCTGGGTCGCGGAATTGGAGACGCCGGTAATCCGGGCGCGCGGAAACTTCTCCGCGAGATACAGCGAGAGCGAACCCCAGCCGCACCCGAGTTCGAGGATCTCCTGGCCGTCGACCAGCCGCGCGCGCTCCACATATTTCGCCAGCATGTGCTCTTCCGCCTGATCCAGGCTCTCGCTGCCCGTGGGGTAGAGGCAGCCGGAGTACTTCAATCGGCGGCCGAGGCAGAGTTCGTAGAATCGCGTCGGCACCTCATAATGCTGCGCGTTGGCCGCGCGGGTCTCTTCCGCGATCGGACGGGTACAGAGGTCCGCGACGTACGCGGCGGCGTCATACCGCGCCGCCTCCTCGCGCAGGCGCTGGGCCAGCAGGCGGCGGATGCCGAGGCGGATCAGGGTATCGGGGAGGAGGTCTTTCTGCAGCAGGGTGTCGATCATGGCCGGCTCTGATACGCGCGGATGACGCGGGTGGATGAGCGCTCGCGAGGGAAACGTCTGCATTCGGCCGCGCCGTGGGATCACGGCCCATCCTCCAGCGCCCTTCCCACCGCCGGCGTGAAGCGGAGGCGTTCTGATACCTTCCTTCGGCCATCGGCCGTCAGCCTTGGGCGCGCACCGTCGCGGCGGCCACCGTGGCGAACGCGCGTGGTCTGGCGGAGCGTTCCACGGCTCACAGCGCGAGGCGTAGGGAATCGCCCGGTCTCGCTCCGGAGATCGTCCCACCCAAAGCCCGGGAGGTTCGGAAATTTTAAGGCTTTAGCGCGGCAATGCCATTGGTTGGCTTTTGCGCGTGCCCAACAGACGCCGCCCTCGGGTGGCCGGATGTGGCCGACGCTCTTTTCACTTTGTCATCCCGGGGATCGCGGTAACTTCCATCTCGAAGCTGGACGAGACGGAGGGTTTGCCCGGCCCCGGGATGACATTTTTTTGGAGCCCGTTGCTCTGGTCTCCCTCGACCGTTAACCGATGGGTCGGAGGGCCGCCGAGCGGTTGGCCACGGACAACTGGGATGAGCCACAGCGCCAGCCCGAACCTGGAACCTCCGTTTGCGACCCGGGTGAACGCGGGTGGAGATGCCCAGCCTGGCAGCGTTTCGTGTGCTTCGTGTGATTCGTGGTCTCTCTCCTTGAGCAAGGGGAGAAGAACCACGAATCACACGAAAGACACGAAGGGTGGCGCGGCCGGAGTGGCATCTGCGACGCCGACGGCAGCGTCGGTGTACTGGGTGCCAACCGGGGTCAGAGGCATGTACGCGGTGCCGGTGGACAGGGTGAATGCGCCGGCCTGCTAGTTTGCGCCGGAGAGATCGGGTTTCCTCCGCGGCCAGGGGACAAATGCGCTCGTGGTCGCCTGGTAACGGCGGTAGGCGTCGCCCTTGCTGCGGACGCTCTGCGCTTCGGCCATCGGGATGCCGGTCACGCGGAGGAGCAGGTACAGGATGCCGGCGGGTGCGATGACTCCGAGCGCGCCCCAGGGTGAGGCGAGGGCGAAGACGAAGTAGGCGACCCACACGAGCCATTCGAAAAAATAGTTGGGGTGCCGGCTGTACCGCCACAGGCCGCGTTCGCAGACGCGTCCGCGCTGCCGCGGGTCGCGCTTGAAGGCCGCGAGCTGCGCGTCCGCCAGCGCCTCTCCACCCAGCGCGATCAGCCACAGGACGGCGCCCGCCCATTCGAGCGGGTGCCAGGCCGGGGCCGGATTCTGCATCGGCAGGAGGAAGACCACGCCGAGCACGACCACGGACACCGCCTGGAGCAGGAAGAACCCGAACATCTTCGGCGCAAAGTTGGCGGCCCAGTCGCTCCGAAGCTGCACGTAGCGGGTGTCCTCGACCGGGTGGTGCCCCGCCACCCGCCGGCAGAGATGGGTTCCCAGGCGAAGGCTCCAGGCGCCCACCATCGCCGCCAGCAAGGCGCGGCGTCCGCTCCAGCCGGCTCCCGCCAGCGCGTATCCGAGCGCCAGCACGCCAAACGCATAGGACCACGCCACGTCGACGATGCCGTAGTTGTCGATCCGGCGGGCGAGCCAGTAGCAAGCGGCGAACGCTGCGAGCAGCGCGATCGTCGCCAGAGCGACCAGGGTCAGCGTGTTCATCGGGCCGGACCCCGGGCCGCGCGGCGCAACGCCGGCCGCGTGGCAAAGTAGATGGCCGCGCCCAGGAAGGGCGCGGTGAGCGCCCACGCCGATGCCGCGTGGATGCCCGCCCAGCCGAACTGGCGCAGGAACTCGCCCCACGACAGTTCTCCGAACCTCCGGATCAGCTCGGCGATCGTGAAATCCGCCCCGTCGTGCCGCCACAGCCATTCGCCGGCGCGCACGTAGACGAGGATCAGCGCAAGCTGCAGCGGCCCCAGGAGCTGGTTCAGCGCCTGCAGGATCGGCTGGTTCATCCGCAGCGCGAGCCCGGCTGCCAGGTTGAGCAGCGAGGTGAAACCGAGGAACGGCAGCAGCGAACACACCGTGCCGACCGCCAGGGTCGCGGCAATCCGGTCGGGCGTCACGCCCTGGGTCAATTGCTGGAGCAACGGTTGCACGAGCCGCCGCCGCCAGAACCCGGCCGGGGGCGTCGGCGCCGGACCGGAGGAGACCGCGGCGTTCATGCGAGCAGGTACACCACGATGCTGAGGCCCACGAGCACCGCCGGGAGGAGCAGCGTGCCCGGATTGCGCCGCGTGAACACGGCATCGAGCGGGCCCGACGCCGGCACGCGCAGGAGCTCGCGCAGGAAGTAGATCGCCATCGCGATGTTGCCGAGGGCGATCACTGCGAGGAACCAGAGGGCGCGCGCTCCCGCCGACTGTTCCTTCCAGGCGGCCCACACGTAGAAGACGACGAACGCCCAATAGGCGTCGACCAGCGTGGCGATGAACCAGGGGTGCGAGACGACGTCGCGCGGAATCGAGAACAGCGGCGTGTGCAGGCTGGCCCACGTCGTGACCGCGAGCATCGACGCCAGGATGACCACGAACAGACTGCGCAGGAGGACGATCATGCCGGGTCGAGCGCGAGATTGTTGGCGCGCGTGTGGAGCGTGTGCACCACGGAGATGTTGCGCAGCGCAAACGCCGCCTCGCAGTAGCACAGGTAGTAGTCCCACTTGCGCAGGAAGCGCTCATCGAAACCCAGGGCCATGACCTCGCGGCGGCGGGCCACGAACTTCTCCCGCCAGAGGCGCAGCGTGCGCGCGTAGTCCGGCCCGAAATCGTCGAGCTGGTGCAACGCGAATCCACCCGCCTTCGCCAGCAGGCCGTTGAGCCGGTTGACCGACAGCAGGAGCGAGCCGGGGAAAACATGCTTCTGGATGAAATCCACGCCGCGGCGGAACTGCGCGTACCGGGCGTCGGGACAGGTGATGAACTGCAGCGCGAGCAGGCCGTCCGGCTTGAGGCAGCGCGACACGATCCCGGCGAAGACGGCCTGGTTGCGGTGCCCGATCGCCTCGAGCATCTCGATCGACACGATCTTGTCGAAGCGGCCCGTCAGGTCGCGGAAATCCCGCAGCTGCACGTCGACGCGCCCCGTCAGCCCCGCCGCCTGCACGCGGCGGACCGCAAGGTCGTGCTGCTGCTGCGAGATCGTGACGGTGGTCACCCGGCAGCCGTGCACCTGCGCCGCGTGCAGCGCCCAACCGCCCCAGCCGGTGCCGATTTCCAGCACGTGGTCGGTCGGCTGCAGCCGCAGCAACCGGCAGAGCGCCTCGTTCTTTTCGCGCTGCGCCTCCTCGAGCGGAAGGTCGGGAGCATGGGCCGGCCAGCGCGCCGCGGAATACATCATCGACGGGTCGAGCCACAGGCCGAAGAAGTCGTTCGAGAGATCGTAGTGCTCCCGGATGTTGCGCCGCGCGATCGCGCGGGTGTTGGGCCTCAGGAGGTGCCCAAGCCGGTTGGCGAAGCGCAGCAGGTTGAGCGCGATGGGCCGCGCCCGCCGCGAGCCGGACAACGTGGGCACATCCTCGAGGTTGAGAATGAAGTACGCCAGGAGCGCGGGCAGGTCCGGCGTCGTCCAGTCGCCATCGATGTACGACTCGGCGAAGCCGATGTCGCCCGCCCAGAAACATTTTTTGAAGAACGCCTCCCGCCGCACCGTGAGCTGGGCGCGCGCGGAGAGCCCCAGCGGCAGGCGGCGCCCGGCGGCATCCTGGGCCGATCCAAACTCCACCGCGGCGCCGTCAGGCAGGTCCACCCGCAGGTGGCCGCGGCGAAGCTCGCCGAGCGCGCGCAGCAGGGCTGCGCGTGCCCACGTGGAGCGGGAGTGACGGGAGACGGCAACCGCGGGCCCGCCTGCGAGGGCGGCGCTGGTTTCCGTAGGGGCGGACGAGGACGTGATCATGAGACGTCGGAAAGCGAAAGCGAATGGTGGGGCCGATAGAGGCCGTGCTGGTCGGACCGCCGCGCGGCCTTGGCAAACCAGGGCACGCGTTTCCACCAGAGCCGCAGGGCGTGCCAGTGGATCAGCGCGATGATGCGCAGCGTGATGAGCGGGTACTTGACGGTGAACCAGGCCAGCCGCGCCGGCGTCAGCTCCCGGCGCGGGCCGGTGAGGGAGCTCGTCAGCGTGCGGGCGCCGCCGGCGTAGTCGTCGATCTGGATATCGAGCCGGTCGCCCGGCAGCCGGAGCGTGAAGTCGAAGGCGACATCCACGTCGGAAAACGGCGACACGTAGAAATGCTTCGGCACCCGCAGGCGGAAGGAAGCGCCGTCGGTCTGCAGCGCCTCCGGCCCGAGGAAGTAGGGCTTCACCTCGCGAAACGTGTTCGTCACCTCCGCGATGGCGGCGACGGGCCGGCCTCCGCGGTCGAGGCAGAAGTAGAACGACACCGGATTGAACAGATACCCGGCCACGCGCGGCAGCGTCACGAGCACGACGCGGCCGCCGGTGATGTCCACGCCCTGGCGCGCGCAAAACGCCCCGACGCGCGCGCGCAGCGAGGCAGCGTCCGTGCCCGCGGTGTCGTCGACCGGCAGGAAGTCGCGCGACCGGAAGCTGTACAGGTTGGTCCGCTCCGTCGAAAAAAGGCCGAAGCGGAGCGGCCGCGCCTCGAGTTCGTCGAGGTCGAGGGCGAAGAGGAAGATCCGGTAGACGAAGCCATGGGTGCGCGGGGCGAACCGGTGGTGCATCACCCGGCATTCATAGAGGCAGGAGCGCATGGCTGGAGAAACGTGGGAGGCCTCGGACGGACCGGTCCACGTGGGGTGGAGCCGCCTGTCCCCAGGCGGCTGTCCGTCGACGAACCCAACCTCCGCGGCCTGGGAACGAACCGCTCCGTGTTTCAGCCCGTCCGTTTTCATGCGTGAGTTCGAGGGCAACGGCATCGTTCAGGCTCCGGCCGCGCGGGGAGCGGCGGCGACGGGAGCGGTTTCGGCGAGACGCTGCCACGGGTCGCGACCGAGCAGGAGCTCGGCGACGCGCACCGCGCTGAACAGCCCGTCCTCGTGAAAGCCGTAGCGCTGCCACGCGCCGGCAAAGTAGGTTTCGGTGCCACCGCGCGCCGCGGCATTCAGCGCCGGGATCTGCGCCTGCGCCTGCACGGCGCCCAGGCTGAAGAGCGGATGCTCGTAGTTGATCCGCCGGATCACGCGGTCCGGGTCGACCGCCTCGGGGCGGTTGATGGAGACGAAATAGTTTTCCCGGTCCGAAACGCCTTGCAGCGAGTTCATCCAATAATGCGTCGCCGTCTCCCTGTGGCCGCGCGCGTCGCGTCCGATCTCGTAGTTCCAGCTCGACCACGCGCGACGGGTCCGCGGCATCACGCGCGGGTCGGTGTGCACCGTCGCGATGTTGGGCTGGTAGTGAAATTCGCGCAGCAGCCGGTCTTCTTCGAAGGTCGGCGCGGCGAGCAACCGCAAGGCCTGGTCGCCATGGCACGCGAGAATCACCTTGTCGAACGTTTCGACCGTGCCGCGCGTGGTGCGCACCGCCACGCCGCCGGCATGGCGCACGACCCGCGTCGCGCCTTCGCCCGTGCGGATCCGGTCTGACCACGGGGCCGTGAGTCGTGCCACGTAGGTGCGGGACCCGCCCTCGACCGTCCACCAGGGATGCTGCGTGTGCAGGCCGAGAAAACCGTGATTATGGAAGAAGCGCAGCAGCGTCGCCGCGGGAAACGACAGCATCTTCTCGGGCGGCGCGCTCCACACGGCGGAGCTCATCGGCACCAGGTAGAGGTCGAAGAAGTCCGCGCCGTAGCCGCGCCGCCGCACGTACTCACCCAGCGCCTCGCGGCCGATTTCGGGATCGTCGAGGGCCGCCACCGCTTCCCGGTTGAACCGGTCGATCGCGCGCAGCAGCCGCCAGAAGCGCGGCCGGAGCAGGTTGCGTCGCTGTGCGAACAACAGGCTCAACGACGAGCCGCAGAACTCCAGCCCGAGGTCGGCGTGGCGCACGCTGAACGACATCGAGGTCGGCTTGATCGGCACGTCGAGTTCCGCGAACAGCCGCGTGAGGTGCGGGTAGGTGACCTGGTTGAAAACCATGAATCCCGTGTCCATGGCGACGCGGCGCCCGGTGCCGGGTTCGGGGGTCGTTATCGTGTGCGAATGCCCGCCCACCCGAGCGTCCTGCTCGAAGAGCGTGACGTCGAAGTCGTGGCGCAGGAAATGGGCGCAGCCGAGGCCGGCGATGCCCGTGCCGATGATGGCAACAGTGGACATGAAGCGTGGACGGTGGAAAAACCGCCATGATACGGGCCGCGTGCTGAATGGGACGCATCCGGTGGCGCGGTCCGGGCATGAAAAACGGGCGCCGGAGATCGGCGCCCGTGGGCAGGAGGGCTGCGACGCTGCAGTCGTCGCCGCGTGCGGCGGTCAGGCCGTCCGCGTCGGAGGAGGCGGCGTCGGGCGGGACTCGGTCTGCTCCGTCACATCGCGATGGATTCCGGGTCCCTCGGCTTTCTTCGGCATCGTCGCCTGGGCCGCGGTGGCGGTCGCGACCGCGATGGCGGCGGCGGCAGGCACCACTTTCTTGAGCGAGGACACGTCCGGGTGCGCATGCGCCGCCCGCTGCGCTGCTGCGATCGTGTGCAGATGATCGGCCCGCTCGGCCTCTTCCATGATCGACTGCGGCACGGGTTTCAGTCCCCAGATGAGCCCCGTCCAGGAGAGCACCTTCAGCCCGTAGTAGGTCAGGTCGATCTCCCACCAGTAAAACCCGTTGCGGGTCGAGGACTGGTAGCGGTGGTGATTGTTGTGCCAGCCTTCGCCGAGGCAGATAATCGCAAGGATGAAACTGTTGCGCGAATCATCGCTGGTGTTGAAGCGGCGGCGACCCATGAGGTGGGCCATGGAATTGATGCAGGACGTGCCGTGAAACAGCGCGGTCGTGCTGATGAAGAAGCCCCACACGAGCATTTGCCAGCCGTTGGTCCCGAGGCCGGGGGCATAGGCTTCGAGGGCGGCCCCGAATCCGAACATTCCCAAGGCAAAAAGGAAGGGGATGACCGTATCGAAACGATTGAGCCAGACCAACTCCGGATACCTCGCCAGGTCTTTCACCTTGGAATAATCGGTGGGAAAATTCCGCCGGCTGGTGATCCACCCGATATGCGACCACCAGAAGCCGTGCACGTGCGGGGAATGGGCATCCTCGGGATCATCCGAATGCACATGGTGGTGGCGGTGGTGATAAGCCCACCAGAGCGCGCCGCGCTGGACCGTCGTCGCACCCCACAGCGCCAGCAGGAACTGACCGAAGCGTGAGGTGCTGTAGGTCTTGTGGGAGAAATAGCGGTGGTAAATGCCGGTGACGGCGAACATCCGCACCACGTAAAGGGCCACGGCGCTCCAGACGGCAAACGGGCTGGCGCCCACCCAGATCACACCCAAACACCCGGCGTGGAGAATGATAAAGGGGATGCAGCGCATCCAATCCACCCGGTCCGGCTCGCTCCGCATCTTTTCGGGACCATCGGGCGTGTGGTCCGAATCGAACCATTGGAATACAGCGGTGGCGGCGCGGCTAAGGAACGTGGCGGAACGGGTCGACTCGGCAGGCATGTTCAAGGGGAAAAGGGAGCACCGGCCCCCCTCAGCGGCAAGAAGCGTTTCGAACAAAATCCCCTCATCGTTTGTTCACCTATCAGTTACTTTTCGATGACGCGGCCGCTCGCGCCTTGCCCGGCCGGGCATGCCCTCTGCTAGAGCAGGGGTGCTTTCGAAGAACCTCGCGTTCTTTGACTCCGCCTGCGCGAGCCGGCGGATCCGGGCGGCCGCGACCTCTGGTTGCCCCCGGGTGCCGGTCGCGCGCGGTCGTTGGTAGGCCGGGGCTTTGCATGCCCGCCCCGGCCCTTGGTTTCCCCAGAACCGGACCCTTTGCGTCCGTGGCTTCGCGGCCACGGGAGCAAGCCGTCTGACGCGCCGGCGGCGCGAACCGCCGCCGGATCGCCAGGCGTTTCACCGCCAGAGAAAACCAAACTCTCCGCCTTATCCGCGGAGTTTAATACCATGAAAGCAGTCAGCAAACTCGTGTTCCTCCTCGCCGCCGGCGGGTTCTTGGCCGTCTCCGCCTTCGCGTCGACGCCGGAACAAGCCTACGTCGATTCGTACCGTCAGGCGCCCGGCGTGCCGGTGCCCGTCTCCGTGGTCACACCCGCGGTCGGGTCCCAGTACAATGGCGCGTCCGTACGGCTCGAATTCGTGGTGGACGCCCAGGGCCGTCCCACCGACTTCAGCGTCAAGTCCGCTCCGGACGACGTGCTGGCGTCGGCGGTCCTCAAGGCGGTCCGCCAGTGGCGGTTCGCTCCCGCCGTGGTCGACGGTGTGCCGGTGGCGACGAAAGTCGCCCTGCCGGTCCGCATCGTGGACCCGCTGTACACGGGAGTGAGCCTCGCGGCGAACTAACACGTCAGCTCCCCCAGTAAACCACCAGGGGCGCTCCGTTCATCGGGGCGCCCCTGCTTCTTTTCCGCCCGACGGGCTCGGCCCGGCGGGGACAACGCGTTGGCCTTTCAATGGCCGACGAAGACGGCTTCCGTGAAGGTGCAGCGGCTTGTCCTCAAGCCGCTGCGAACCGGTCCGTTGCACATCAGCCGCCTGGGGACAGGCGGCTCCACCTCAACGGCATGCGTCTGCCTCAGCGCTCCTCCCCGCCGTCCGAAGACGACGCGTCCGTCGCGACCAGCGCGGTGAGGAGCAGCAGCAGGATGACAGCAGGGAGCATGGTGATGGGCGGGCAGTATCTCTCGGAAACCGCCTACCTTAGATTGTTTCCCCCGAAAGGGGAATACGCTGAGCTACGCATAAAAGCCCCCCCGCTGTACGGGTCGGCCGCGCCTTATATTTTCGTCCGCCAGACGAGCATGCGCGGGACGGACGCAAGCCCGCTCCGCCGCAACTGGTTGCGCGGGCGGGCCACCTCCGGTGGCATTGTGGCCCAGCGTCCGCCGACTCAGCGCGGCGACTCGATCTTTCTCAGGATCACGTCGCCGTTCATGGTGGCGATGCTGATCTCCGGTCCACCGCCATTGAGGGTCCCGGTCACGAGCTTTCCGCCGGTGATGGTGGGAAGCGGTGCCTTGGGAGGTTTGGGCGGCACCGGGGTGCGGGGAGTGGCGGGTTTGGCCGGGGCGAGCGAGGACTCGGTGGACGCGCCCGTCTCGCGGCGCCGTTCCTCGATGCTCCGGGATTCAACCTCGCGATCGCGGCGGCTGCGTTCCATCTCGCGGCGGGCGGCTTCGAGCTGGCGGCGGGCCTGGTCGGAGTCGAGCTTGGCTGCCTCGAGGCCGTCTCGCACCGCTTCCAGGGCCTCGCGAATCGCGGTGGCACTGAGCTGGGTCGCCTCCCGAATGGCGTTCTGCACCTCCATCGTGAGCACCTTGCCCTCGCGGAGGGACGCCATCGGATGGGTGCGGCTGAAACCGGAGACCGTCTCCGACTTGGTGACGAGGGCGGACTCGTCGAAATCGGTCAGCACGGCGCCGTTCTGGGTTCGCAGCCGCACGCTGGCTTTCGCGTCCGCGGGCACGCGCAGCACCACCTCGCCGTTCATGGAAGTGAAGGACAGCGGCTTGCCTTCCTGCAGCGCGCGCATCGAGGCGTTGATCTCGCCGTTCATCGTTCCGATGACTGCGCCGCCGGAGATCGACTCCAGCCGGATCTGGCCGTGCATGCTGTTGACCTCGATGTCGCCGTCGATTTCGCGGCACACGATGTCGCCGCCCCAGGCGTTCTGGACCACCACGGTCGTGCTGCGGGGCACCGTAATTTGAAAGCTGGACTGCGTACGGCCGGATTCCTGCGCCGTGGCATCGAGGGTGACGACGTTGTCGCTCTCCTTGCAGGAGTAGCTGGCGGCGGCGGAGATCACCCGCAGCCCGTCCTTGCGCGGCTTGGCGGGAGCGGCGGTGGTGTCGGTCTTGATGCTGACTTCGCGGGTGTCGGCGCCAGTGACAACGAGGTCGCCCCGGCCGAGATGGACGCGCAGCGTGCCAGGCCGGGTCGGATCGGAAAACGACAACACGTTCACGTTGGCGGTGGAGCCGGCGAAGACGGGGAGCGCGCCGGCGAAAGTGAGGGCAGCGAGGAGCGGACGGGAAGAAGGTGACATGGCGGGAGGGATCGAGGCGAGGTGGAGGGCTGGGCGGGTCCGTGCGGATGCAGCCGGGAGCGGGAAAGGGGGGACGTCTAGAAGCGGGCGAGCGCCAGGAGGGCGGCGTCCCGCACCGCGGGGTCGGCGCGATCGTTGGCCGACATGCGTTCGAGCAGCGGGACGGCGCCGCGGTCCTGCGTGAGCGTGACGAATTCGATCAACTCGAGCTGCACCAGCGGATGCTGCTCGCGCGGCAGGGCGGCGCGCACGCCGGCCCGGACGAGTTCACGCTCCGCGTGCGGGTAAAGGGCCTCGATCGCGCGGAGCCGGATGTTGACGTTGGGATCGAGGGTGAGCGCGCCGATCACCGTATCGAGGGTCCGCTCGCTGGGCTGCTCCTGCCGCGCGTCGGCGAGCAACTGTTGCAGTCGCTCGTTGGCGGGATGCTGCTGCTGCTGGAGCAGCGAGTAGGTCACGAGGGTCGTCATTTTCGCCAGTTGGTCCTGCTGCCGGCCCATCTGCTGGCGCAGCGCGGCGAGTTCCTGCTGCGTGCCGCGGTCGTCGGAGGCGCGAGCCGGCAGTCCGGCACGCTGGCCAAGCAGGAAGCCCAGCGCCAGCAGCGCGCCTCCCGCGAGCGGCAGGAGCCAGTGGCTCCGACCGCGCCGGGTTGCCGCCGGCACCGGAGCGACCGCCGTGGCCGCCTCGCGGCGCTTTTCCGCGGCGAGCATGGCATGGAAGTTCCGGCGCAGCCGGGAGGAAGGGGCGGTCACGGGAAGGTCGTCGAGGTGCGTGAGCGTGACACGCAGTTCCTCCCACTCGCGCTGGCAGTCCGCGCAGCCGGCCACGTGCGCCTGCACTTCGGCCGGAACCGCGGCGGCGGTGCGGCGATCGAGCAGGGTGGGCAGCGAATCACGGACGCGGTGGCAGTTCATGGGCTGGACAGGGCGAGGAAAGGGTGGCTCAGGCGATCGGCTTCTTCTGCAGGCGGAAGTACACCGTGCGCAGTTGCTGAAGCGCGCGATGCGCGCGCACCTTCGCGGCGCCGGCGGAACATTCGAGGATGCCGGAGATCTCGGCGAACGACAGCTCCTGGAATCGGGAGAGCAGGAGGACCTCGCGGTCGGCGCGGTCGAGTTGCTGCAACGCGGAATGGAGCAGGGCGTGATCGTCGCGTTGCGCGGCGCGCACGGCGGCGTGCGGAGCCTCGTCGACGAAGGCCTGCAGATCGGAGGGGTCGGTCGCGGCCGGCGCCGACTGGGTGCGGCGGAAATGGTCGGCCGCGCATCGCCGGGCGAGATGGTACATCCAGGCGGTAAAGCTGCCGTCGTCCCGGTAGGTGTGGCGGTACTTCAGCATGCGCTGGAAGACCGTCTGCGTGAGGTCCTCGGCGGCGGCGTGCTGCCCGGTGAGTTTCACCAGGAAACCAAAGAGCGGGCCGTGATGACGCTCGAAAAGCTCGCCCAGCGCATCCAGTTCGCCGCCGCGCACGGCCAGCATGAGCGCGTGATCGGAGGTGGGTGCGGGCGCGGCGTCCACGGCGGCCGGAGTCAGGCAGGGTTTATCGGCCGGAGCACGCAAGGGAGCGAGCGGTTTCGCCGGGACGGTAATCACCTCAGGGCCGGCAACGGCAAGGCGCGGAAACGAGGGAAATTCGTCGCAGGAGGCGTACACGGGAGGGTGGCATGGTTGGACTATGCCGGTAAAACCTCCGCGGCGGAGGAAAGTTACGCCCTTTCGTGCCGGCGCCCTTGTCGCTGGCAAAACCGCCCCGGCTGGTTACCGGTGAAGCCTCACCCCATCATGAACCGACGCTCCTTCCTCGTCCGCTCCTCCGTCGCCGCCGCCGCCGGCTGCTTCTCCCGCCCGGCCCTGTTCGCGCAGACGCCTCCGCCCCGCCCGGCCACGGCCGCCCCGGGGCCGGTCACCCCCGAATTCAAGCCGCTGCGGCGCAACGTCGGTTACTTCACCGCCCAGGGCGGGACGATCGGCTGGCTGGTCAACGCCAACGCGCTCGCGGCGATCGACACGCAGTTCGCGCGCACCGCGCCGCTCTTCCTGGAAGGTCTGCCGGGGCGCAACGGCCGGCACCTCGATGTCGTCGTCAACACGCACCACCACGGCGATCATACCGGCGGCAATGGCGTGATGCGGCCGGTCGCGAAGAAGATCGTCGCGCACGCCAACGTCCCCGAATTGCAGCGCGCCCGCGCCGCAGCCGACAAGAAGGGCGACGTGCCGGTCGTGCCGGACACGACGTTCACCGACACCTGGCAGCAGGCGCTGGGCGACGAGACGCTATCCGCCCGTTATTTCGGCGCCGCGCACACCCGGGGCGACATCGTCACCCTGCTCGAGCAGGCCAACGTCATCCACATGGGCGACCTGATGTTCAATCGCATCTATCCGGTCATCGACCGCCCGGGCGGCGGCCGGATCAAAGGGTGGATCGACGTGCTCGAACGGGTGGCCCGGACCTATCCGTCGGACGCGATCTATATCTTCGGCCACGGCAACCCGAAGTTCGGCGTGACGGGCACGAACCGCGACCTGCTGGTGTTTCGCGACTACCTCTCCGGTCTCCTCGACTACACGCAGAAGAAGATCAAGGCCGGCGAGCCGAAGGAGAAGATCGTGGCGCTCGACAACCTTCCCGGCTTTCCGGATTTCCACGGCCCCGTCGGCCCCGGCAACCGCCTCCCGGGCAACCTGAGCACCGCCTACGATGAGTTGACCGAGCGCGGCGGTTGAGCGCGCCCGCCGGTCGCGACCCGAATTCCGTTTGCGGCGGCCGCGGGCGGGGCTAAAGGCTTTCGTTGCGTCGCGAGGCCGCTTCGAAGGCCGCGCCCGCGTTCGCCGTCGTCCTCCCGCGCATGCTCAAAGCCATCCTCAAAACCGTCGCGCTGCTCGCGATCCTTTTCGTGATGCTCTACGTGGGCATGCACAACCCCCATCCGATCGACTTCCAGTTTCCGGTCGCGGGCACGACGGCGAAGACGCCGCTCCGCGCGCCCGCCGCGCTGCTTTATTTCGGCGTGTTCGCCATCGGGCTGCTCGCGGGCACGATCCTTCATTTTGGCGGCGACAAGGGCGGCCGGAAGAGCGGGGGAAAATAGCGCGCGATGCCGCTTTCCGCCGACTTCGCGAATTCCGCCCTGCCGCCGGCGCGGCCGGACGCACGTCGCGGGACCGCCGGTTTCTACCACGCGGCGCGGGATCCGGACGGGCGCTGGTGGCTCGTCGATCCGGCCGGGCAGCCTTTGCTGCTGAGGGGCGTCCACGGCGTCGCCCGGACCGCCCCTTCCGCCGACGCGGCGCTGCCGGATGCTCCCGCCGCGCGGCTCCGGCGCTGGGGCTTCAATGCCATCGGCCTGGGCCCGGATCCCGATCCCCACGATGACGGACTGCCTTTCCTCGCGGCCGTGGAGTTCATCCAGTCCGTCCCGGCCATTGTCGCGCCGGGGGTCCGGCTACCCGACGTGTTCAATCCCGACTGGTCGCGGCGCGCGGCCGCGCATGCGGCCGCGGTGTGCGCGGGTCTCGTCGCCTCGCAGCCGCTCGTGGGCTGGGTGACCGACCGCCACCTCGAGTGGGGCCACGCTCCGGCGCCCGGTCGTCCGTCGCTGCTCCAGGTCTGCCTCAGCCTCGAACCCGGCTTCGCGGCATACCACGCCGCATGGGAGTTCGTCCTCGCGCTGCATGCGGGGAAACTGGAATCGCTCTCGCGCGCCTGGGGCATCGCGGTGCCCAACAAGGAGGTCCTGCGCGAACTGACCCGGAGCGAACAGGGCATCGCGACCCGCGGTTACCTGCGCGACGAGGCGCGCTGGGCCCGGGAGTTTGCGCGGCGCTACTTCAGCGTGACCGCCGCGGCGGTGCGCGTCGTCGATCCGCACCATCTCGTGCTCGGCTGCCGTTTCGCCGGCCGCGCCGGAGCCTCCGTGCTGGCGGAATGCGCCTATCCGGCCGTCGACGTGGCGCTGCCCGACTGGCGCGATCTCCCCGCGCCGGGCGTCGGCCCGCTCGCACCCGTGCTGGCGGGAGACGTTGCCTGGCATCTCGAGTCCGCGCCTCCGCCCGCCGCCGGCGGACGCCCCCGGCGGCTCACCACGGTGGAGCGGATGCTGCGCCGCGCGCGCACCACCCTGGACCGGCTCGCCCGCCACCCGGGGGTCATCGGCTATTTCTGGGCCCAGTGGCAGGATGAGCCCGGCGAGCAGCCTCCGTTCGCGCGCGGGCTCGTGCACGGCAACGGGACCGAGGCGCGCGAGCACACGGAGGTGCTGGCGCCGTTCAACCTCCGCGCCGAGGGGCTGCACCGCGCACCGGCGCCCGGGCGGCTCACGAACTCTGGTCGTACGTCTCCGGCGTGACCACGGCCTCCAGCGGACGGCCGGCCACGTAGGCGCGCAGGTTGCGCAGCGCAAACGCGCCGGCGTCGGGATAACGGTCGATCGTCGGCCCTGCGGTGTGCGGCGTGAGACTGACGCCTGGCAACGCGCGAAACCCGCTGTCGGCCGGCAACGGCTCCATCGTGTAGACATCCAGCCCGACCCGGATCCGTCCCTCGCCGGCGAGGCGCAGCAGCGCCGCCTCGTCGACAACCGCGCCGCGGCCGACGTTCACGAACACGCCGCCGGGCCGGATCAGGCGCAGCACGGCCTCGGTGACGATGCCCGCGGTCGCCGGGATCAGGGGCGCGAGCTCGACGAGGATCTCGTTGCCGGCGAACAGCGCCTCGAGCGACCCGGCTCGCTCCACGCCGTGGGCACGGGCGAGCTCCGGGGTGAGGTCGGGCGCGAATACCGTCACGGGGCACTGCCACGCGCGGAGCAGCCCGACCAGCTCGCGCGCGACCGGTCCGAAACCGTGGATGCCGACGGTGCGGCAGAACAGCGAGCGCGCGTCGGTCAGGCCGTTCTTCCACGCGGCGTGGCCGGGCTGGTGCATCGCGATTGCCCAGTGCGAGGCGTTGCGCAGGCAGGCGAGGATGTGAAACAATGCGGCCTCGGCCACGGTGCGGCTGATCGAACCTCCCCAGTTGGTCACGACCAGGCCTTGTTCGAGGTGCGCCCGCGAGACCATGCGCTTCACCGAGCCGGCCAGGTAGCAGACGTAACCGAGTCCCCGGGGGAGTCCGGCGGGGAGCGGCGGCGTCTTCCAGCAGCCGAGCACGATCGCCGGCGCGAAGCCCGCCAGCTCGCTCGCAAACGCGGCGGCGTCGAGGGCCGTCGGATCGATCAGCCGGAAATCGGGCAGCAGCCCGCGGAGCTGCCCGAGCATCGGTTCGGGCAGGAATTCGCGCGCCTCGGCCGGGGTGAGGACCGCGAGCAGGGACGATGGACGGGACATGCTGGGTTCATGCCGGTGGGAAGCACTCGAGCAGCTCGGCGCCCCCGTCCTCCGGCGTGAACCTTACTGGGCCGAGTCCGGCCGGAAGGAAACACTTTTCATAAGTATCAAGGCGGTGCCGCTCCCCGCCCGCCTCCGCCACGACCCGGCCCGCCGTGACGATCGCGATCGCCGCCGTCCCCTCGCCGGGCCGCACCACCGCTCCGCCCAGCCGCGTGTGCGTCACGCGGAAGCAGTCGGTGCGGTCCGGCCCGATCAGCTCGTCCTGCCACGAACCCGCACCCAGTTCCCGGATACGCCGCGCCTCGCAGCGCACCCGCCGCGCGAGCTCCGCGGGCGGCAGCGGGGCGAGGTTGAAGACCGTCAGCGCGAAGTCCAGGTCCCGCCCCATGAAGCGGGCGGATTTCGGCAGCAGGTACCCGGCCCGCTCGAACTCGAAGCGCACCACGAGGTCGCTCGGCTCCTGGATCTCCACCATGAACACCCCCGCGCCCAGCGCGTGCGGCGTGCCGCCCGGGATGATGAAGGTGTCGCCCGGCCGCACCGGGATCGGGTCGAAGCAGGCCTCGATCGCCGCGATGTCCTGGGTGCGGATGTACTCGCGGAGCTGCGCGGGCGTGGGCGGACGCTGGAAGCCGACGTAGATGCAGCCCGAGCGCTCGCCCGGCACGTCGCGCGTGCCCAGCACATGGTAGGCTTCCGTCTTGCCGCTCGGCGCGCCCAGCACCCGCCGCGCGAACTCCCGCGTCGGATGCACCTGGAAGTGCAGGCGCGTCCCGCTGTCGAGGAACTTGACCAGGAGTTGCGGCTGCGGTCCGTGCGCGAGGAGATGGGCCTCGCCGAGAAAATAGCCGGGATCGCCGGCGATGAGCGCGGCGAGGTCGCGCGGCGCGGGGTCGTGGCCCACGCGCACCGCGGAAAGCCCCTCCACGATGTCCTCGCGCCCGCGGTTCACCGCGCGGGTCGTCGAGGCGATCCAGTCCTCGGCGAAATGGCTGTCCGCCGGCGCGGGCGCGCCCGCGAGCGTGTCGAGCGTGCGGCCGCCGGGATAGGTGCGCCACACGCGGTTGGGCGGCAGCAGGATCAGTTTGTGACGGTGGTTCATGACGCGGGCAGCGGCTCATGACGCCGCGCGGCGTGGCGCAGCGCCCCGCCGATCGCGAGCACCACGCCGCCGCAGAAGAGAAACCCGGCGCGGCCCGCCCAGGGGTTGGGAATCAGGGCGAGCAGCGTGATGAACGCGCCGTAGGCGAGGCAGAGCCGGCCGAGCACCGCGGCCTGCTGCCGGTCGGAGGCCGGCCCGATCTCGCGGGCGAAGTCGACCGGCGTGTGCAGCCGCGCGAAAAACTGTTCCACGCGTTCCCGGTAATCGGGCGAAGCTGACGTCCAGAAGAGACGGCTGCCGAGGAACCACAGGCTGCCGACGGCGACGTTCATGACCAGGCCCGCGGCGACGGTCCAGTTGGCGGCGTCGGTTTTCGACAGCGGGGCGGCCAGCGCGAACGTCCGCTGGAACCACGCGGCATCGAGCAGGCGCGTCGTGAGGAGCGAAACGGCGAAGCACACCACCACCGTGGACCAGCCGGCCCACGGCGGCGTCCGTTTCACGAGCAGGCACAGCACGAGCGGGAGCGTGTAAGGCACGGCCACGAGCGTGCCGAACTGGAGCATCAGGTCGAAAAGCCCGACGTGTTCGAGCCGGCTGAAGTGCAGCCCGGCCAGGACCACGAGCAGGCCCATCAGGGCCGTGGTCAGCTTGCCCGCGACGACCACCTCGCGGTCCGAGGCGCGGGGACGCAGCACCGCCTGGTAGAAGCTGCGCACGAAGATCCCGGCGTTGCGGTTCAGGCCGCTGTCCATCGACGACATCGTCGCGGCGAAGATTCCGCTCAGCAGCAGCCCGATCATGCCCGCCGGCATCGTGGTCACGCACATGGCGAAAAACGCGCCTTCCGCGGGGTTCTTCAGCGCGGGAAAGAGCCCGGCGAGGTCGGGGTGCACGATGCGCGCCGCCATCGGCGGGATGAACCACACGATTGGCCCCACGACGAAGAGCGCCGTTCCCAGCAGGGCGGCGCGCCGGGCGTGCGCGCTGTCCTTGACGCAGAGGTAGCGCGAGGAATCGAGGAGGTTGTTGGTCGAGATGAACTGTTTCACCAGGATCGCGCCGATCCACAGCGGCAGCACCGGCGAGTCGAGCGCGCTGCTCACGTCGAGGTGGCCCGCCGGCAGGCGCGCGACGAACGCCGCCGGCCCGCCCACCTCGCGCAGGGCGAGGAAGGCTGCGACCACCGTCACGGGCATGAGGATGAGCACCTGGATGAAATCGCCGGCGACGGCGGCCCAGCTCCCGCCCAGCACCGTCATGAGCACGACCACGACGCCGGTGACGAGGATCGTCGTGGTGAGGTCGAAACCGAAAGCCGCGGCGAGGAACACGCCCAGCCCGTTGAGCCAGATGCCGGCGTAGAGGATCTGCAGCGGCACCTGGACCCAGGTGAAGACCTGCTCGTTGCCGGGGCCGAAGCGGAGCCGCACCGCCTCGATCGCCGTGACCACGCGCAGCTGCCGCGAGCGGGCGGCGAAGTACGCGGCGTTGGCGGCGAAACCGAGCGCGTTGCCGGCGAAGATGACCAGGATCGGCCAGCCCTCGCTGTACGCCTTGCTCGCGGCGCCGGTGAACGTCCAGGCGCTGAACTGCGTCATGAACGCCGAGCTGCCGACGAGCCACCACAGCATCTGTCCGCCCCCGCGAAAGTAGTCGCTCGGGTTGCGGATGAAGCGCGATGCGATCCAGCCCATCCCCAGCATGAAGGCGAAGTAGAAGACGATGACCGCGAAGTCGTAGCGGCTCATGGGACGGCGGGGCAGGCGAGTGGGTCGCGACCGGCGTGGGTCCTCAAGGCCAATCGCCGCGGAGGCCGGTCGCGCCCGGGCTTCACGCCGCGGGGCCGGTGGTCTCGCCGATGGCGAGCTGCGCCGGCAGCATGAGGTCGGTGCAGCTTTCGCGGGGTTCGCCGTCGCGCTCGAGCACGAGCCGGGCGGCCGCCTCGCCGAGCTTCTCGGGCGCGGTGCCCGCCGCCGTGATGCGGGGCGTGCCCTCCGTGGCGATGGGCGAGAGGTCGGCGCTCGCGATGCTCACGTCGCCCGGGACGCTCCATCCCTCGCGCTCGAACTCGCGCACGGCCCCCGCCGCCATGAGGGTGTTGTACGCCACGAACGCCGTCGGGAAATCGCGGCGTCGCCGGTGGGGCAGCAGCAGGCGCACCGCGTCGGCTCCCTCGATCCGGTCCGCCTCGCGCAGGGCCGCGACGTACCGTGCGTCGACCGCCAGGCCGCGGCGCGCCAGGGCATCGTGCAGCGCCTGGAGCCGGGATTCGTGCCGGCCGAGCCCGACGTTGCCCCCCAGCCAGCCGAAGCGGCGGTGGCCGAGGCCGTGGAGGTGGTCGACGAGCGCCTCCAGCGCCTGGGGCTCGTTGCCGAGCACGGAATGGCAGAGGCCGGGGTGGCGCGCCGAGACCGCGACGATCCGCAGCCCGAGGGTGCGGAGCCGGTCGAGGAATCCCCGGCTCACCTCGCCGACGAGCACGAGTCCCTGGAACGCGTGCCCGGGCGCGAAGATCCGCCGCAGCTTTCGCGCGTCGAGCTGATCCTCGGCCCCGAGGAAGACCGTGGTGCGCTCCTGCGCCGCGATGCCGGCGTGCAGCCCGTGCTGCAACTGGCCGAAATACATGCTCGGCATCTCCAGCCGCAGCGGTGCCCGCAGGATGATCCCGACCTGCGGCGCGTGAGCGGCCGGCGCAGCCGCCGGATGCATGCCTTTCGGCCGGTAGCCCCGCTTGGCCGCCTGCGCCCAGATGCGGTCGTAGGTCTCCGCGTTGATGCCCTGGCGGCGGCCATTGAGGGCGAGCGAGACGAGGGCCTGGGAGATGCCGAGTTCGCGGGCGAGCTGGGTCTGGGAGACTTTCCGGGGGCGGCGGGGCAAGGGAGGAGGGATTCGAGGCGCGCGGGGCGGCTCAGTTGTACAGCCAGTAGCGGCGCGTCTCCGCCTGATAGGCCAGGGCCTGCTCGCGCCACCGCCGGTACCACGCGTTGACGTCGATGCGGGCGCCCTCGCGGCGCAGCGCCTGCGTCCAGGCCGCCGAGCCGACGTGGATGTTGAAGGACCGCACCTGCGCCTCCGTCAGCCGGGCGAAGGGGTTCGCCGGATCGTAGCGGCAGGCCAGGCGCATGAGGTGGAAACTGAGCTCCGTCGGATTCCATTCCGCCCAGTCGGTCACCTCCACGAACACCCCGGTCGTCGGCCGCCCCTGCCGGTCGGCCACCGCGACCTTCGAGAATCGCAGGCCGGGCAGCCGGAGCGCGGTGAGATCCTTCTGGAGCTGGTCCGCGGTCTTGCCGGGATACGAGATGCCGCGGTACGGGTAAGCCGGCCCGAGCCCGTGGGAGAACTTGTTGCCCTCGCAGCCCAGCCCGACCATCGCGTAGCCGATCACGGCCGAGAAGTCGGGGACGAGCTGCGAGGTCGGCACGTACGTGAGCCCCGTCTCCGACCAGCGCATGCTGCGCCGCCAGCCGCGCATCTGCACCACGGTCAGCCGGCCCTTCGCGCGCACCGCTTCCGGCACGTCGAGCACGCCCGGCGTGGTCGCCGCCTTGCGCGCCAGCTCGCCGATGGTGAGCCCGTGCACGTAGGGCACGCGAAACGCCCCCACGCCGCTCATCAGCTCGCGATCCAGGATCGGGCCGTCCACCTTCAGCCCGCCCAAGGGATTCGGCCGGTCGAGCACGATGACCTCCACGCCGTGCGTGAAGCAGGCGTCCATCGCGTAGCGCATCGCGACGTTGAAGGTGTACGAGCGCACCCCGATGTCCTGCAGGTCGATCACGAGGGCGTCGAGGCCCTGGAGCTGCGCCTTCGTCGGCTTGCGGTTGTGTCCGTGCAACGAATACACCGGCAGCCCGGTCCGCCGGTGCACCGTGTCGGAAATGTTGGTGCTCGCCTTCTCCGTGCCGTAGAGGCCGTGCTCGGGGGCGAAGAGCGCCACGAGCTTCGTCTGCGGCGCGCGGCGCAGCACCGTGATCGTGCTCTCGCCCCGCCGGTTCACGCCCGCGGGGTGCGTGAGCAGCCCGATGCGCTTGCCGCGGACGACCGAGAACCCGTCGGCCTCGAGCACGTCGATGCCGAGCATGATCGGGCGGATCGCGGCCGGCTTCGCGGCGGGCGCGGCCCGGGGCGGCGCCACGGCCACGGGCGCCGGCGCCGGGGGGCTCGCCGCCGGCGGACCGCCGCTGCATCCGAGCAGGCCGAGCAGGGACCCGAGGACCAGGAGCGGGGCGGTGGATCGGTCTAGACGCAGGGCGCGCACCATCGCGCGGAAGTTACCCGTTCCCGGCGGCGGGTCCAGTGGTTTTGCCACGCGTCCGCGCCGAGCCAAAAGGCTTGGCTTGGCCCGCCCCCGGCGCACAACCGGCTGCGAAACCATGAAGCCTTCCACCGTCTTCCTCGCGGAACTCACCGACCTCGAACTCGAGGCGTTCCTCGCCTCCCGCCACACCGTGTACATCCCGGTCGGCGCGACGGAGCAGCACGGCCCGCACTCCGCCATCGGCACCGACGTGTTCATCCCGCAGGAGATCGCCCGCCGCGTGTGCCTGCGGCAGGGCGACGCCCTCGTGGCGCCGGCGCTGCCCTACACCCTCTCGTATCCGCACCGGGGATTCACGAGCGAGTTCAGCCTGGGCATCGAGACGTTCATGGCGGTCGTGCGCGACCTGGCGGTGAGCTTCGCCCGGGCGGGCTTCAAGCGCATCGTCTTCCTCAACGGCCATTACGACAACACCTACGCGCTCGCCTACGCCTGCGCCCAGGCCGCGCCGCAGATGCCGGCGGAGGCGAAGGCGTTTCCCTTCAACTACTGGGACGGCTTCACGCCCGAGCAGGCGGCCGCCGTCAGCAACCACGGCCGCGAGATGCATGCCGGCGCCGGCGAGGTATCCATGCTGCTGGCCATCAATCCCGCGCTGGTCGACATGACGCGCGCCAACACGGAGCATCCCCCCTTTCCCGAGACCATCACGAAGTCGCCGGCGCTCCACACCGCGTTCTTCTTCTCGTCGCCCGGCAGCGTCTATCGCATGACCCGATCCGGCACCTGGGGCGACGCCACCCAGGCGACTCCGGAAAAAGGCGAGGCGTTCCTGGAAGCCGGGGTGCAGTCGGTCATCAACCTGATGCACGATATCGAGAAGACGTTCCGCGAGCTGCCCCTCCGCTAGCCCCCAAAAAAAGCTCAGAGCTCAGATTTCCAGCTCCACCCTGCGCCGCAAGTTCACTGCCGCTTCCCGCAGCGCCTGTTCGAGCGGCGTGCCCTCGGGCGTGACGGAATGCACCGTCAACCCGGCGGGGGGATGCGCGACGGTCGCGCGCCCGGCGAAGACGTGGACGCGCTTCCCCAGCGCGAGCGCCCGCGCCGCCACCGCCCCGGGCCCCTTGCCCTGCAGCGAGCTGTCGTCGAAACGTCCCTCGCCGGTGATGACCAGGTCGGCGCGGGCAAGGCGGCTATCCACGTCGAGCCACGCGGAGACGAATTCGAAACCCGGCACGAGTTCCGCACCGGTGGCCGCCATCAGGCCGAACGAGATTCCGCCCGCCGCCCCGGTGCCGGGCAGGTCGCGCAGCGACTCGGGCCGGCCGCAGTGCGCGCACAGCCACCGGGCCAGGCGGCCGCTTTCCGCGTCGAGCCGCGGGAGATCCTCGGTCCGCAGCCCCTTCTGCGGTCCGTAGGTGGCCGCGGCGCCGCGCGGCCCGAGCAGCGGGTTGTTCACGTCGCACGCGATCCGGATCGGCGGCAGGCCCGCCGCCGGGCTTCCGGCGATGCGCTCGATCCCCGGCCAGCACGCGGGAACCGGCGGCTGCTGCGGGATGCCCCCGGCGGAAAGAAACTGGAATCCGAGCGCGGCCAGCGCCCCGAGCCCCAGGTCGTGCGTCGCGCTGCCGCCCACGCCCAGGAGGATGGCCGCCGCCCCCGCGGCGGCCGCGGCGCGGATGAGTTCACCCGTGCCGAAGCTCGTGGCCTGCCAGACGTCGCGCTCGGCCTGCGCCAGCAGCGCGAGTCCCGAAGCCGACGCCATGTCGATGACCGCGACGCGCGTCGCGACGTCCCGCGCGGCCTCCGGCAACCACCCGCGCGCCGCGGCCGGCACCTGCGCGGCGCCCACGAGCCCGAGCCCGGCCCCGACAGGCCGGCCGCGCGGGCCCGTGACATCGACCCGACTCCAGGTCCCGCCCACGGCCGTCGTGAGGATCTCGGCGAAACCTTCGCCGCCGTCCGAGAGCGGACATGACTCGACCTGCCAGTCCGGCCGTCGGTCCCGCAGTGCCGCGGCCGCCGCCCTGCAGGCCTCCTGGGCGGACAGGGAATCCTTGAACTTGTCGAAAGCGAGGAGGACGCGCATCGGCTTCGACGCTGGCGCCGGACCTGCGGGATTAAAGGGGAAAGTGCCGCGCCGGCCACCCGTTCAGCCCGCCGATCCGGCTTCGTCGGCCACTCGCGCGAACCGCGGCTGGCGCACGCCGCCGTGCACGACGTCCCCGGAGAACATCGCCGCCGGCCGCACCCAGAGGCCGCGCTCGCCGTAGAGGGCTTCATAGACCACCACCGGTTCGAGCGACTCCGAATGGCGCGCGAGGCCGACGACGCGGTACAGGTTCCCCTTGTAATGGCGGTAAATCCCCGGCCGGGGCTCGGCGGGCAGGGGCGGGAGCGGAGCGGACATGGGACGCGGCTGCTCGGGGTTGATCGCCGGCCCGCTCACTCCACGCGCAGGATGCCTCTCATCAACGCGGCGTGACCCGGGAACGTGCACACGAAGTCGTAATCGCCGGGAGCCGCCGGTGCGTTGAAGAAGATCGTGTCGCTCTCGCCCGGCTGGACGAGCGTGGTGTGAAAGAGCACCGCCTCGGAGTCGGGCACGAAGCCGCGCGCGCTGCCGTCGATCCCCAGCGCCATCGCCGCCGCCCCGACCTCCTGCCCGCGACCCGGCGCGCAGAGGACGACGTTGTGCAGCATGTCGTCCGCATTGCGAAAGATGAGCCGGATCCGCGCGCCCGCCTTCACGGTGAGCAGCGTCTGGTCGAATTTCAGTCCCGGCTGCGTGCCCAGGACGATGGCGCGATCTCCCTCCTCCCCGGTCCAGTCGGACGGCGGGCGTGTCGGATGCTTCGGCGTGTGGGCCGCGACGGCGGCCGGCACCGGCGTGCGACACAGCTCCGCCACGAGCGGATCGGGGGCGATGATCCGGTCGCCGGCGGGGAAACGGTTGAGCGTGTAGTACGCCACGGGATGGAGCAGGGGCTCGTCGCCGCCCCGCGCGCGCACGCCGGCCGCCTTGATCTCGTGCACGTAGCCTTCGCGCAGGCAGTGCGCGGCGACGCGCACGCTCAGGCCGTCGGGAGCCACGACGACCTTCTGCACCGGACAGGCCAGCCGGTTCACGGGCGAACTCCCGTAGGCCTTGTGATACAGGTACGTGAACCCGGCGATGGTGTAGTGCTCCACCTTGCCGGCCGTGGCGGGATCCACCGGCCGCGTGAACGTCAGGACGAAACCGTCGGGCTGCGCCTTCACCTCCCTGATCTCGAACGGCATCTCTCCGGTCCATTCGAGCCGCTCGAGCCCGTGCTGCTTCGGGCCGACGGAGCCCCAGCCGCGTGCCGTCTCGCCGGCGAACATCACGCCGCCGTCGCCGTAGGCGAGGCGCAGCACGCCGCACTCGAAGCCTTCGCGGAAGGCATGCGCCGCACCCTGCCAGACGCCCTGCACCTGCTCGAGCGACACGCGCACGATCTTGCTCTGGCCCTGGTCCGCCACGAAGAGCTGGCCGCCGAACGGGCCGAACTTTCCCCCGGTCGTGTCCTCGACGATCCCGGCGGTGGAGATGCCGAGCACCGTGTGCGGCAGCCAGACCGCCGGCGGCTTGAGCCCCGGCAGGTTGCGCGCGACCTCGTGCATCGGCGCCCCGAAATCCGTGATGTCCTCCGGCCGCAGCCGCACGGTCGAACCCGGCAGACGGCTCCACGCCAGCCCGGCGGGGTGCCCGGCAAAATCACCCGGTGCGAGGTGCACCAGCCGGCCGGAGCCGACCCACTCGCCCTGGTTCTCGCTGGCGAACCACGCTCCGCGCGAGGTGACGACGAAGCCGCTCGGCGAACGCAGCCCGCTCGCGATGGGCGTGATCTGCCCGTCGGGCGTGATCTCCACCATCCACCCGCGCCAGGGCGCCGGTGCCTGCGTGGCGCCGCCGAAAGCGACATTGAGCGTCACGCGCAGGTTGCCGTTGGGTGCGAGCAGGGGACCGAAGTTGTATTCGTGATAACTGCCCGAGATCGGCAGCTTCGCCACCGTGGCGAAGAGATCGGCGCGGCCGTCGCCATCGGTGTCGGCCACGCGCGTCACCTCCTGGCGCTGCGCCACGTAGTAGCCGCCGGGCGCGGCCGCGATGATCCCGAGCGGCTCGTGCAGGCCGGCGGCGAAGCGGGTGTACTTCGGCTGAGGGTCGGCGTCGTAAGCCCCGTCGACCCACCACACCTCGCCGCGGCGCGTGGTGACAAGCAGGCGCCGCGGGGCCACCGGCAGGATGCCGCTGACCTCGAGCACGAGGTCATCCGGCACGGGCAGCGGCGTGCGCTTCCAGTAGCGCTGCTCGCGGGCGACGAGTTCCTCCGACGGCTTCGCGAAGCGCTCCGCGGCGGAGGGATTGTGCACGCGCGACACGACTTCGGCCCCGAAGGCGGCGGCCGCGCTGGCGAGCAGGAGGAGGGCGGGGCGGAACATGGCGGGGAGGGTGGCGGTGCTTACCAGACAATCGTGTACGAGAGGGAACGGCCGAGGCTCGCCGCGCTGAGCGGGAGCGCGAGCTGCTGCCGGTCGCCGGCGGCGCGGATCACCGCGGGCTCCAGCCCGTCGATGTACCAGGCCCGGTCGCCGACCATCCAGCCGCCGCCGGGTTGCGGAACGATGACGTCTGCCTCAGCCAGCAGCAGCCAGGCCGACCATGATGGGAGTTTGCCGCCGAGTTCCAGCGTGCGCACCAGCCCGCGGCCTTCCGGGGCGGGCGCGATCCGGTCGCGCACGGTGAGGTCGGCAAGGCGGCCGAGGAACACCGGGGTGCCGTCGGGCTCCAGCGAGTAACCCTGCGATGACCACAGCGGCTCGGGCCGGTCGGGCCAGTCGCCAACTCCCGGATATTCGATCAGCGCCAGTGCGGGCCGGCCGTCGAACGTCAGCGCGGGCCCTTCGGGTCGCGCGGTCTGGTCGGCGCCGCGGCCCTCCCACATGTCGGCGGTGTTGAGGAACGGCCCGCGCCACGCGCGCAGGATCGAGCCGGTTTCGAAATCGTAGGCGAAGTGCACGCCGGCGGGCGTGCCGACGGAGGCCGCATCGAGGCGCTTGCGGGGGTTGAACGGCACGAAACCGCGCTGCACCGCCACGCGATCTCCGGGCTCCACGCGCACGCGCTTCGGCGCGGGCGCGGTGCGTGTAGCTCGCGGCTCGCGCACCGTCAGGAAATGCGGCGCGATGCCCGGGCCCTCGGCCACGAGCTCGAGGTTCGGGCGCGCGTTTGAGCTGTGCACGAGATCGAGCCGGAACGGATGGCGGCCCGCGGCCAGGTGCACTACGCCGGGCTGCGTGGTCCGGTCGACCGGCACGACGACCGGCCGGTCGTCCACCGTGAGCCGCGCCGGCCCGCTGGCCTCGACTGCGAAGCGGTACGCGCCCGCCCGCGGCGCCTCGAGCGCGCCGGTGAACACGAGCGCGAACCGCACGCTCTTCTCGATCGCCTCGTGGGCGAAGCGCGCCGCCACCCCCTCTCGCGCGGGAGCGTCCCGGTCGTAAGCGGCGATGGATTTGTGGTCGCCCGGGTAAAGGCGGTAACGGAGGTCCGAGACGGCGAGGATCGCGCCGTCGAAGCGCTTCACCCGCAGGCCGCGGAGCGCGACGGACCCGTGATCGCCCTGGATCATGAGCGGCCCCGCCGGTCGCTCGTCGGCGAACGCCGCCGACCGCGTGGGGCCGCTGATCTCGACGTCCGAGTGGATCGTGAAACCGTTGAGCACGACCCGGGTGAAGCGGGCGTGGCGCACCTTCTTTCCAGCCGCGTCGAAGCGCGGCGCCTGGAACTCGATGCGAAGGCGCTGCCACAGTCCCGGAGCGCGCGACGCATTGGCGGCGGGCGCGTGGCCGTCGTACGCCTCGCGGCCCTTGCCCCGCGCCGCGTCCCAGCGCGAGTAGATCCCGCCGCTGTCGCCCGGCCCGACCTCGCGCCGGCCCCAGCTGTCGAAGAGCTGCACCTCGTAGCGGCCCTGCAGATACACCCCGGAGTTGGAGCCAGGGGTGAGGAGAAACTCGAGTTCGAGCTCGAGGTCGCCATGTTCCCACGCGGTGAAGAGGTGGCCGCGACGCTCCGGCTCGCGACCGGGATTGCACACGAGGATGCCGGTGCCCTCGAGCGGGGTGAGCGTGCGGTCCCGTCGCGGATCGCCGCCCAGGCCGCCGGCCAGGCTCCAGTTCGCGGGCAGCGGCTGGAAGGCCGCCGGCGAATCGAGTCGCACGGGCTCCGGCGGAAGCGTGGGCTGGGCCGCGGCGGACGCGACGACGGCAAGCGCGGCGGCGACCGCGGCAAACGGGAGGGGCGGGGTCATGCCGCGCCAGCGTCACGGCCGGCCGGGAGGGGCGCAAATCGAATTCGGGGCGGCCGCGCTGGCGCCGCGGCGGGCGCGCGGCAGACCGGGCGGCAGAGGCCCCGTCAGGGCTCGCGGCCCCTGGATTTCTCCCGCGAGCCGCGCGAACGGGCGGCGGGGTCGATCACGATGTCCTTGCGGGCGAGCCAGGCAGGCTGCCCGGCGCTGTCGGTCCCGCGTTGCGGCGAGAGGACGAGCGCCTCGAGCGCGGCGCCGGAGAGCCGGGAAGTCACGCCATCGCGGGCGAACTGCGCGCGCTCCGCCTCGAAGATGAACTGGGAGGTCAGCACGGCCGTCCCGCCCTGCTTCACCTTGAAATGAAAGTGCCGGATGCGGCCGGTGTAGAGCCCGGGCTGCACGGTGCGGAACGAATAGCGACCCTGCGCATCGCTCACGCTCTCGCCGTAGAACTGGAAATCGCGATCGCGGCGATCGGCGCGGCTGTCTCCGGAATGGTAGTACGCCCCGCCGTCGTCGGTCTGCCAAAGCTCGACCGTCACCCCCGGCACCGGCCGTCCGTCGAGGTCGCGGACGACTCCGGAGAGGAGAAACGATTCTCCCTTGGCGGGCGCGGCGCCGCCGCTGCGGCGGGTGAGATCGTTGTCGCGATCGCCGGGCGGCAGCGCGGGCAGCGTGTTGTTGGGATTGAAGGTGTAGAACGGGCCTTCCGTCAGCTCCGGCGTGCGGGTGGGCGCGGCGGCGAGACCGGCGCCGGCGAGCAGGCCGGCCGCGGCGAGTCGAATTCCGGCGGGAAGAAGGGAGGGGATCGGCGGACGCATGGCGGGTGGGTGGGAGGATTCGCCGAGCCCGGCGCGGGGGCGCAGGGCGGCAACCGGGGTGAGCTGCGCCCGTGAGCGAAGCAGGAAGTGGCGCGGTTTCAAGCCGGACACCGGCGCTGCGGCGGGCACGAGGGAGCGGGTGGAGGCGTTCATGGGGGAATGCGACGAGCGTGCGGCATCGCCGTTAACGCCGGATGTGGAGCCGGCGCAGATTTGTTAAGCCGGCATTAAACGTCCTCGGCCGGAGCCGACGGTTCGGTTGGGTGGCGCCGCCTGGCCCGCGCGGGGACGGACGACGGACCGGTTCATCGCACGTCAGCCGCCTGGGGACAGGCGGCTCCACCGCAACGGCATCATCCCGGCCTCAGGCGGCGGGCAACCGGATCTCCGCGCGAAAACCGCCGGGCGCGCGATTGGCGAAGCGCGTCTCGCCGCCGCAGGCCGCGATGCTGCTCCGGACGATCGCGAGTCCGAGGCCGACGCCGCCCGACTCGCGCGTGCGGGCCAGCTCGGGCCGGAAGAACGGTTCGCCCAGGCGGTCCAGGTCGGCGGGGGGCACGCCGGGGCCGGAATCCTCCACGGCGATCGTGATGCGGCCGCGATCCAGGGCCGCGCTGAGGGTGATCGGTCCCGCGTCGCCGGCGTAGCGCAGGGCATTGCGGGCGAGATTGCCCAGCGCACGGCCGAGCAGGCCGGGCTCGGCGCGTACCTGGAGATCGGCGGCCACCGTGGCGGTGATCCGTCCCTGCGGGTCTTCGCGCGCGAGCACGTCGGCGACGAGCGCGGCGAGCGCGACGGGCTGCGTGACCACGTCCCGCGGTCGCAGCCCCGCCTTCGTGAACGCGAGCAGCTCGTTCACCAGGGTGCTCATCTGCTGCACTTCCTCGCGGACGTCGGCGACCGTTTCCTGGAGATGGGCGGGCGCCTGGTCGCCGAGGATGCCCGAGGCCATCTGGAGGCGGGCGAGCGGGGAACAGAGCTCGTGGGCGACGTCCCCGAGGAAGCGCTTTTGACCGTTCATGTGGGCGTCGAGGCGCGCGGCCATGCGGTTGACGGACGCGCCGAGCTTGCCGATCTCGTCGCGCCGGTCGGCCTCGACGCGGGCATCGAAGTGCCCTTCGGCTATCTGCTCGGTCGCGACCGTGAGCTGGCCGATCGAGCGGGTGATGCCGCGCACCAGCGGCAGCCAGAAGAGGACCGAGAGCAGGAGCACCGCCGTGCCGGCGAGCAGCCAGGCCTGCAGGTCCAGGAAATGGAGCACGCCCCAGAAGGAATCGATGCGGGCGACCAGCAGCGCCGGCGAAGGGCGGCCGGTGGTGCCGGTGAAGAGCACGCGTAGGCCGATCCAATAGGCTCCGGGTGCCTCGCTCCGGATGAGGAAACGGCCGGTCTCGCGCTCGCGCAGCGTCTCGACGTTCTCGGGCGGTGGGGGGTCGCGGCGGATGGCATCGTCGGGCGACGGCGGCGGACGGCGGGGCGCGGTTTCGCCTCCCTCGCGCTCCACCCGGTCCCGTGGCCCGGCGGCGCCCGGTCCGCCCGGACCGCGGCTGCCGCGACCGAACGGGAGCCGGAACAGCTGGCGCCAGGAATCGATGCGGGCCTGGACGGCGGGCGGCAGCTCGACGGCCCCGCCGGCGACCTGGCCGTCGAAGCCGCGAAACAGGTAGAAGTCGACGCCGTACGCGGCTTGGAAGCGTTCAAGCACCGCGTTCCGGTTTGCCTGGGCGGCCGCGCTGACCTCGGCGGCGATGATGTTGGCCTTCGCCTGCGCGCGCGTGCCGGAGGGCCCCGCGACGAGCGCGTTCCAACCGAGCCCGCCCTGCACGATGAAAAAGCCGATGCCCAGCGCGGTCAGGAGCAGCAGATTCAACATCAGCCACACCGACACCTTGAGGGAGAGGGGATACGAGACCTTCATCGGACAACGGTGGGACGCGGGGGAAGGCGGAAAGTTAAGGGAGCCCGGGTCAGCGGCGAGCGACCGGGCGCCGCCGGCTAATCGGGCACGACCATCATGTAACCCGCCGAGCGCACCGTGCGGATGTAGCGGGGCTCCTTCGCATCGTCGCCGAGTTTCTTGCGCAGCGACGAGATGTGCACGTCGATCGAACGATCGAAGACATCGTAGTTGCGGTCGCGGCACTCGTCGAGGAGGGCCTCGCGCGACTTCACCCGGCCCCGGGCCTTCGCGAGGCTGGCGAGGAGGTCGAACTCCACCGGCGTGAGCACCAGCGGCCGGGTGTCCATGACGGCGGAGCGGGCGTCGAGGTTGAGCCGCAGCGGGCCGACCACGACTTCCGTCGGCGGCGCCTCGCTTCCTGCCTGCGGGCTGGCGTTGAGCGCGCTGCGCCGCAGCACGGCGCGGAGGCGGGCCAGGAGCTCCCGGGTGGAAAACGTCTTCGGCAGGTAGTCGTCGGCGCCGACTTCAAGGCCCACGATGCGGTCGGTCTCGTCTCCGCGCGCGGTGAGCATCAGCACCGGCACCTGGCTGCGCGTCCGGATCCGCTTCAGGACCTCGAAACCGTCGATGCCCGGCAGCATCACGTCGAGGATCACGGCGTGCCACGGCGCCTCGGAATTGAGCGCGCGATCGACGCCGTCGGTGCCGGTGTGGACCGTGGTGACGTCGAAGCCCAGCGGCTCGAGGTACGTGGCGACGAGCCGGCACAGCTTGCGGTCATCGTCGATCATCAGCAGCCGGGTGCGGCCGTCGGTGCTTTCGGACATGGGAGCGTTGTGGTGAAAGGAGGCGGACGGCGCAACTGCCGCGCGTGACGCGTCGTGGTGACGGCGTCGGCCCCGCCCTGTTCCCGCGGCGGGACCGGCGCTATTCCTCGCCGTCCCAGTAGTCGGCCGGCTGGGGACGAAAGAAGAGCCGCGGCTCGCGCAGGCCCCATTTGCCGCTGTCCGGGTAATGCCAGTAGTCGACGGCCGGATTGTCCGCGATCAGGTGAAACCGCAGCTCGGTGCCGCCGCTGTTGGTGAGCTGGTGCGCTTCGCCCGGCGGGTGCAGCACCGCGTCGCCGGCCGTCACCGTCTCGGTGCCGGCGGGCGTGCGGACGGTGCCGGTGCCGGCGAGGATGATGAAGAGTTCCCACTGCGCGGCGTGGGCATGGTAGGGGCAGCCGCATTCGCCGGGCCGGAGCCGGCTGAGTTCGAGGTCGAAGGGATGGCCGCCGAGTCCCGTGGGCGCGTTGCGGACGGCGCCGAGGGCGAGCGAGAGCTCCTTGCTTTCGCCCCGGTAGCGGCCGCGCGGCGAGATCCATCCTTCCCAGTCGAGCGCGTCGGGATGAAGCCGGCGCCGGGCAAACGGCGGGAACGGTGCCGGCGCCGGAGCCGGCGCCGGGGCGTAGGGCGGCTGGCCGGGAGCGGCGGCTTCCTCGCCGTCGAAGTAGCTCGTCTCGCTCATGCGAAAATACTTTCCCGGCGGTCGCAGGCCCCATTTGGCGGAATCGGGATAATGGAAGGCGTCGAGCGGCGGATGGTCGGCGACGATCATCACCTCGAGTTCCTCGGGTCCCGGATTGCGGAGCTGGTGTGCCTCGCCGGGCGGGTGGACGAAGACCTCCCCGGGGCGGACGAGGTGCGTCTCGTCGCCGGCGCGCACCTGGCCGGTGCCGGACACGACGAGGAAAAGTTCCCACTGCGCGAGGTGGAGGTGAAAGGGACACACCGCCGCGCCGGCGGGTATCCGCCGGAACTGGACGTCGAAGGGGTGTCCGCCGCACCAGGTCCCGCCGTTGCGCACGCCGCCGAGGGCGAGCGACACGTTGCGGCAGTACGAGTGGAAGCTGCGCCCGGGCGAGTGCTGCTCCTCCCAGGGAAGCGACGGGATGTGCGTGCGGAACATGAAGGGCGGAGGGCGCCCGCCCGCCGTCACAGGACCGTGCGGACGGCGTCGGTGATCTGGCGGGCGGTGGGGAGCTTGCCCCGGAACTCCGCGGGCAGGCTTGGCTGTAGTTGATATTCGGCTACGCCGATGGGGTTGGCCTTGGTCTTGAGCGCGAACTCCACCTCGAGGTTGTCCTTCTCGGCGCAAAGGATGATGCCGATCGAGGGGCGGTCGTCGGCCGCGCGTTCCTTTTCGTTCAGCAGGTTCAGGTAGAAGTCCATCTTGCCCGCGAACTCCGGCTCGAACGAACCCACCTTGAGGTCGATCGCGACCAGGGCCTTGAGGAAGCGATGGTAGAAGAGCAGGTCGACGAAGTACTCCTTCCGGCCGAGCACGAGCCGGTGCTGGCGGCCGACGAAGCAGAAGCCGTAGCCCAGCTCGAGGATGAAGTCGCGCAGCCGCTCGATCAGCCGGTCCTCGAGCTCGCGTTCCTTCACGGCGCGCCCGATGCCGAGAAACTCGAGGTTGTAGCTGCTCTTCAGCGCTTCCTCCGCCTGCTCGGCGAGATGTTCGGGCAGGGCGGTGGGAAAGTTATGCGCCTTCCTGTCCTTGAGGGAGCGCTCGTACGCGCCGGCCTTGACCTGGTTGAGCAGGACGTTGCGGCTCCAGCCGAAACGGGCGGTGGCGAGGAGGTAGTAGAGACGGGCGCGCGGTTCCTTGACCTTCTTGAGCAGCTCGACGTGGTGCCCCCAGGGAATCGTGGCCAGCAATTCTGGCACAGCTTGTGCCAGAATTGGCGCGGAGGCGGCGGTGTAGTCACGCCCGGCCAGATCCGCCGCAAGCCGGGACAGGACCTTCGGAGTCGGGGAGGCCGGCTTGGAGCGGTTCAGTTCTGGCACAAGCTGTGCCAGAAATTCCTCGGACGAGTGCTCGAGAAAGAGCTGTCGCATCCGCCAGAGATTGAAGGACGAGAATCCCTTCACGGCGGGAAACTCCCGCTGCAGATCCCGCGCGAGTTGCTCGACGATCGAGTCGCCCCAGCCGAGCGCCTTCTGCTTCTCGACGATGGCGCGGCCGATGTCCCAGTAGAGCAGGATGAGCTCACGGTTCACCGCCCGCGCCGCCGCGATGCGGGCCGACTGGATGCGCTCCTTCAGCTCCGCGATGAAGCGGGAGTAGTCGGGCGCCACGCGCGCGTCGGGCTTCGTCATGGGATTTCCGGGAGCGCGGCCGTCCCCGGCCGCAGTTCGATCCGATGCGGCCGGGGACGGCCGCGCTCCCAGGGGAGAGTCAGACGCGCTCGTCGACCACCGGATTGGTGAGCGCGCCGATCTTCTCGATGTCGATCGTCACGGTGTCGCCGGCCTTCAGCCAGATCGGCGGATTGCGGGCAAAGCCGACCCCGTGGGGCGTGCCGGTGAGGATGACGGTGCCGGGGACGAGCGTCTTGCTGCTGCTGAGGTACTCGATGATCGCGGGCACGTCGAAGATCATGTCGTCCGTATTCCAATCCTGCAGCGTCTCGCCATTGAGGATGGTCCGGATGCGGAGGGCATTCGGGTTGGGGATTTCGTCGGGCGTGACGAGGACCGGCCCGAGCGGACAGAAGGTGTCGAAGCTCTTGCCCTGGCACCACTGGCCGCCGCCGCCGTTGCGCTGCCAGTCGCGGGCCGAGACGTCGTTGGCGCAAGTGTAGCCGAGTACGTAGTCGAGGGCCCGGGCGCGAGGCACGTTCTTGCACGGACGGCCGATGACCACGGCGAGCTCGCACTCGTAGTCGACGCTCGTGCTGGGGAGCTTGACCGGAATCTCGATGGGATCGCCGGGATGCTGCAGCGCCGCGGAATTCTTCACGAAGAGCACCGGATAGGGCGGGGTGGGGCTGTTGCTCTCGGCGGCGTGCTTCTTGTAGTTGAGTCCGATGCACAGGATGTTCGTCGGCACGACCGGCGCGAGGGTCTTGCCGGGCTGCACCACGCGATCGGTCACGCGGTGGGAACCGAAGATGTCCCCGCTGATCTCGCGGGCGGAACCGTCGGGTTGAAGCGCGGCGTACGCCGGGCCGGCAGGGGTGAGATGGCGGAGGATGCGCATGGGAAGGAGCGGGGAGTTGAAGGTCGGTGGATGAAAGTTGAAAGCCGGAAAACCGGCCGGCACCGCGTGCCCGGCAGCCGGGTGCCGCCGCCGCTTCCCAGCGCGAGTCACTTTCCACTGGCAGACGGCCCCGGCCCCGGCCAGTTTCGCGTCATGTCCTCCGTGCCGGCGCCCTCTCGGAAACTGGTGTTGTTGATCGGGACGGTGAAGGGACTGTTCCTGTACGAAAGCGACGCGACGCGCACGCAGTGGACGCTGACCGGGCCCCACCTCGGCGGCTGGGAGGTGTTCAGCGTTTGTGGGGACCCGCGGGCCGACCGCCTCCTGGCGGGGGCCGGCCATCATGCCACCGGCCCGACCATCCGGACCTCCACCGATCGCGGCGCGACATGGCGGGGAGCGGCGCAGGAGCCGCGGTTGCCCGCCGGCGGCGAAGCGGCGGTGAAACACATCTGGCAGCTCGTGCCCGCGGGTGCGTCGCAGCCGGGGACCTGGTACGCGGGTGTCGACGATGCGGCCTTGTTTGTATCGCGCGACGATGCCCTGACCTGGACCGAACTGACGGGCCTCACCGGGCATCCCACGCGGCCCCGCTGGACACCGGGCTTCGGCGGACTATGCCTGCACTCCGTCGTCGTCGATCCCGAAGATGCGCGCCGGTTGTGGGTCGGCATCTCCTCGGTCGGCGTCTTTCGCAGCGACGACGGCGGCGAATCGTGGCAGTTGCGCAACGAAGGCCTGCACAACGTGGCGCCCGGTTTCATCGAAGATCCCGACATGGGCCGCTGCGTGCACCGGCTCGCGGCCGACCCGCAGCGTCCGGGCGTCCTGTACCTGCAGTTCCACGGCGGAGTGTTCATGACGACCGATGCGGGCGACACGTGGACGCGCATCTCGCGCGGGCTGCCCCATGACTTCGGCTTTCCGCTCGCCGTGTCGCAGCGCGGCGACCTGTTCGTCGTGCCGCTGCTCTCGGACGAGAACCGGGTCGTGCCCGGCGGCGCACTGAAGGTCTGGCGTTCGCGCGACCAGGGCCGCACCTGGCGTGCCCTCACCGCGGGGCTGCCGCAGCAGGAACACTTCGTCGGCGTGCTCCGCGACGCGCTCGCCACCGACCCCTTCGCGCCCGCGGGCGTCTACCTGGGCACGACCGCCGGCGAGCTGTATCAGTCAGCCGATGACGGTGAGTCATGGGCGCGGTTGCCGGGACTGTTCCCGCGGATCACGAGCGTGCGGGCCTGGGTGCCGGCGAGGTGAGCCGTGGGAGCGCGGACGTCCTCGTCCGCATTTCTCGATCCAGCCAGCGGACGAGGGCGTCCGCGCTCCCAGGAGGGATCACGCCTGCGTGGCGTACGCTTCCATGCCGACGCACGAACACACCAGGTTGCGATCGCCGTAGACGTTGTCGACGCGGCCGACGGCGGGCCAGAACTTGCTTGCGCGGGTGAAACGGTCGGGAAAGGCCGCCGTCTGCCGCGAGTACGGATGGTCCCAGGTGTCGGCGCACACGACCTTCGCGGTGTGCGGGGCGTGCTTGAGCGGGTTGTTCGCCTTGTCGGACTCGCCATTGGCGACCGCCTGCATCTCGCCGTGGATCGAGACCATCGCGTCGCAGAAACGGTCGAGCTCGGACTTGGCCTCGCTCTCCGTCGGCTCGATCATGAGGGTGCCGGGGACGGGGAACGACATCGTGGGCGCGTGATACCCGTAGTCCATCAGCCGCTTCGCGGCATCCTCCACCTCGAGGCCGTGTTTCTTCCAGGCGCGGAAATCGACGATGCACTCGTGGGCGATCAGCCCCGCGTTGCCGCGGTAGAGCACGGGGAAATAGCGCTCGAGCCGCCGGGCGACGTAGTTGGCGTTGAGCATGGCGCGCTGCGTCGCCGCGGTGAGCCCGTCCGGGCCCATCATGCGGATATACATCCACGAGATCACGAGGATGCTCGCGCTGCCGAAGGGGGCAGCGGACACGGCGCCGACGGGAGCGTGAGCGGGCGAGCCCGGAGCGCTCGCGCGGGCCGGCGCGAGCGGATGACCGGGCAGGAACGGCGCGAGATGCGTCGCGACGCCGATCGGTCCCATGCCCGGGCCTCCACCGCCATGAGGAATGCAGAAGGTCTTGTGCAGGTTGAGGTGGCAGACGTCGGCGCCGATGTGGCCGGGGGACGTGAGGCCGACCTGCGCGTTCATGTTGGCACCGTCCATGTACACCTGCCCGCCGTGCTCATGGACGATGGCGCAGATTTCCTTGATGCCGGGTTCGAACACGCCGTGGGTCGACGGATACGTCACCATCAGGGCCGCGAGAGCGGACGCATGGGCGGCTGCCTTGGTCCGGAGGTCGGTGAGATCGATGTTGCCGCTGGCGTCGCAGGCGACCGGCACGACCTTGAAGCCGCACATCGCGGCCGTGGCCGGGTTGGTGCCGTGGGCGCTGGTCGGGATCAGGCAGACGTGCCGGTGACCCTGCTCGCGCGACTCGTGATAGCCGCGGATGGCCAGCAGCCCGGCGTATTCGCCCTGTGAGCCCGCGTTGGGCTGCAGCGAGACGGCGGCGAAGCCCGTGATCTCGGCGAGCCAGGTCTCGAGGTCGCGAAACAGCTTCTGATAACCGCGCGTCTGCTCCGCCGGAGCGAAGGGATGCAGGCGCGAGAACTCCGGCCACGAGACGGGCAGCATTTCGCTCGTGGCATTGAGCTTCATCGTGCAGGAGCCCAGCGAGATCATCGAGTGGCAGAGCGACAGGTCGCGGGCCTCCAGCCGCCGGATGTAGCGCAGCATCTCGTGTTCCGTGTGGTGGCGCTGGAACACCGGGTGGGCGAGAAAACCGGAGGTGCGGGCGAGCGGGGCGGGAAATCCGGCATCGGCGGACGACAGGGTTTCCAGCAGGGCGGGAATTTCGTCGACGACCGATGCGCTGAAGAACGAGAGCAGCAGGGCGACGTCCTCCTCGGTCGCGGTTTCGTCCAGGCTGATGCCGACGGTGTAGTCGTCGACTGCGCGAAGGTTGATTTTCCGGCCTTCCGCGGCCGCGTGCACGCGCGCCGCGGCGACGCCGCCCACCGTCAGGGTGTCGAAGAATGGCAGCTCGTTGACCTTGGCCCCCGCGCGGCGCAACCCCGCGGCAAGGAGCGCGGTGAGGCCCTTGACCCGGCGGGCGATCCGCGTGAGCCCATCCGGCCCGTGATAGACGGCGTACATCGATGCCATCACCGCCAGCAGCACCTGCGCGGTGCAGATGTTGGACGTGGCCTTGTCGCGCCGGATGTGCTGCTCGCGGGTGCCGAGCGCGAGGCGCATGGCGGGGTCGCCCTGGGCGTCCTTGGATACGCCGACGAGCCGGCCGGGCATCTGGCGCTTGAACGCATCGCGGGTCGCCAGATAGCCGGCGTGCGGGCCGCCGAATCCCATCGGCACGCCGAAGCGCTGGGCGGAACCGACGGCGACGTCGGCACCGAACTCGCCCGGCGGACGCAGCAGCGTGAGCGCGAGCAGGTCGGCGGCGACGATCGTGAACGCACCGGCGGTGTGGGCGGCGGAGAAGAAGGCTGCGAAGTCGTGGATCGATCCGGTGGTGTCCGGGTACTGCACCAGCACGCCGAAACAGCCGGCATCGGGCCGGAACGTGCGGTGGTCGCCGACGACCACGTCGATGCCGATCGGCCGGGCGCGGGTGCGGACGATATCGATCGTCTGTGGGTGACAGTGGGCGGAGACGAAAAACGTGCGGTGGGCGCTGGGGTCACCTTCCTTCAGCCGGTGGCACATCATCATCGCCTCGGCGGCGGCGGTGCCTTCGTCGAGCATGGAGGCGTTGGCGATCTCGAGCGCGGTCAGCTCCGTGACCAGGGTTTGGAAATTCAGGAGCGCCTCGAGCCGGCCCTGGGAAATCTCCGCCTGATAGGGTGTGTAGGCGGTGTACCAACCGGGATTTTCGAGGATGTTGCGCTGGATGACGGGCGGTGTGAACGTCTCGTGGTAGCCGAGGCCGATGAAGCTGCGATGGACGCGGTTGTCACCGGCGATCGCGCGCAGCTCGGCCAGGGCGGCGTTTTCCCCGATGGCGGCAGGGAGATCGAGCGGGCCGCGCCGGATCTGCGGTGGCACGGCCGCGTCGACCAGCGCGGTCAGCGAAGGATAGCCCAGCGTCGCGAGCATCGCGTCCGTATCGGCAGCGTCGTCACCGTGGTGGCGGCGCGGAAACGTGTCGGTGGGCGCGAGCAGGTCACGAAACGAGGACATGGTCTGCGACCGTAGGCCCGCGAGGAAGTCGCGCAACCGAGATTTGGCCAGGAAGCGCCGGTGTCCGAAGGGCGAGCCGACCGGCTCCGATCAACGACCGCTGCTTGCGCTTCCGGCGACGGTCGACGCAGAGTCGGCTGTGCCCGCCCGCTCACCGTTTCCCACCCGCGAGGCCCGCGCCGCGTACGTCGACCGCCGGCTGGCGGAGTTGTACCCCGAGACCCCGATCCCGCTCGAGCATAAGGATGCCTTCACTCTCCTGATTGCAGTGCTGCTGTCCGCGCAGTGCACCGACAAGCGCGTCAATCTGACCACGCCGCGGTTATTCGCGCTCGCCGACACGCCGGCGAGGATGACGACGCTGACGGTGGAGCAGATTGATGCCATCGTGCGTCCCTGCGGCCTGGCACCGCGCAAGGCGCAGGCGATCAGCGAACTCTCGCGGCAGATCATGGCGAAGCACCAAGGACAGGTGCCGCGTACGTTCGAGGAACTGGAGGAGCTGCCGGGCGTGGGCCACAAGACGGCAAGCGTGGTGATGGCGCAGGCGTTCGGGGTGCCGGCGTTTCCGGTCGACACCCATATCCATCGTCTCGCCCAGCGCTGGAAGCTCAGCAGCGGCCGGAGCGTGGCGCAGACGGAGGTCGATCTGAAGCGCCTTTTCCCGCGGGAGCATTGGAATCCGCTCCATCTGCGAATCATCTACTACGGCCGGGAGCACTGCACGGCGCGCGGCTGTGACGGCACGAAATGCGAGCTCTGCCAGACGCTGTTTCCGGAGCGGAAGCGTGCGGTGGCGACGCGGAAATAGAGAAGTCTCCTTTCACAATTCCGTT
>CALFZM010000148.1 GCA_937952235.1 uncultured Opitutia bacterium | reverse complement strand
GGCGAGCGCGCTGCACTCGCTGCCGTGGGACGCGAGCCGGAGAACCGACGATTACGACCACGAGAAATGGGAGCTCTACCACCTGGACGAGGATTTCAGCCAGGCCCGCGACGTCGCCGCGCTTCATCCGGAAAAGCTCGAGCACCTGAAACGGCTCTTCCACCGCGAGGCACTCGCCAACCAGGTGTATCCGCTCGTCTCGGCCAAGACCGGCCCGCAGTACACGTTTGAAGGACGCCCCGCCAACCTCGGCTGGGGGCCGAACGCCGCGTCGGTCCGCGGCCGCCCCGATCCCTTCGAAGGCAAGACCGAGTTCGTCTACACTCCCGACCTGCCGCGCTTCTCGGTCTGGTCCGTCCCCCGCCTGCTCGGGCCGCACCGCATCACGGCCAAAGTCGAGATTCCGGCCGGCGGCGCCGAGGGCATCCTGATCGCGCAGGGCGGTCGCTACGGCGGGTTCGCCTTCTACATGAAGGACGACCGGCTCGTGTATGAGAGCAATTTCTTCGGGCGCAGCCTCAGCACGCTCACGAGCGAGACCACGCTGCCCCGCGGAGCCGTCGAAGCGACCTACGTCTATGCGCGGACCACGTCCGAGCCGTGGGGCGGCGGGCGCGGCAAACTCTATATCAACGGGCAGCTCTGCGGTGAGGGCGACATCAAGCCCTTCTGGCCGCTCGAAACGCTGGGCGTGGGCCGCCAGTTCGGCACGCCGGTGAGTTCGGCGTATCGCGTGCCGTTCCGTTTCACGGGGAAGCTCGAGACCGTGACGATCAACCTCCTCCCGCCCTGACCCGGCTGCCTTCGAGTCAGCGTTGTCCGCGCCGCCGATTCCTCGGAGCGCGCGGCTCCGTCGGCACCGCGGCTGCGACGGAACTCAGCCCTGCGACAACGGCGGCGCGCGGGAATCAGGCACCGCGCACCCGGCGCCGGTACTCCGACGGCGTGGTGCCCACGACCTGCTTGAACGCCTTGGAGAAATGGAAGACGTCGCAGAAGCCCAGTTCGTCCGCGATCTGCTTCATGCTGCGGTCACCCTGGTAAATGGCCGCGCGGGCCCAATCGAGCCGGCGCCGGCGCTGGTATTGCCCGGGCGATTCGCCGCCGAGCTGGACGAAGCGCTTGCGAAACGTCTCGTACGAGAGGCCGACTTCGCGCGCCACGTCGGGAGGCGCGAGCCACCCCTGCGCCGTGCGATGCCCGAGCAGGAGCAGGCTGCGGTCGAACCAGGGATCGCGCCCGGGCGCCCGGGCCTCGGCGTCGGCCGCCAGCATCGCCGCGAGCACCTCGGCGAACCGGCCGAGCGCGCGCATCCGCCCGCCGCGCCGTCCCTGGGGATCGCCTTCCAGCACCTGTCGCAGCCGCTCCAGCCAGTAGGGCGCCGCGCCGACTTTCAGCACGGGATGGTCCGTCCGCATCCATCCCCTCTGCCGCCAGAGATCGAACTGAGGACCGGCGAAGACAAAATAAACCTGGCTCCAGCCCTCCCGGCCGACCGGCCCGTACGCGTGCGCGACATCGGGAAAGACGAGGACGGCGTCGCCGGGCTCCAACTCGCCCTCCGTGCCCCGGGCGTCGCGGTACACCGCCCGGCCCGCGATCATCAGCACCAACGCGTAGCTGCCCAAAACTCGCATCGCCTGTGGATCGATCCCGGGGGCATCGTGCAATAATCCGGCGAGCTGGAGTTCCCCGATTTCAGTGCGGAGTGGACTTTCCAGCCAGGCTTGCGAGGAGGGGCGGTCGGCAAGGCGCATCGCCGCCCAAATTTTACATGAGTTCTCCCACTGCAACCATTTTGTCCCTTTCCCGGTCGGTGTACCTTCGCGCCATGCCCACGCTCTCCGCCCTGCCCCAGCTTTACGCCTACGGTCACGCGCTCGAGATGGACGACGCCAAGGTAGGCCTGCTCCGCGACTCCAGCGATGCCGCGGATGACGTCGAGGAGCTCCGCCGGCGTTTCGACGCCGACGGCTATCTCTACATGAAAGGTTACCTCGATCGCGACGAGGTGCTGGAAGCCCGGCGTTCGCTGACGGACGGTCTCGCCGCGGCGGGCGTGCTCGACGAGCGGTTCCCGTCCCTCGAAGGCGTGTGCAAGCCGGGCGCGGGCTACGTGTTCAAGCCTGAGCTGACGAACAACAACCCGGCGGTGCAGAACCTCCTCTACGGTCCGCGGCTCACGGGCTTCTACCGCAGGTTCTACGGCGAGGAGATCCGGCATTACGACTTCACCTGGCTGCGGGCGATCGGCCCGGGCAAGGGCACGAATCCGCACTGCGATCTGCCGTACATGGGTCGCGGCACGCACCGTCACATGACCTGCTGGCTGCCTTACGGCGACATCTCCTTCGAGCTCGGAGGACTCATGGTGCTCGAGGGTTCGCACCGCCGGATGGATCTGCTCGAGAACTACGTGTACCGCGACGTGGACAGCTACTGTTCGAACAAGCCGGAACAGGTCACGAACGCGCAGACGGGCGCGAAAGGGTTCGGCTGGACGTTCACCGGCACCCTTTCCCACAACCCGCCGGTGCTCCGGAACAAGTTTGGCGGGCGCTGGCTCACGACGGAGTACCAGCCGGGGGATTTTCTCACGTTCGGCATGTTCCTCGTGCACGGCTCGCTCGACAATCGCACCGAGAACCGACTGCGGATCTCGAGCGACTCCCGCTACCAGCGCGCGAGCGAACCGATCGACGAACGCTGGATCGGGCCCAACCCGCCCGGCCACACCACGGCGGGCAAACGCGGCCGGAT